>CAYUZK010000026.1:0-41787 GCA_964449625.1 uncultured Archangium sp.
GCTGCGGGTGTCGCCGCGGGCTCCACCCGAAATCTCAAACCAGGCCCTCACCCCCAGCGCGGCATTGTCGGGGGCGGGTGCTATGTGCAGCGCCCGATGCGCCGCCTCCTCGTCGTGCCCGACTCAGACCGCCTGGAGCAGTGGCTCCTCGACGAGACGCGTGCGTCGGACCTGGTGGACCTGCGCGGCGCCTGCACCCTCGCGCAGCTCCTCGAGCGGACCGAGCCGGGCCGGGCCACGGCCCTCGTGCCCGCAGAGCCGCTGCTCGTGCGCCTCGTCTTCGGCGTCGAGGCGCCTCGGCACGCGCGCACCGCCTTTGGTGACACCGCGCTCACGCCCGAGTTCGCCGCCCAGGTGCAGGAGCTCATCGGCCACTTGCGCTCGCAGGCGGTGACGCCGCGAGAGGTGGAGCGGGTCGCGGCTGACGCCGGTGAGCGCCTCGGCGCGCGGGCCCGGGCGGTCGCCTCGCTCTGGCGCGCCGTGGACGAGGCGCTGGCGAAGCAGGGCTTCGTAGACCGCGGCGACTGGTGGCGCCTGGCTGCGGAGGCCCTCGACGCGAAGGGCCTCCCTGGGGGGCTCGCGGCCTACGAGGCCATCGAGGTGCGGCACCTGCACGACCTCCCCCGCGCGCGGCTGCGCTTCCTGCGGGCGCTCGCGGCGGCCTGCCAGCGCGCCCACGTGCCCTTCGCCTGGCGCTGGCCCTCGAGCGGGGAGGGCGCCGCCGACGCCTTCGTCGTCACCGCGGTGCGCGAGGTCGAAGCCACCTGGCAGGGCCTCGACGCGCAGGTCGAGCCGGAGTTCCCCGACGCCCCGCTGGCGTGGGTGGGCGCGCAGGCCTTCGCCGACGAGCCCCGCCGCCGCGCCGCGCCCGGGCTCTTCGCCTTCTCGGCGCCGAGCCAGCGCGAGGAGGCCCGGGAGATCGCCCGCCGCGTGCGGCAGTTCGTCGTCGCCGGCGTGCCGCCCGAGGCCATCGCCGTCGTCTTCCGCGACCTCGCGGAGGACTCCGAGGCCGTCGTCGAGGCCCTGTCGGACCAGGGCATCGCGGCGCGCGCGCGGCTCGGCGTGCCGCTGGCGCAGAGCCCGCTCGGGCGGCTGGCCCTGTCGCTCCTCGAGCTGCCCGAAGCGGGCTACCCCGCCGACGCGGTCGCGACCGTGCTCGAGCACCGCGCGGTGAGCCTGCTGGCCCCCGAGGCCGCGCCCCCGCGCCGGACCTTCCGCGAGGCAGGGGCCCGCGATGCCGGCCTCGGCGCGAGCGCGAACGCCGACGCCTACGCGGTGCGCCTCGGGGCCTTCGCGTCACGCGAGGGGGTGGGGCGCCGCGGCGTGGAGCTGCTCGCGCAGGCGGTGAAGCGGCTCCTCGAACTCTGCGGCGCAGTCCCCGAGGAGGCGCCGGCCCGCGAGCTGCTCGACGCATGGTGGGACGTGCTCTCGAAGCTGGGCGTGCTGTCCTCGCCGCGGCGCCCGGAGGCGCATGGGGGCCGGCTCTTCACCGCGGAGGTCGACCGCGCGCTCGCGCGTGACCAGGCGGCGGTCGAGGCGCTCGTGCAGCTCCTGTCGTCCTTGCGCGACGCGCTGCGGGCGAGCGGGCTGGCCAACACGAAGCTGTCACGGCGGGCCTTCTCGCGCTGGGTGCGCCTCGCGGCGGGCGAGCTGAACCTCGTCGCCCGGGGGCCGCGCGCCGGGGCCGTGTGGCTCCTCGACGCTCGCGAGACGGCGGGCCGGCGCTTCGCCCACGTCTTCCTCGGCGGGCTGGTCGACGGCCGCTTCCCCGGCCGGGCGCCGCCGCTCGCCGTCTGCTCGGAGGAGGAGCGCACCGCGCTCAACCGGCTCGCTGGGCGGCCGCTCTTTCGCACCTCGGCGGGCGAAGGCGAGGTGCGGCTCGGGGTGCGCCTCGCGGAGGACCGGCTCCTCTTTCACCTCGCGCTCTGTGCGGGTGAGGCGGTCACGGTGAGCCGCGCGCGCGCCGACGACGGGGGACGCGAGCAGCTCGCGTCGCCGTTCCGTGACGCCCTCGCCCGGTGCGTCGAGGGCTTCCGCGAGGTCCCCCTCGGGCGCACGCCGGTGCCGGGCTTCGACGCCGTGCAGACGGAGGGCGAGCTCCGCGTGCGCGCGGCGCTGGAGGGCCTGGGGCCAGCGCAGACGCGGCAGACGACGCCCGACGCGCGCCGCAGCGGCGTCGCGACCGTGCTGGGCGACGAGCCGTGGTTTCGCGAGGCCGCGCACCACGCTGCCGCCGAGGCCGAGCGCCTGCGCTTCTTCAGCGCAGAAGCCTCGGCCAGCGGCCCCTTCACCGGGCAGCTCGGCGGGGCCGTGCTGGGCGCGCTCCAGGCGAGGTTGCGCTTCGACGCCGCGCACCCCGTCAGCGCGCACGAGCTCGGCCAGTGGGGCGCCTGCGCGTTCAAGGGCCTCGCCTCGCGGGTGCTGGGCTTCGAGCGCGAGGAGACGGCGACGGAGGACCTCGACGGCCGTGTGGCGGGCAGCTTCTGGCACGACGCCCTCGCGGTGGTGGTGCCGGCCCTCGACGAAGCAGGGCTGCTGGGGCGTGACAGCCCGGAGTTGATGACGAAGGTCGCCGACGCCGTCGCCGCCGCCGCGGCTCGCACCGAGAAGAAGGCGCCGGTGGGGCACCCGGTGCTGTGGCGGCTCGGGCAGCGGAAGGCGCGCGCCCTCGTGCACCGCCTCGTTCGGAGCCCTGCGGTGCTGCCGTTCACCGGCGCGAGGCCCCGCTACGTGGAGACCGACTTCGGGACCGTTGGGGCGCCCGACGAGCTGCGCGAGGTGAAGCTGGCCGGGGCGCTGCCCGGCGAGGAGGACGTCTACCTCCAGGGGCGCCTCGACCGCGTGGACGTCGGCGCCAGCGCGGTGGGGGTGCTCGACTACAAGACGAGCCTGCCGAAGAGCCTCAAGGAGACGCTCCTGCGGAGCGAGTTTCAGATGGCGATGTACCTGCTCGCCGCGAAGGCGCTCCTGCCGGGGCGGTCGCCGCAGGCCGCGTGGCTCGGCGTGCGGAGCCACGAGCAGCTCACCCTCGACCAGGCGCTGGGTTCGAGTGGGTCGGTGGACGAGGTGCTGGCGCTCGACGCGACGACGCGCGCGACGCTGGCCGAGGCGGGCTCGCCCAACCTCGCGAACGCGGTGCACGGGCTGCTCGGCCGCTTGCGGAAGGGCGACTTCGGCGCGCGGCCCCTCGACTGCCGCTTCTGCGACTTCGCGGCGCTGTGCCGCATCTCGGAGCGGCGGCTCCCGGAGGATGGCTCGTGAAGCGCGGGAAGGCCGACGGGCCGCAGCTCGACCTGTTTGGTGCGCCGGCGCCCGCGGGCTCGGCCTCTGAGGTCGTCAAGCCTGCGGCGGCCACGCCGCAGGAGCCCGTCGCGAAGGCGTCGTCGCGCGGTGAGGGGCGAGCGCGAAGCGCGGGGCCTGACGCGCCAGGTGAAGCGGCGCGCGGCAGCACAGTGATTCCGCTGGTGGATCGTCGGCCGACCGGGTCGGCGGCGGTCGAGGCAGGTGCTGCAGCAGTGCGCAGCGCGGCGGACGCAGGCGGGGCGGTGCCGGCAGCGCCAGAGGCTGGTGTACGGGAGGAGCCGCCGGCCGCGACGGCGCTGCAGGAGGAGCTCGCGGCACGGCCAGCGTCCGGGGCGTTGCCCTCATCGCGCTCGGCCGGCGTCCTCCCACCGGCCGCCACGAGCGACGACGAGCCCGACGACGAGCCGGTCGACACCGAGCTCCCGCTGCCCGAGGCGCTGCGCCTCGAGCGCAACCTCGCCATCCTCGCTGGGGCTGGCGCCGGCAAGACCTACAGCCTCGTCACCACCTGCCTGCACGTGCTCTCCGGCGCGCGCGCGGGCTTCGCGCCGGTGCCCGCGCACGCGCTGGGCCTCCTCACCTTCACCGACAAGGCCGCCGGCGAGATGCGCGCGCGGCTCCGGGAGCGCCTCTCGGCCCTCGCGGACGGCGCCGTGAAGGAGCCCGAGCTCGAGGCCTCCTTCGCGGCGCTCGGCAAGCCCTTCCCCCGGCCGGCCGTCTGGCGCGGCCTGCGCGACGAGCTCGGCGCGGCGACCATCGGCACCTTCCACTCGCTGTGCACGCAGCTCCTCCGCCGCGCGCCGCCGGGGAGCGCCACGTCGCCGCACTTCGAGCTCCTCGACGAGCGCGAGGCGCGGCTGCTCCTGAGCGAGCTCGTCGAGCGGGAGCTCCTTCGCCGCATCGAGCGCGAGTCGCCCATGGCGGAGCTCGTCGCCGAGCTGGGCTTCGAGACCCTGGTCCTGGCCCTCGCCGGCGTCTGCGCGCGCCTGCGCGAAGAGGGCCAGTCGCCTCGCTACGCGGCCATCGCCGACGCGGCGCTCTTGCGGGAGCGCTTCGAGGTCACGCTCCGGGAGCTCCGCGCCCTCGTCGCCCGGGGCGCTGGCGCCCGCGCGAAGGACACCGAGCGCCTCGCCTCCTTCTCCGAGGCCCTCGGCCGGGTCAGCTGGGAGACCTTCCCCGCCGAGCTGCCCAACCTCCGCGCGGCCATCTACAACGCGCGCGGCGACCTCTGGGCCACCCTGCGGCACTATGTGGGCGAGCGAAGCAAGGAGCGCGACCCCGACCTGAACCTCTCGCTCCTCTATGGCGCTGCGCGCATGGCCCCCTTCGAGGCCGAGGTGCGCGACGTGCTCGAGGCCGTGGCGACGCAGCACGAAGCCGCGCTCCGCGAGCAGGGCGTGCTCGACTTCACGGGGCTCCTCGTGCAGGCGAGGGACCTGCTGCGCGACGACGCGGGCGCGCGGCGAGAGGCCCAGGCCCGCTTCCAGGTGCTCCTCGTCGACGAGTTCCAGGACACCAACCGACTCCAGCTCGAGCTGGTGCTGCTCCTCGCGGAGCGCCGCGACGGCGCGCCCCGGCCCGTCTCCGCGGCCTTCGAGGCCCGGCACCGCGAGATCCTCTCCCTGCCGCTCGAGCCGGGGGCCCTGGCGGTCGTCGGTGACCGCAAGCAGTCCATCTACGAGTTCCGCGGCGCCGACGTGTCCGTCTTCGAGGTGATGGCCCGGCGCATCGAGGCCAACGGGGGCGGGCGGGCGTACCTGCGCACGAGCCGGCGCTCCACGGCCCCGCTGCTGGCCGCCTTCAACGCCAGCTTCCCGCGCGTGCTGGGCCGCGAGGCCTACGAGGGCTCCCCGGCGGACTTCGAGGTCGTCTACCTCCCGGAGCACGACCACCTCACCGCGCACCGAGCCGTCGCCCCCGAGGCCGCGCCGCTGGTGTGGCTCGTCAACTCCACCCTCGGCGACGAGGCGCGCGACGCCCAGACGCAGCGCCGCGACGACGCGGAGGCCATCGCGCGGGCCCTCGCGCACGGGCTCGACGGCGCGTGGACCGTCATCGATCGCGCCGACGCGAAGACGCCGCGCCAGGCCCGCGGCGGCGACGTGGCGCTCCTCTTTCAGCGCTTCACGCAGCTCGAGACCTACCGCCAGGCCCTCGTGCGCCACGGCGTGCGGCACCGCGTGGTGCGCGGGCGCGGCTTCTACGCGGCGCAGGAGGTGCTCGACGTCGCGGCGCTCCTCTCGGTCATCGCCGACGGCGACGACGCCCTCTCGCTCTCCATCGTGCTGCGCAGCCCGATGGTGGGCCTGCGCGACTCGGCCCTCGTTTCCCTCGCCCAGCCGACGGCGGGACGGCGCTGGGGCCTCGACGCCACGCTCGTGCTCCAGGGTGGCGTGGCGCTCGACGCCCTCGATGACGACGAGCGGTCGCGGCTGGAGCGGCTGCGCGGCCTCGTGACCCGCCTCGCCGCCGAGCGAGACCGCCTGGGCCTGCGCGCGCTCCTCCGCGTGGCGCTCGAGGACCTCGGCTACCGCGTGGCCGTGGCCGCCGGGCCCTTCGGCGAGCAGGCCCTCGCCAACCTCGACAAGCTGCTCACCTTCGCCAGCGCCCGCGAGCGCCGCGGGGCCAGCCTCGCGGCCTTCGCCCAGGAGCTGCGCGAGCTCGCCGACACGGCGCCGAAGGAGGACCAGGGCGAGGTGGTGGACGAGCTCGACGCCGCCGCGGTGACGCTGTGCACGGTGCACCAGGCGAAGGGCCTCGAGTGGCCGGTGGTGGTGCTGCCGGACCTCGCCACGGGCGCGCCGGGGGGCGGGCCGCCGGTGCGCTTCGATCGCGAGCTCGGCCTCTCGGTGAAGCCGATTCCGTTCGGCGAGGTGTCGCTCGAGTCGCACTCGGCCGCGAAGATCCAGTCGCAGAGGAGCCGCCGCGAGCGCGCCGAGGCCCTGCGCCTGCTGTACGTGGCGCTGACCCGCGCCCGCGACCTGGTGGTCTTTGGCCTCGTGCCGGCGAAGCCGCGCGGCCGCTGCTGGGCGAAGGAGCTGGCCCCCTTCCTCGCGTGGCAAGGCGTGCACGGCAGGGCTGCCCTCCTCGACGTGGCGAGCCTCCCCGCGGCCCAGGCCTCGAGGGACCCGGCGCTCGACGAGGCCACGGCGGCCCGGCAGCTCGCGGCGCTCGTCGAGCGCACCCGCGCCGCCCGGGTGGCGCTGCCCCGCGTGATGACGCTCGCGGTGACGCAGCTGCAGGACTTCCGAACCTGCCCGCGGCGCTTCCACCTCGCGCACCAGGTCGGCCTCTCGGAGCGCCTCGTGGGCTTCGACGGCGACGGCCGGGAGGCCGAGGTGGACGCCGACGTGCGCAGCCGTGGCACCGCGGCCCACCGGCTCCTCGAGCTCGCGCCGCTCGACGCGGTGGGCACGCCTCGGCTGAGTGAGGCGCTTCGCGCGGTGCGCCGGGCCGAGGGCCTCGAGCGCCTCGCCACCGACGACGTGCTGGCGTGGGTCGAGGCCACGCTGGGCACCGGCTTCTTCCTCGCCGCCGCGACGGCGCCCGCCGGCGTGCACCGCGAGCTCCCCTTCGCGCTGCGCCTCGACGGCGCCTCGGGCCCGGGCCTCGTCGTGCGCGGGCAGATCGACCTCGTCGTGGAGACCGAAGGCGAGCTCCTCGTCGTCGACTACAAGACCTCGAAGGCGCCCCCGGCGGGCCTGGAGCCCTACCGCTTCCAGCTCGAGTGCTACGCGCTGGCCGCGCGGCGGCTGCTGGGCCAGGCGAAGCCCGTGAAGGCCGGCATCGTCTTCCTCCGCGAAGACGACCGGGCGCCGCGCTGGCTCGAGGGCGTCGGCACCGCGCCGGACATCAGCGCCGGGTTGCTCGCCGACGCCGCGGCCCTCGCCGGGGCCCAGCGCGACGACCGCTGGGGGCTCAGGGAGCGCAGATTCTGCGAGGCCAACGGGTGTGGGTACGTGTACCGCTGCCACCCCGCGTGACGGAATGAGGGCTGGAGGTGGGGGAGGCGGGCGCGTAGAAGCGGCACCGCCATGCCGAACGTCGTCGTCGTCGGCGCCCAGTGGGGCGACGAAGGAAAAGGGAAGATCGTCGACCTCCTGACGGAGCACGCGCAGGTCGTCGTGCGCTTCCAGGGCGGCAACAACGCCGGGCACACGCTGGTGGTGGGCGGGCAGAAGACGGTCCTGCACCTCATCCCCTCCGGCATCCTCCACGCGGGGAAGACCTGCGTCATCGGCAACGGCTGCGTGGTGGACCCCACGGTGCTGATGAAGGAGATCGACGGGCTGCGCGCGCGCGGGTTCCTGCAGGACCCCACGCAGCTCATGATCTCCGAGCACGCCCACGTCATCTGCCCCTGGCACAAGCACCTCGACGCGCTCCGCGAGAAGGCGCGCGGCGGCGGGGCCATCGGCACCACGGGGCGCGGCATCGGCCCGGCCTACGAAGACAAGGTCGCGCGGCGCGGCGTGCGCGTGCGCGATCTGCTCGACGGCGATCGCCTGCGCAAGCGCATCAAGGAGCGCCTGCCCGACGCCCTCGAGGAGATCGCCCGGCTCGCGAAGAACGCGAAGGCCGAGGAGCCCCTGCTCGACGTGGAGGCCATCACCTCCGAGTTCCTGGTGCTGGGCGCCCGCCTCAAGGACTTCGTGGGCGACGCGTCGCTCTTCCTCTCGGAGCAGGTCCGCAAGGGCACCCGCATCATGTTCGAGGGCGCGCAGGGCACGCTGCTCGACGTCGACCACGGCACGTACCCCTTCGTCACCAGCTCCAACACGGTGGCTGGCAACGCGGCCGTCGGCTCGGGCCTGGGCCCCACGGCCATCGACCGGGTGCTGGGCATCACCAAGGCCTACACCACGCGCGTCGGCGCGGGCCCCTTCCCCACGGAGCTGTCCGACGAGCTCGGCGAGCGGCTGCGCAAGGTGGGCGACGAGTTCGGCGCCACCACGGGCCGCCCGCGGCGCTGCGGCTGGCTCGACACGGTGGTGCTGCGCTACGCGGCCCGCGTCAACGGCCTGTGGGGCCTCGCGCTCACCAAGATGGACGTGCTCAGCGGCCTGGCGACGCTGAAGATCTGCACCGCTTACGAGCTCGACGGCAAGCGGCTGACGGAGCTGCCCGGCGACCTCGACGACTTCTCGCGCGTGCAGCCGATCTACGAGGAGCTCCCCGGCTGGGAGCAGACGCTCGCCGGCGCGCGCACGCTCGACGACCTGCCCCCCGCGGCCCAGCGCTACGTGCGGCGCGTGGAGGAGATCACCGGCGTGCCCGTGGTGTGCATCTCGGTCGGCGCCGAGCGCGGCGAGACCATCGTGCTGCAGAACCCCTTCCGCAGCTGATTCGCGCGGGTCCAGCTCGTGCGCGCGGCGTTGCGGCAGGCCATCGACGACCTCACGCGCTTCATCGCCGAGGTCTCTGCCTTCCTCCGACGGATGCCCTGAACCGGCGCGCGGCTACTTCCGCACCGCCTCGGTGTGGTCGATGCCCTCGACGGCCTTCGTCACCTCAGGCGAGCGGCCGAACACGAACTGCACCAGCGGCTTCGCGCGCCCGCTGATGGCCTCCTCGTCGAGCACCAACACCGGCGTCACCTCCACCACCGTCTCGGTCTCGCGCTCGCGCACCACGGCCTTCTTCCAGGTCTCGCCCTTCGCGTCGGTGGTGAGGGTCAGCACCCGCTGGCCGCTCACGCCCGTCTCGCGCTGCGCCACGCCCGGCTGCACGAGGAGCTGCTCGGCGTAGAACTTCTTCACCTTCTCGAAGCGCATGGGCAGGCGGAAGGTCTTCTGCTTCGCCGTCACCGCCAGCGGCTTGCCGTCGATGCTCGGGAGCGGGAAGGGCGCCGCGAGCACGAGGGCGAGCAGCAGCGTGCTCACTTCTTGCCCCTGGGCAGGGCCGCGCGCGCGCGGGCGAGCTCGTCTTGCAGGCGCCGGTTCTCGAGCTCGAGGTTCACCAACTGCTGCGAGAGCTCCCCGGCCTTCTCGTCGGCGGCCGTCGTCGCCGCGCGGGCCTCGTCGAGCGTCGCCTGGGTCGCCTTGAGCTGCCCCTTCACCTCGTCGTTGGCCTTGAGCGCCGTCGCCGTGCGCACCCGCTCGTCCTCCAGCCGCGAGCGCCCCACCAGCAGCACGCCGACGGTCATGGCGATGGACACGGTCAGCAGCATCCACGGCAGCGGCGACGGGCGTGGGCGGCTGAGGTTGCCCAGCGCGGGCATCTCCAGCGACTCTCGGCGGACGTCATCCCAGGGGCTGCTCATCGGTAGGGCGGGAGCCTACAGCAACCGGAGCTGAACGGTCTGCGCCGGTTCGAGGCAGCGCTCGTCGTCCACCGCGACCGAGTTCACGTGCTGGGACACCTGGGTCGCCTCCAGGGCCGCGCCGTGCCAGGGGGTGAGGAGCGCCTCGAGGGCGGGGACGTCGTGGGAGGGGCCGGAGAGCCAGCGCGCGCGGCCCTCGTCGTCGAGCAGCGCCGGCATGCGATCGTGCAGAGACTGCAGGGCGGCGTTCGACCGCGTGGTGATGACGGTGAAGGTGTCGACGTCGAGGTGATCCGGCCCGCGCCAGCGGCTCCACAGCCCCGCCATCGCCAGCAGGCTTCCGTCGGCCGGGTGCACGTAGTGGGGCAGCCGCTGCTCCCCCTCGTGGCGCCACTCGAAGAAGCCGTTGGTGGGCACCACGCAGCGGTGCGCGACGAGGAGTTCCTTGAAGGCGGGCTTCTCGGCCAGGGTCTCTGCGCGGGCGTTGATGAGCTTGTGCGCGAGGCTGGCGTCCTTCGCCCAGGGCGGCAGGAGCCCCCAGCGGGCCAGCCGCGCCTCCCGCCCCACGATGATGGGCGCGGCCTGCATCGGCGCGATGTTGAAGCGCGCGGTCCACGGCGGCACCTCGTCGAGGTGAAACGCCCGGGCCAGCTCCGGGCCCGAGGCCTTGAGGACGTAGCGGCCGCACATGAGGCGAGCGTGCCAGCCGCAGGCGTCAGAGCGCCAGCCCGATGGGCAGGGTGTCGCCCAGGGCACGCGCCTCGTCGGCGGCCGAGAGCTGCACCACCTCGGCGACGAGCTGCTTCCACGAGTCAGGCGCCTTCGCGGCGGTGAGCGCGGCGAGCACCTTCTCGCGGGTGGCGTCGTCGACGTCGCGGGAGCGATCGCCGGTGCGTCGGGCGAGCTGCGAGAGGGCGAAGGGCGCGCCGTCGTGGCGCCTGGGGTCGAGGGCGAGGAGCGCGTCGATCCACCGCGTCGCCACCTCGGTGGACACCACCCGGTGCGTGGCGCCCTGCACCGGCACGCGCGCGCCCAGGCGCCCCAGCGACCAGGCCCAGGGGCCTCCGGCGGTCTCCGGCGCGGCGAGGCGCGAGGCGATCCACCCGCCGAGCGCTTCTTTCTCGGCCGGCGCGAGCAGCTCGAGGGCCGCGGCGCAGCGCACCATCTCCTCGAGGCCCTGGGGCTGCACCCCCTTGAGCTTGCCCGTCGGCGGCGGGAGCCCCACCGGCACCTTGCGCCGCAGCTGCGGCTCGAGCACCGCCCAGAGAGCCTGCTGGGCCGGCTCGGTGAGGCCGCCCGCGATGCGGCGCCAGAGCACCCAGTACTCGATCCAGATGGGTTGCTCGCCGTGGTGCGTGACGAGGTCCTTGAAGAGGGTGAAGGTCTGCTCGCAGCGCCAGGCGTCGAGCGGGTAGCCCACGCCCGGCCGCAGCGCGTAGCCGAGCAGCTGGTACATCACCTTCTCGTGGTCCGGTGAGCGGCGGCGCTTGGCGGCGCCCGCGAAGAGCGGCGTCCACAGCTCGCGCAGCACCGGCACCGTCCAGCTCTCGCGGGGGCCGAGCACCCTCTCGAGCGTGCGGAAGAGGTGCTTCACGTCCTTCGGCTCCACCGGCAAAGGCTTGGTGCCGAAGACGCGGTCGACCTCGAGGGTCGCGTCGGTGAAGCGCGCCGGCATCGCCTCGGTGACGGTGAGCGCCTCGCCCTTCATCGCGCCGCGGAGCTCGAACTCGAGCCGCCACCGCTGCTCGCCCGAGACGCAGGAGAGCGCCACCGTGCCCACCTCGGTCAGCGTGGCCACGAGGTGCACCTTCACCGTCGCGCCCTTCTGCCCCTGGAGGATGGTGTGGATGGGCGGCAGCGCGTGGAACTCGTCGCCCGCCACGTCTACCAGCTCGCCCGGCTTGTCGAGGCGGTCGGCGGTGGTGGACACGAGCTGGAACTGCACCGGCCTGCCGAGGGTGAGGGTGAAGTCGCGGCCGGTGAGCTCGACCGTCTCGCCCTCCTCGAGGCCGCGGGGCACCAGGCACACGCCCTTGCGCGCGCCGTCGCTGGAGACCACCGCGTAGAACGCCCGGGGCGCGCCGCCGCCGATCTTCTTGCCCAGGGCCTTTCGCGCGAGCCCCGAGTACGCCGCGCCGCGCGCCACCGCGAGGTCCAGCGAGTCGTGCTTGAGCAGCGGCACCCGCTTCTCCTCGGGCCACAGCCGCGAGACGGTGTCCACCAGCGCGCGGGTGAGCACCGGCGAGTTGAAGACGCCGCCGTTGAGCAGGATGGCGTCAGGCCGCGGGAGCCCCGGCGCGTCGGCCGCTTCGCCGAGCGCGAGGTGCCCCGCGGCGGCGTGCGCCTTCAGGAAGGCCACGAGGTGCCGGGTGATGGCCGCGTCTTGCGCGAAGGGCAGGCCCAGCTCCACCACGGCGCCACGCTTCGGCGTCTCCGGCAGCGAGGTGGCGTCGACGTCGGGGAAGAAGCCGCGCGCGACGAGCCCCTCGACCTCCTCGCGCGTGAGCTCCGCCGACACCGTGCCGCCGAGCAGCTTGCTGCCGCCCGCGGCGATGGAGATCTTCTGGCTCGCCGCCGGCGTGTCGCCGAGCAGCACCTCCTTGGCTCCGCGGGCGACCTGCATCGCCTGCGTCCACTGCGCGCCGGTGAAGCGCCTGCCCTCGCCGAGCGCCTTGCCCTCGAGGTGCCGGGCCAGCGCGGCGTCCATGTTGTCGCCGCCCAGCAGCAGGTGCTCGCCGACCGCGATGCGCTTGAGCGCCGGCCCTTCGGGCAGCATCGCCACCTGCACGAGGCTGAAGTCGGTGGTGCCGCCGCCGACGTCCACCACCAGCACGAGGCGAACGTCCTTGAGCGCCTTCGCCAGGCTGTTCCGGTGCCGCGAGGTGAAGTCGTAGAAGGCCGCCTGCGGCTCCTCGAGCAGCGAGAGGTGCTGGAGGTCGAAGCCCGCGTCTCGCGCCGCCTGCAGCGTCAGCGCGCGCGCCGCCTCGTCGAAGGACGCGGGGATGGTGAGCACCACCTCCTGCTGCGCGAGGGGGGCCTCGGGGTGCGAGTGATCCCACGCGTCGCGCAGGTGCTGGAGGAGCGCGGCCTGCGCCTGCACCGGCGAGAGCCGCGGCACGTCGGCCGGGGAGCCCCAGGGGAGGATCGCCGCCTGGCGATCGACCCCGGCGTGGATGAGCCAGCTCTTCGCCGAGGCGACGACGCGCCCGGGCACGCGGCCGCCCTGCCAGCGCGCGAGCTCGCCGGTGACGTGCGGCGGCGCCGCCCACGGCAGCGCGAGCGACCCCTCGGGGAACTCGCCGGCAAAGGGCAGGTAGACGGCGGAGGGGTACAGCGGCCTGGGCGTCAGCTCACCGGGCCGCACGAGCTGCGGCACGGGGAAGTCGTGCACCTTCGCGCCGACGCCCGCGGCGGGCTCGGTGTACGCGACCGCGCAGTTCGACGTGCCTAGGTCGATGCCGACGACGTACCGGGCCATGGCCTCACTCCGGGCGCACGTTGAGCTCGAGCTTCCAGCGGCCCTCGCCGCCCTTCTCGACGCAGCGCAGCTCCAGGGCGCCCAGCTCCGTCACCGCGGCCTGCAGGTTCACCGGCACGAGCTGGTGGCTGGTGCCGGGCAGGGCGGTCTCGATGGGCGGCAGCTCCTCGACGTCGGGCGTGCGCTCGGCGTCCTCGAGCCACGTGCCCACGGTGTCCTCGCGCCGCGTGGAGGAGCTGAAGAAGCGGAAGCGCGTGTGCTCGCCGACGACGAGCCCGAACTCCTGCGGCGGCACGTCGGCCTGGGTGCCCTCCTCCATGCCGAAGGGCGCCACGCACAGCGCCTTCACCGGCGGCGTGAAGCCCGGCACCGCCAGCGTCGGCGACTCCACGCCCACGTAGTACGCCCGCGCCGTGCCCCCGCGAATGCGGATGCCGTGGCCCGCCTTCACCCACGCGTAGTACGCGGCGCCGCGCGCGACGGCGAGGTCGAGGTCCGCGCCGGGCAGCTCCCGCGCCGCCGGCGCCTGGTCGGCCGCGAGCCAGGCGTTGAGCGTCTCCATCACGCGCGCCCGCAGCGGGGCCGCCTTGAAGACGCCGCCGTTGAAGAGCACCGCGGTCGGCCGGGCGAAGCCCGACTCGAGGTTGAGCGACTTCGCCTGCCGCGTGAGGAAGGCCGCGAGGTGCCGGGTGATGGCCGCGTCTTGCGCGTAGGGCAGGCCGACCTGGGCGAGGCCGGAGCGGCGCGCCTGCGAGGGCGCCTCGTCGGCCTTCACGCGCGGGAAGAAGCCCTCGGTCAACACGCGCTCGAGCTCCTCGCGCAGCAGCTCGGTCTTCACCGTGCCGCCGATGAGCGAGCTGCCGCGCCCGGCGACGCTGATGGGCGCCTTCTGGGCCTTCTCGCTCTCGAAGAGGTGCTCCTTCGCCGCCCGGCAGGCGTGCGTGAGGCCCGTGAGCTGCCAGGCGTCGAGCGTCTTGCCCGCCTGCTTGAGCTTCTCGTTGAGCGTGTAGGCCAGCGCCAGGTCCATGTTGTCGCCGCCCAGGAGGATGTGGTCTCCCACGGCCGAGCGCTCGAGGCGCAGCTCGCCGCCCTCCTCGCTGACGCGGATGAGCGAGAAGTCGCTCGTGCCGCCGCCGACGTCCACCACCAGCAGCACGTCGCCGGCCTGGAGCTGCTTGCGCCAGTCGCTGCCCATGGCCTCGAGCCACGCGTAGAGCGCGGCCTGGGGCTCTTCGAGCAGCGTCACCCGCGGCAGGCCCGCCTGAGCGGCCGCCTCGAGCGTCAAGTCTCGCGCGGCGGCGTCGAAGGACGCGGGCACCGTCACCACCAGCTCCTGCTCGGCGAGCGCGGCGCCCTTGCCGAACTCCTTGTCCCACGCGTGGCGCAGGTGCTCGAGGTACTTCGCCGCGGCCTCCACCGGCGACACCTTCGTCACGTCGGGCGGCGCCTGCCAGGGGAGGATCGCCGCGCGCCGATCGACGCCGCCGTGGCACAGCCACGACTTGGCCGACGACACCAGCCGCGTGGGCACCTTGGCGCCGTGCGTGCGCGCCAGCTCGCCCACGGTGAAGCCGGGGTTCTTCTTCCACGGCAGACCGAGCGACCCGTCGGGGAACTCGGCGGCCGCCGCGAGGTAGAGGAAGGAGGGCAGCAGCTGCTTGCTCTCCACCGTGCCCGGCGCCGTGAGCTGCGGCACGGGCAGCACGGCCTGCTGGGGGCCGCGGCCCTCCTTCGCGTCGAGGGCGAGGTACGAGAGGGCCGAGTGCGTCGTCCCGAGGTCGAGGCCGATGGCGTACTTCACGACAGCTCCACCTCGGCCGGCGCCAGCACCTTCACGTCCACCGTGGTGGGCACGGCCGGCAGGTGCACCGCCGTCGCCACCCAGCCGTGGTGCTTGAGCGCGCCCTTCCACGGCCCCTCGCCCGTCACGTTGCCCGTGAGGCGGAAGCGGTTGGCGTCGAAGCCCTTCGGCACCTCGAGCATGTCACCCTCGCGCTGCGTCACCACCGGCGCGATGGGCACGTACTGGGCGAGCACCTTCTTGCACCCTTCGTGCACCACCCGCGCCGCGGCGCCCACGTCGCCGTCCGAGAAGCCGCTCACGTCCTCCTGGAGGAAGTCGAGGAAGCGGCCCTCGCGCTGGAGGAGCTGAAGAAGAAACAGCCCCGCCGCGTGGTGCTGCTCCGCGGTGAGGGCGGGCGTCGGCGGCGGGAGCGCGGGCGTGGGCGTGGGGGCCGGGAGCGCGGCGACGGGGAGCGCGGGGCCACCGAAGAGGAAGGCCAGGGCGAGGCGGAGTCGGGAAAAGAACGACATGGCGCGGTCAGTACGCGAATTTCCCTCGGGTGCCAACCACGCCGAGAATGCGCTATGTCCGCGTCGCGACTTGGGTTTTGTCGGCCGGAAAGGAGCTGTACGACATGAAGCGCGCGCTGCTGCTGTTGCTGGTGCTGTGGGGGTCGACCTCGGTGTGGGCGGCCGAGGTGTACGTCAATGGCGTCAACGTGAGCGGCCTGGCCAACCACACCTTCGAGAAGGTGACGGTGCGCCTCGACGAGAAGGGCGACGTGCAGATCGACGCCCCGGGCTACTCCGTCAAGAAGGTGACGCTGGCCGGCGGCGAGAAGGAGCCGAAGCCCGAGGCCGCCATCACCCAGCGGTACTTCCTCGTCACCGAGCAGAGCCCGTCGGGCGCGACGGAGTACGACATCGACCTGTTCTTGAACGGCAAGTTCTTCCGCTCGCTCAAGAGCGGCGACGAGCAGCTCGTCACCGACATCACCCCCTCGCTCAAGCCGGGGCGCAACGCCGTCATCGTGCAGGCGAAGAAGAAGTACGCTGACCCCGCGCAGCCCCGGAGCCTCAACGCGAAGCACGTCTTCCGCGTCATCATCGGCGAGGGCAACACCAGGGCCGACCAGGTCACCATCGAGAAGCAGGTGCTGACCTTCACCCGCACCGCGGCGGATACCGCCGACGCCACCCAGGAATACAGCTTCACCACGCGCTGACCCATGTTCACGATCGACGAGCGACTCCGCGGCCTGCCCGCGGCGAAGGAGCAGGTGGTGTTGCTGTACCAGTCGCTGAACCAGCCGAACCTCGCCATCCCCGGGAGGAAGGCGGGGCCGGCGATGTCCTTCGTGCTCGGGCTCCGCGGGCCGGCGGGCTACGCCTGCTTCGTCTACCTCTACATGCCGCACAGCGGCGAGAGCGCCGTCTACGTGCCCTCGGCCGGCACGGTGCCCGCAGAGCAGTTCGCCAACGAAGAGGCCGAGGCCCTGGGCTTCGTGGAGTCGATGGGCTTCATGATGGACAACCTCAACTTCACCGGCCGGCCGCCGGCGGAGCAGGACGCCCTGGTGCGCACCATGCCCGTCTTTCTCCGTGAGCCGCCGCCCCCGCAGCAGCCGGGTGGGGGCCCCGCCAGCCCCGCCGCGAAGAAGCAGTCGTCGGCCGGCGCGCTGCCCTCGGTGACCACCCAGCAGCTGGCGAAGATCTTCTCGGCCTTCTGCCTGCTGGCCCTCGTGGGCGGCTGCGCCCACGTCTCGGAGCGCGACCGCGAGCAGGGCCAGCTCCACTACGACCTGGGCGTACAGAACCTCGTCAAGTCGCCGCAGGTGGCCATCAAGGAGGCCGACGAGGCGCTCAAGTTCGACCCCGGCAACGCCGACGCCTGGCACCTGAAGGCGCTGGTGCTGCACCAGAGCTTCCACCGCCTCGAGGAGGCCCACCAGGCGTACACGAAGGCCCTCGAGCTGCGGACCCCGTTCCCCGAGGCGCGCACCAACCTGGGCGCCCTCTACATGGAGATGAAGCGCTACGACGACGCCATCGCCCAGTACAAGGTGGCCCTCGACGACGTCACCTACCGCGAGCCGTACCTGCCGCAGGGCAACATCGGCTGGGCGTACTTCAAGAAGGGCGAGGTGAAGCCCGCCCTCGAGTACCTGCGCAACGCCGTGAGCGTGAACCCGAAGTTCTGCCTGGGCCACCTGTGGCTGGGGCAGGTGCACGAGTCGCAGGGCAACGCCGCCGACTCGTGCAAGAGCTTCGGCAAGTTCCGCGAGAGCTGCCCCGATCGCGCCGACGCCTGGCAGCGCGACGGCGTGTGCCTGGTGAACGCCGGCGACTTCGCGGGCGCGGCGAAGGCCCTCGACACCTGCGTGGAGAAGGCCACGGGCGACGAGCAGAAGGAGCTCTGCCTCGGCCTCAAGGCCCAGATCCCCGCGCCATGAGCACGGACTACGGGGACTTCGGGCGGTACCTGCAGGCGCAGCGGCAGCGCAAGGGGCTCTCGCTCGACGAGGTGGCCCGGCAGACGAAGATCCCCCCCACGCTGCTGGGCGCCCTCGAGGAGGGCCAGGCCGAGCGCTTCCCCGAGCGCGTCTTCATCTTGAACTACATCCGCAGCTACGCCTCGGTGGTGGGCCTGGCGCCCGACGACGTCCTCACCCGCTTCCACGAGATCCCCGAGGCGCCGAAGGCCGAGGCCTTCGACCCGGCCGCCCTCGAGAAGGTGCGCCGCGAGCGCGCCTCGAGCGCCGCGTGGACGACGGTGGCCCTCACGCTCCTGGTCGCCGCGCTGCTCGCCTGGAACGCGATGTACGAGCTGGCGGTGCGCTACACGCACCGGTGAGGCGCCGTGGCTGACCGCTTCAGCGACGAGGCCGTGGTGCTGTCCTCCCTCGACTACGGCGAGGCCGACCGCGTGGTGACGCTCTTCACCCGGGGCCACGGGCGCCTCTCGGCCTTCGCGGCCGGCGCGCGCAAGTCGAAGCGCCGCTTCGCCGGGGCCCTCGAGGCGGGCACGCACCTCACCGCCCGCCTCGTCACCACCGGCGGCGACGTGAGCCGCCTCGACGGCGTCGACGTCATCCGCTCCTTCTTCAAGTTGCGCGAGGATCTGCCGCGCATCGCCCGGGCGCTCTACTGCCTCGAGCTGTGCCGCGAGCTGACGCGCGACCACCAGCCCCACGAGCCCCTCTTCGACGCGCTGGTGGCCTACCTGGCGCTCCTCGACGAGGCGCAGGCGGGGCCCACCTCGCTGCTCAAGTTCGAGCTCGAGGCGCTCCAGCACACCGGCTTCATGCCGCGCTTCTCGCCGTGTGTGCTCTGCGGCGGCCCCACCGGCGAGCGGCCCCGCTTCGACCCCCAGCACGGCGGCGTGGTGTGCTTCGGCTGCAGCGCCCGCGTGCCGCACGGCGTGACGGTGCGCCCGGAGGTCGTCGACGCGCTGGCCCGGCTCCAGGCGGGGGCGCGCACCCCGCTGCCGCCCGAGGTGCGGGCCCGCTGCCGTGAGCTGCTCAACCTCTTCATCGCGCACCACCTCGGCCGGCGGCTCAAGGCCGTGGCCTTCATGGAACAAGTGGGGACGGACTGATGACCGACGTGGTGTGTCTCGGCGAGGCGCTGGTGGACTTTCTCCCAGACCGGCGGGGGCAGCGGGTGCGCGACGTCGCGCGGTGGACGCCGTGCCTGGGCGGCGCGCCGGCGAACGTGGCCGTGGGCGTGCGGCGCCTGGGCGGCAGCTCGGCGCTGGTGGGCGTCACCGGCGACGACGAGTTCGGCGCGTTCCTGAAGACCGGGCTGCGGCGCGAGGGCGTCGACGTCTCGCGGCTGCGGCAGACGAGCGAGGGCAAGACGGGCCTGGGCTTCGTGTCGCTCACGAGGTCCGGCGAGCGCAGCTTCACCTTCTACCGCACGCGCGCCGCCGAGACCTTCCTCGACGAGCGCGACACCGCGCCGGCGCGCGGGCTCATCGCCCGGGCGAAGGTGCTGCACGTGGGCACCAACTCCCTCATTCACCCCGGGGCGCGGGCCGCCGTGCGCGGGGCCGTGAAGGCCGCCTTCGAGGCGGGGCAGCTCACCAGCACCGACCCCAACCTCCGCCTGCACCTGTGGAAGGAGCCGAAGGTGCTGCGCCGGCTGCTCGACCAGCTCTTCGCGCACTGCGCGGTGGTGAAGCTGTCCGACGAGGAGATCGAGTTCGCTACGGGGACGAAGGACGTGGAAGAGGCCCTCGACGCGCTCCAGCGGCGAGGGGTGATGGTGGGCGTGGTGACGCGGGGCGCGAAGGGGGCGGCGGTGCGGTTTCGGGGCGAGACGCGCTTCGTCACCGCGCCCCGGGTGAAGGTCGTCGACACCACCGGCGCGGGTGACGGCTTCACGTCGGGGTTCCTCTATGGGCTCACGCGGCAGTACGCCTCCCGCGCGGCGCTCGGTGAGCAGGGCGACATGGACGCCATCGAGGGCCACGCGCGCTTCGGGTGCCTGGTCGGGGCGCGGGTGGTGACGAAGCTCGGGGCGGTGGCGGGGTTGCCGACGCAGCGACAGCTCGCGCGGGGGCGGTGAGTCCTCGGCGGCGTCGAGTCGTCGCGGGCGTTGCCCTGAAGGGGGCGGTACGGTCAGGTCGTGTGCGCGGTGCGCTCTTCGCGGCGTGCCCCGCGACCTCGAGCCCGGGGCCTCATGGCCGCTCGGCGTCGTGACGGTGACGTTGGGTTGCGAGGCGGCTGTTCTGACGACCGCGACGCAGCCCAACAGGCCCTCGGGCTCAACGCCGAGTCTGCAGGGCCCCCGCCGAGGTCGCGAAGCGAGGGGCTGCACGTCTCGAGCAGCGCGCCCGGTCACCGACCGAACCACGCTCCTGCCGGCCGCCGTTCTAGAAGTTGAAGTACGCCGTCACCATGATCCGGAACACGTAGTTCTCCTGGATCCTGAAGCGGCGCCCGACGCGGTCGATGCGGAAGTCGTGGTTCGGGTTGATCTCCTGCGGCGCGGCGGTGATGTCGACGGTGCCGTTGCCGTTGAGGTCCTTGCCGATCTGCTCGTTCGTCAGGAACCGCTCGGTGTTGTAGGCGATCGACGTCGAGGCACGCAGGGTGACGAACTCCGCGGCCTGGCCGATGAAGCCGAGCTGCCCGCCGACGGTGCCGTAGTCCGACGTGTAGAGCAGCTTGCCGAACAGGTCGCTCAGCTCGTTGTAGTACCGGCCCTCGGACACGTAGTTGAAGAAGGCGCGCACGTCGAAGGTGACGCGCTGGTGCCGCTCTTCGCGCGAGAACGGCGTCAGCTCGATGCCCATCTGGGCGCCGCCGGTGTGCGCAGGCCGCACGCCCGTCTCGTCGCGGCCCCACGCCTCGATGCCGCAGTTCTCGGCCCGGCCCTGCCTCGCGTCGGAGGCGTCGTCGCAGTTCGAGTAGAAGCCCGGGCCGCGCCACGGCAGCGTGTACGCGATGCCCATGTACGGCTCGACGTGGCGGCCCAGCTTCTTCGAGACGGCGGTGCTGAAGGTGTAGCGGTGCACCCGGTCGCCGATGGCCCCGCGGCTCGCGCTGGTGGTCGCCAGGGTGGGGTTGATCACCGCCGCCGTGGGCGCCGTGTAGTCGAAGCGCAGCGTCCAGTTCGGCTTGCTGGGGTCCTTCTTCTGCACGAAGGCGTTCCACGCGAGGCCGAAGGTGAAGTCGCCCAGCCCGCTGCGGTACGAGGCGCTCTGGGGGTCACCCACCTGAAAGAGCTGGCCGTTGCCCGAGCCCGGGTTCGAGCAGAGCGTGCCGCGCGGGTCCAGGGTGCAGTTGCGGTTGATGGTGGTGTTGTCGTTGGTGGTGCCCGCGGCGTAGCGCCAGGTGCGATCCGACTGGAAGACGATGGGCACCCCCAGGTGAAACTCGAGGTCCTTGTAGATGCCGATATGCGCGTCGATGCCCAGCCGCGTCTCGTGGCGCTGGTAGAAGAGCTCCGTCACGTCCTGCAGGTCGCCCAGCTGGTACCACTCGCGGACGATCTTCCCCCGGTCCTGGATGCGGTCGAAGGTGAAGTCCAGGAACATGCCGAAGGGGTCCTTCTCTTCGAAGGACGACGCCACGCGCGTCAGCTCTGCGGCACCGGCCGAGGCCCCCAGCAGGGCGATGAGGAGAACTCCCAGTCGCTTCATCGGCTTGCGAAGGTAGGCGCGCTCGCGGGTTTTCGCCAGCATTGACTCAGCCGCCCGCGAACTCGGCCGGGGGGAGGGTGGCCTCGAGTTCCTTCTTCTTCGCCTCGAAGCTGGCCTTGTCGGCCGCGGCGAGCGAGCCCCGCCCGGTGCGGTGGGCCTCGAAGGGGTCGAGCACCTTGTCGCCCTTCATGAGCTGGTAGTGGAGGTGCGGCGCGAAGCTGCGGCCGGTGTTGCCCGACTTCGCGAAGACCTCGCCCCGCTTGAGCCGCTGCCCCACGGCGAGCGACTTCGGCAGCTCAGCCAGGTGCAGGAACAACGCCGTGCGCCCCGCGCCGCCGACCTCCTCGAGCTCGACGGAGTTGCCGTTGCCGCGAAAGTTCCAGTTCTTGCGGGCGATGACGCCGTCGAAGGGCGCCTTCACCGGCGTGCCCACGGGCGTCTTGAAGTCGACGCCCTTGTGCTTGCGCCCGTCGCGCAGCAGCGAGGTGATCTGCTCGTAGACGTCGAGGGGGCCGTCGACCAGGTGCTCCTCGAGCTCCGTGCCGTCGGCCTGGAAGTACCGGGCAAACTGCCCGGCGGCCGGCTTGTAGCGGTAGGCCTCGAAGGTGCGGCCGTGCTTGCGGCTGGTGAAGCGCACCGCGTGCACCACCGGCTCCTGGCCGTCGCGCGGCTCGTACACCACCGAGAGCGAGTCGCCCTTCACCAGGTCCTGCGGCACGCGCACCCACCACACGAGCGAGCGGTTGATGACCTGAGTCAGCGGAAGGCCGACCTCCTTGCCGGCGGCGCTCACCACGGCCGACTCGAGTGGCCCGTCGATGGCGACGGTGAAGCCCCGCGGGCCGGTGGGCGCCGCGGTAGGCGCCGGGGCCCCGGTCGAGGGCGGCACCTCCGCGATCGGCGTGGGCGCGCCGCTGACCTCGACCGCCGCGGGAGCCACCTCGACCGACGGCGTCACCGGCGGGGGCGCCTCGTCACGGTTGCGGACCCAGTAGATGCCACCGGTGAGGCAGCCGACCACCACCGCGGTGATGGCGATGGGCACCATGGGGCTCTGCTTCGGGGGAGGACCCAGCGTGGGCATCTCGGGCATGTGCGGCTCCGGGTGAGGCTGTCGAACCGCCGAACCGTAGCGGCCGGGGGTGGGGATGCGAGTTTTCTGCCACAACGCTGTAGCGCGATGTCACTCCCCTGAAAGGGCGAGCAGGCCCGTGGCCACCTCGTGGGGGTCGTCGCCCGGCGGCGAGGCCTCAACCAGGCGCAGCGCGGGGGTCGGGTCGCGGCCCAGCACGTCGAGGCACAGGGCCACCTCGCCGGCGAGGTCCAGGTGCCCCTTCTTCGCCAGCCAGGGCACGAGGCCCTCGAGCGCGTCAGCCCAATCGGCGGCGCGGGGGTCGCTCGGGGGCCGCGCGAGATAGTCGGTGTCGAGCAGCACCAGGTGCGTGAGCCAGTACCCGTCGTGGAGCCGCGACACGTTGAGGTAGGGGCGCTCCTTCTCGAGGGGCACGCGCACGTCGAGGCCGCACTTCGCGCCAAGCTCGCCCAGGAGCCACGCGTAGAGCAGGTGCCCGTCCTCCACCAGCGTGGCCAGCGCCGCGGCGAGCTGCGCGCGCTGCGGCGCTGGGTGCGGCAGGCCGTAGACGTGGCGGAGGTACCACGCGTCGATGCCTGTCTGGAGCCGGTCCTCGTCGAGGGCCGTCTGAAAGCCGAAGCTCACCCCCGCGCAGGCCTCGAGGGCGTCGTCGAGCACGGGCGCGAGGCCCCGGGCGGCGAAGAGGCGGGGCGCGCGGTGCCGCAGCATGTGCAGCGTCAGCGCGCGCAGGGCGATCTCGCCAGGCCCGCCGCCGTCGGTCAGGCGGAGGAAGTGGGCGAGGCGGTCCACTCAGTCCTCCGCGGGCGACTCGTCGCGCAGGCCGAACTCCTTCATCTTGGTCTGCAGCGACTTGCGGCTGATCTGCAGCAGCTTCGCGGCGCGGGTGACGTTGCCCTCGGTCTTGGCGAGCGCCTGCACGATGAAGCTCTTCTCGATCTCGGCCTGGCGCTGCTTGACGAAGTCCTTGAGCGGCGTCTCGCCCGGCGCCGGGGTGGCGCCCGCGGCCAGCGCCTGCGGGGCCTGCATGCCGCCGCGCACGCCCTCAGGCAGGTCGCGGGCCTCGATGCGCACGCCGTCTGCGAAGAGAATGACGCGCTCCATGAGGTTCTCGAGCTCGCGGATGTTGCCCGGCCAGGGCCAGGCCTGCAGCAGCACCAGCGCCTCGTCGGCCACGGCCTCGATCTTCTTGTTGAGGCGCTTGTTGTACTTCTCGATGAAGTGCTTCACGAGCATGGGGATGTCGCTCGTGCGGTCGCGCAGCGGCGGGAGCTGAATGGGCACCACGTTGAGGCGGTAGAAGAGGTCGGTGCGGAAGCGGCCGGCCTCGGTCTCGCGGCCCAGGTCGCGGTTGGTGGCGGCGATGAGGCGCACGTCGACCCGGGTGGTCTTGATGCCGCCCACGCGCTCGAACTCGCTCTCCTGCAGCACGCGCAGCAGCTTCACCTGCATCTCGAGCGGCACCTCGCCGATCTCGTCGAGGAAGAGGGTGCCCCCGTCGGCGAGCTCGAAGCGGCCGGGCTTGCTCGTCACCGCGCCGGTGAAGGCGCCGCGCTCGTAGCCGAAGAGCTCGGACTCCATGAGGTCCTTGGGGATGGCGGCGCAGTTGATCTTGATGAGCGGCTTGTCGCGGCGGCTGCTGCCCTGGTGGAGCGCGGTGGCGACCAGCTCCTTGCCGGTGCCCGACTCGCCGGTGATGAGCACCGTGGAGGGCGTGTCGGCGACCTTGTCGATGATCTTGAAGATCTCGTCCATGCGGCCGCCGCCGCCGACGATGGCCTTGCGCGCGGAGCCGTCGGGCGCGACGTGGCCCTGGTTGGCCTCCTGGGTGCGCGCGGCCTTGGCTACCACCGAGCGGATCTCCGCGTGCTCGAAGGGCTTGGTGATGTAGTCGAAGGCGCCGCCCTTGATGGCCTCCACGGCCGAGTCGACGGTGCCGTGGGCGGTGATGATGATGACGGGCACGTCGGCCCGCAGGGCGCGCACCCTCGTGAGCAGGTCCATGCCGCCAAGCTTGGGCATCACCAGGTCGCTGATGACGACGTCGGCGCCGTTCTTCTCGAACTCGGCGAGCGCCTGCTCCCCGTCCTCGGCGAGGGCGACCTCGTACCCGTCCTTGCGGAGGATGGCGGCCAGCACCTTGCGGAGGTTCGCTTCGTCGTCGACGACCAGGACGCGGGACATGGGGGCGGTTTGGCGTGCGCGCCCCGCGAGGTCAAGCCGCGAACATGACGCGGCCCGGCGCTCGCATACAGTCGCCGCGCCGTGACCGAAGCCCCAAAGCACAGTGGCCGGAACGCCGCGCTGGTGGCCGCCGGCATCCTCCTGTCGCGGCTGGTGGGCCTCGTTCGGCAGAAGCTCTTCGCGCACTACCTGGGCAACGGGCTGGAGGCCGCGGCCTTCGCGGCGGCGACGCGCATCCCCAACGTGCTGCAGAACCTGCTGGGCGAGGGCGTGCTCTCGGCCTCCTTCATCCCCGTCTACGCGGGCCTGCGCGCGAAGCAGGACGACGAGGCGGCGCGCAAGGTGGCCGGGGCCGTCTTTGGGCTGCTCACGCTCGTGGTGGGCGCGATGGTGGCCGGCGGGGTGCTGGCGGCGCCGCTGCTCGTCGACGTCATCGCCCCCGGCTACGAGGGCGAGGCGCGGGCCCTCACCGTGCGGCTGGTGCGCGTCATCTTCCCCGGCACCGGCGTGCTGGTGCTGAGCGCGTGGTGCCTGGGCATCCTCAACAGCCACAAGCGCTTCTTCCTCTCCTACGCGGCGCCGGTGGTGTGGAACGGCTGCATCATCGCGGCGCTCCTCCTCGCGCGCGGAGAGACGCAGGAGACGCTCGCCACCTGGGCCGCCTGGGGCACGGTGGCCGGCAGCGTGGCGCAGTTCGCGGTGCAGGTGCCCAACGTGCTCGCGCTCCTCGGGGGCTTCTCGCCGCGGCCGTCGCTGCAGGGGGCCGTGCGGGGGGTGATCCACAACTTCCTCCCGGCGGTGATGGCGCGCGGCGTGGTGCAGGTGAGCGCCTGGGTCGACACGGCCTACGCCTCGCTCATCTCGGAGCGCGCGGTGGCGGCGCTGGCGTACTCGCAGACCATCTCGCTGTTGCCGGTGAGCCTCTTCGGCATGGCCATCTCGGCGGCGGAGCTGCCCGAGCTCTCCGCCGACGCCATGAAGAGCCACGCCGAGCGCGCGAGCGCGATCCGCGAGCGCCTCGCCGCGGGCCTGGAGCGCATGGCCTTCTTCGTGGTGCCCTCGGCGGTGGCCTTCCTGTTCCTGGGCGACCTCATCGCGGCGACGCTGCTGGAGTCGGGGCGCTTCACCGCCGCTGACTCGCGCTTCACCTGGTACCTGCTCATCGGCTCGGGCGTGGCGCTCTCGGCGCAGACGTCGGGGCGGCTGTACTCGTCGGCCTTCTACGCGCTCAAGGACACGCGGCGGCCGCTGCGCTTCGCGGCGCTGCGCGTGTCGCTGGGCATCGCACTGGGGTACTACGCGGTGCGCATCCTCCCCGGGCAGCTCGGGCTGCCGCCGCACCTGGGCGCGGTGTTCATCACCATCACCACCGGAATCACCGCGTGGGTCGAGCTGACGCTGCTGCGGCGCGCGCTGCGCAAGGAGCTCGGCGCGCTGCCGTCGGTGCGCGGGCCGCTGGCGAAGGTGTGGGGCGCCGCGCTCGTCGCGGGCGTTGTGACGCTGGGGCTCAAGGTGCTCCTCGGCGCGCAGCTCGGCACCGTCGCGGCGGCGGCGGCAGAGTGGGGTGGCGCGGTGCTCGCGCCGCCGGACCTGCCGCGAATTCCGATGAGTCTCGGGCTCCTGGCGCTCTTCAGCGGGCTCTACGGCGTCGGGTGTCTCGCGCTGGGCGTGCCGCAGGCGAAGGCGCTGGTCGCTCGCGTGCTGCGCCGCCGGGGCTGAGGTCGAGTTGGAAGTGCGGGCCGGGCGGATCTACGGTTACGCCATGTCCACCGCGCGCCGTCTCCACCACTCCTACGCGGCCTACGTGCTGCTGGAGAAGGACAGCCCCATCAAGCACGAGTACTGCGACGGCGAGATCTACGCGATGGCGGGTGGCACGCCCGAGCACGGCGCCTTGTGCGGTTCTGCGCTCACGCTGCTCGCTCCGCAGCTCCCTGCGGGATGCCGGGTTCTGACCTCAGACGTGAAGGTTCGCATCGCCGCGAGCGACCTCTCTACCTACCCCGACGCCTCCATCGTCTGCGGCGCCGCCGAGCGTGACGGCCTCGACCCGAACGCCATCACCAACCCGGTGCTCGTCGTCGAGGTGACCAGCCCGTCGAGCGAGGACTACGACCGCGGTGAGAAGCTGAGCCATTACAGGCAGCTCCCGTCCCTCAAGGCCGTGCTCATCGTGTGCCACAAGACGAAGCGGGTCACGGTCGTGGCGCGCACGGCGGCCGGCTGGACGACGACCGAGTTCCGCTCCGGCGAGGTGGCGCGGCTCGCCGAGCCGGCCTTGAGCCTCGACGTCGACCAGCTCTACCGCGCCCTCGACGGGCTCTGACCGCCGCGCGGCTCCAGCGCGTGGACAGGTGTTCAGGTCGTGGCACGGCGCCCCGGTCACACTCTTGTCACCTCGACACGTTGCCATGGCGCTAGAAGCGGCGCCGTGACCCGGCTCGCCGTCCTCAGCTCGCTCCTCGTCGCCACCGCCTCCTTCGCCGAGCGCCCGCGCCTCGGGGTCTTCCTCGTCATCGACCAGCTCTCGGCGGAGACCTTCCGCGCGCGGCTGCCGCTGGCCACGGCGGGCCTCAAGCGCCTCACCTCGGAGGGCGTCACCTTCTACGAGGCGCGCTACGACGCGGCGCCCACCATCACCTCCGTCGGCCACGCCACGCTCATGACGGGCGCGTACGGCGCGGTGCACGGCATCACCGCCAACGAGTGGATCGAGCACGACACCGGCGCCCCGCGCCTGTCCACCGAAGACGCGCGCTACCAGGTGCTCGGCCGCGAGGCCCACCAGCGCGACGGCACCGCGCCCTCCTGGCTCCGGGCGCCGACGCTCGCCGACGCCGTGCGCGGCCACCACGACAAGGCCCTCGCCGTCTCGGTCTCGGCCAAGGACCGCTCCGCCATCCTCTGCGCGGGGCACGCGGGCCTGGCGGTGTGGTTCGACGCCGAGAAGCCCTTCTTCACCACCAGCACCTTCTACGCGAAGGAGCTCCCGGCCTTCCTCGGGCCGGTCAACGCGCGGCTCGCCGACGCGGTGGTGAAGGGCGCCTTCAAGTGGGGCCTGCCGGCCGGGGGCGTCGACGGCAAGGCGCCGGTGCTGCAGTCGGGCCGCGTGGGCGACAGCGAGCCCTTCGCGGAGGCGCTGGAGATCCAGCAGCCGCTCGACACCGCCGAGGTCGACGTGGCCCTGGCCGCCGTCGACCAGCTCGGCCTGGGCAAGGACGAGGTGCCCGACCTCCTCACCATCAGCTTCTCGGCGCACGATCGCATCGGGCACCACTACGGCCCCGAGTCGAAGGAGTCGCTCGACGACTTCCTCCACCTCGACCAGGAGATCGGCCGGCTCCTCGCGGAGCTCGACAAGAAGGTCGGCCGCGGCAGGTACGTCGTCGTGCTCTCGTCGGACCACGGGGTCGCCCCCATCCCCGAGGTGGTGAAGGCGCGCGGCCTCGACGCCGGCCACATGGACATGAAGGCCCTGCGCGAGGCCCTCGACGCGGAGCTCGACGCGGCGCTCGGTAAGCAAGACTGGTTCGCCGGCTCGAAGACGCCCGGGCTCACCTTCGCTCCGGCGCTGCGCGCGAAGGCCCTCGGCCAGGTGGAGCGCCTCAAGAAGGTCGCCCTCGCGCACCCTGGCGTGGCCAACCTCTTCGCCTCGGCCAGCCTCGACGTGAACGACCCGCTGCAGGCCCACTACCGCAAGGGCTACGTGCCCGGCCGCACGCCGGACCTCATCGTGCTGACCAAGCCGTACTGGACTTACGGCACCTACGACCGCACCGGCCACGCCACGCCGTACCTCTACGATGCCGCCGTGCCGCTCGTCTTCTTCGGGGGCGGGCTCAAGAAGGCCCGCGGCGGCACGGTAGACGTCATCGACGCCGCGCCCACGCTCGCGCGCCTCCTCGACGTTCCGCCGCCTGCCGCCGCGCAGGGGCGCTCACTCGACGCTGTCTTCCGCTGAAGGAGATCCCGCCGTCATGTTCCTCGCCCACGTCCTGTCGCTCGCGCTGTCGCAGTCTGCTCCCGAGGCCGCCGCTGAGCCGCCGCCGGTCGCCTCCGAGGCCCAGCCCGTCACCGCCGCCGCGCCCGAGGCGAAGCCCATGCCCGACGCGCCGCCCTCGCCGGTGCCCCCCGGCGGCCTGCGCCCCTCCGTCGAGTCCGACTCGGCGAAGTTCGGCGCTGGCAAGCAGCCCAAGGTGCCCACCATTCGCTTCGCCAGCGAGGTGCCCTGGTGGCAGCGGCTCTCGGTGGGCGGCTTCGCGCGCGTGGGCGTCTTCTACAACTTCCCCTTCGCCGACGATCAGCTCGTGGGCAGCAACGGCGGCTTCCGCGTCGCCGACTTCCGCCTCAACTTCGAGTTCAAGCCGGTGGAGCACTTCACCGCCTACACCTCGGTCGAGTTCGCCGCGCCGCTGGTGGACCCGAACGATCCGCTCTCGGGGCGCCGCATCGTCGACCTGCGCGACGCGTACGTGCAGTACGACGTGTGCGAGGGCTTCCAGGTGCGCGCGGGCCAGTTCCGCCCGCCGTACTACGCCGAGATGCTGCTCTCCGACGGCGCCATTCCCTTCGTGTCGCGCTCGGTGCTCGCCGGCGGCCTGAACCCGCCCGAGGCCTACGGCCCGCGCAACGGCCTCGCGCCCGATCGCCAGATCGGCGTGCAGCTCTTCAGCCGGCGCCTGGGCAACGACACGCTCGGCTTCAAGTACGCGGTCGGCGTCTTCAACGGCAACGGCCAGAACCAGCTCTTCAACGACAACAACATGGTGCAGCCGGTGGCCCGCGTGGAGGTGGACTTCAAGAAGCACATCACCCTGGGCCTCAACGGCTATTACAACCAGCGCTCGGAGGGCGTGCGGCCCAACCGCCTCTCCGTCAACCAGCTCGCCTACGGCGCCGACCTCGAGGCGCACACCGGCGGCCTGAGCGGCCTCGTCGCCTTCCTCGGCAAGTCGTCCACCTTCAGCTACCCGGGCCTGCAGCCCGACAACGCCATGGGCGCCCTGGCGCAGGTCCGCTACCTCCACGAGGGCACGGGCCTCGAGGGCGCGGTGCGCGGCGCCTACTACGAGCCGTCGGTGGCGCAGGTCGACGATCAGATCATCGAGGTGGCGGTGATGGTGGGCTGGCGGCCGGCGGCGCTGCCCTTCCGCCTGCTGCTCCAGTACACGCACCGCGAAGAAGAGCGCCGCGTCTCGTACCCGAACGACAGCGTGGACGCGATGATCCACGCGGTGTGGTGAGCCGATGAAGCACCTCCTCCTCGGCGCGCTCGTCGCGCTCACGGCCTGCTCCAAGAGCCCGCCCCCGGCCCGGGCCTTTCAGATCGGCTCGCGCGTCGAGCTCATCGGCGGCAAGCGGGCCCTGGCCGACGTCGAGCCCGCCCCGGTCGACGCGACCGATCTCATCGGCGGCAAGCGCGCCCTGGCGGCCACCGGTGACTACAAGCTCACCAACGGCCTCATCCACGCCATCATCCAGAACGTGGGCACCAGCCGCGGCTTCGGCAGCTTCGGCGGCTCGCTCATCGACATCGACCTGGTGCGCGCGGGCAGCGCGAGCGCCATCTCGGGCGTCGCGGGCAACGACTACTTCACCGAGATGTTCCCCGCCTTCTTCCTCACGGCCCTCGAGCCGGCGAAGGTCGAGGTGGTCGCCGACGGCAGCGACGGCAAGGCGGCCATCGTGCGCGTGTCGGGCCGCAGCGGCAGCTTCATCTCGCTGGTGAAGGCCTTCACCGAGGTGGTCGACCCCAAGCAGCCGCTCGACTTCAGCTGCGACTACATCCTCGAGCCGGGCAAGCAGTACCTGAAGATCGTCGTCACCGTGACGAACCCCGGGCCGCAGGAGGTCTCGTGGGGGCTCAACGTGCCCTTCGGCTTCGTGACGCTGCTCGGCGAGGGCCAGCGCCTCTTCGTGCCCGGCAAGGCCGGCTTCGACATGCGCTTCCACCTCGAGGAGGTCTACAAGCGCCCGGCGTCGCTCGACGCGCTGCCCGGCGAGGTGACGAGCATGTGGGCCACCGAGGGCGACGGCGTCAGCTACGCCTTCGTCGCGGGCCGCAGCGCCAACGGCAGCTACCTCGACAACAAGCCGCAGTTCTACCCCACGGCGAAGGGCGACTCGATGCTCATCCCCATCGCGTCGTCGAGCTTCCTGGGCACCTACTTCGCCAAGGCGCCGCAGCAGCTCGCGGCGACGCGCAGCTACAGCTACACGGCCTACCTCGCGGTCGGCAACGGCGACGTCGCCAGCGTGCAGCAGGTCGTCTACGACCTGCGCGACACCTTCACGCGGCCCAACGGCTCGGAGTTCGTGGTGCGCGAGAAGCAGCCCTACGGCACGCTGTCGGGGCTGGTGCGCGAGGCGAAGACGAACCTGCCGCTCGAGGGCGTCTCGGTGGTGCTCAAGGACGCCGACGGCAACCACGTGTCGCAGGCCACGACGATCAAGAACGGCCTGTGGAGCGCGCCGGTGCCGCCGGGCACGTACACGGCCGTGGCCCTCGATCGCACCCGCAGCGTCGCGCGCTTCGACACGCCGGTGGAGCTCGTCGAGGGCGGCAGCGCCCGCATGGACTTCACGCTCGAGCAGCCGGCCGAGCTGCGGGTGGTGGTGCGCGACGAGAAGGGGCGCGCGTTGCCGGCGAAGATCTCGGTGGAGGGCACCTACACCACGCCCGACGCCAACCTGCAGCCGCGGGAGTTCCTCTACGATCTCAAGGTCGGCGAGCGCCTGCGCCCCTCCGACATCACGCCCGACGTGCCCACGGACCCCTCGACGCAGCGCTACCTCGAGAAGCTCTTCTACGCGACCCACGGCACCGGCGGCCGCTCGGTGCGCCCGGGCAAGTACCGCGTCTACGCCTCGCGCGGGCCGGAGTACGACCTCCAGCACCAGGACGTGGAGCTCGTCGCGGGCCAGACGGTGAGCCTGGGCTTCACGCTGACCCAGGTGGTGCCCACGCCCGGCTGGGTGAGCGCCGACTTCCACGTGCACTCGGTCAAGTCGGTGGACAGCGACATGGACCTCGAGCCGCGCGTCGAGAGCTTCGTGGTGGAGGGCGTCGACTTCCTCGCGGCGACCGATCACAACTACGTGGCCGACTACGGGCCGACCATCGAGGCGCTCAACCTGTCGGACTGGCTGGCGAGCTCCGTGGGCCTCGAGCTCACCTCCCTCGAGATGGGGCACTTCAACGCCTTCCCGCTGCTGCTGCAGGCGGGGCCGGTGCAGCACGGGAGCTTCCGGTGGTTCTTCCGGCCGCCGGCCGAGCTCTTCGCGCAGCTCCGCGCCCTGGGGAAGAACCCGCAGAAGACGGTGGTGCAGATCAACCACCCGCGCGACACCATCCTCGGGTACTTCAACGCCTTCAACATCTCGTCGACCACCGGCGAGCCGCTGCCGGCGTACTCCGCGGTGTCGCTCGACACCTCGCCGCTGCCCGACGGGGGCATCTCGCCGTACGATCCGTCGAACTTCTCGACGGAGTTCGAGGCGATGGAGGTCTTCAACGGCAAGCGCCTCGACATCCTGTTCCCCTACCGCATCCCCTCCACGCCGCCGCCGGGGCCGGAGCCGAGCATTCGCCGCTGCGGCCCGGGTGAGCCGTCGACCGAGGAGTGCCTGCCTGGCCCCGGGGAGATCCTCACCGAGAAGGTGATGCTCGCCGACGGCGGCTTCGAGTGGCAGCCCTTCCAGGCCGGCGCCCAGGAGGACTGGTTCACGCTGCTGGCGAAGGGCAAGAAGGTGACGGCCACCGGCAACTCCGACTCGCACGGCGAGAAGGCCGAGGCGGGCCTGCCGCGCACGTACCTGCAGGTCGGCGAGACGGCCGACGGCTCGATGCGCGGGCTGAGCGAGGAGGCGGTGTTCGACGCCCTGCGGCTCGGGCGCGCGGTGGCGACCAACGGCCCCATCCTCGAGGTGACGGTGAACGGGCAGGGGCTCGGCAGCACCGTGGTGGCCAGCGACGGCGTGGTCGACGTGAAGATCGTCGTCAAGGCCGCGCCGTGGATCGACGTGAAGCGCGTGCGCGTGTACCGCGGCGGGCGAGATCGCGTTCGCGCGCCGGAGGTGCTCGAGACCATCGCCGTGCCCGACACCCGCGAGGTGCTGCGGCTGGAGGTGACGCGGCAGTACACCGGCGTGCCCGATCACTCCTTCATCGTGGTCGACGCGGCCGGCGACGAGTCGATGTGGCCGGTGCACACCGCCTACGAGGTGCCCTCGCTGGAGATCACCGACGCGGTGGGCGTCATCGGCGGCTCCTTCGGGTTCGCGCCGAAGTTCGGCAAGTACAAGCCCATTCAGAAGCAGCAGGTGACGCCCTACGGCTTCACCAACCCGGTGTACGTCGATCGCGTGGCGCGGCAGGGCCTCTCGGTGCCCAAGCGCGTCATCGCCGTGTCCAACGATCAGCCCTTCGTGCCGCGGGTGCTGCCCGATGTCCGCAAGCTGTTCCATGCGTTCCACAGCGACCCGGAGTAGCGCCCTCGCGCTGCTGCTCGTGGCGGGGTGGGCGTGGGCTCACCCCCAGGGCTTCCACAAGAAGCTCACCTTCACCGTCACGCGCACGAAGGTCTCGGCGCTGGTGGTGATGGACGTCGACTCGGGCGAGCGGTGCCTCCTCCTCCGAGAGGCGATGGACACGGACCGCGACGGGCGGCTGGCCGGCGAGGAGGTGACCCGCCTCAAGGAGCGCCTGGTCAGGATGGCCTCGAGCCGCCTCGAGGTGAAGCTCGCCGGGGCGCCGCTGGTGCTCGAGGTCAAGGACACGAAGCTCTCGCTGCGGGACGACCGCCGCGCCAACGACTCGGCGCTCTCGGTGGCGCTGCTGCTCGAGGTGGCCCTCACCAGCCCGGTCGGCGAGGGCATGGCGCTGGAGGTGTCTGACGTGGCGCCCGATCAGTCGCACGTGGCGCTGCAGGTGTTCCAGGCCGGGGCGCAGGCGGCGCCGTACCAGCAGGAGGTGCCGAGCGGGGCGGTGACGAAGGTGCGCCTCGGGAGACTCGCTGAACGGTAAGGGCTAGATTCCAGGGTATGGACGACGCGCACCGCCGCAAGCTCGCGATGATGGCCGAGGGCATGGCGCGCCTCGAGGCGGAGTCGATCGCGCGCGAGGCACGGCTCACGCCTGGTGAGCGCGTCGAGCGGGGCCTCGAGCTCAGCGAGCTCGTGCGGCGCAGCCAGACCAACCGCGACAAGCCGCTCCCGCCATCGCTCGTGGCCCTGTGGCGCGCGCGCCACGGAGTCGAAGGATGACCCTCGAGGAGGTCTACGGGTCGCTCCTGACGGCCCTGCGCGCCACGCAGACGCCTCACGCCTTCATCGGGGCCCTTGGGGCCATGGCGTGGGGGCGCGCGCGCGCCACGACCGATCTCGACCTGGTCGTCGTCACCTCCGACGCCGCCTTCGCAGGGCTGCGCGAAGCCCTGGTCCGCGAGGGCTTCGAGCAGGGGGCCGGCGTTGGTCCCGCCGACCCTGCTGACACGCTCCCCGACATCGCCGTCTTCTGGGCAGGCAAGGGGCCCGCGACGCGCGTCGATGTCTTCGTCGCGAAGCTCGGCTTCGAGCGCGAGGTGGTCGAGCAGGCGAGGCAGGCGACCATCTTCGGGGAGGTCGTCCCGGTCGCGCGGCCGGAGGCGATGCTCGTGTACAAGCTGCTGGCCTCCCGACCGAAGGATCTCCTCGACGTCGACGGCATGCTGGAGACGCGACGCACGGCGGGCTGGGCGCTCGACTGGGCCCTGGCCGAGCGGTGGGCCGAGAGCTGGGGCATCGCGGACCAGGTCCGGGCCTTGCGCGCGGCGCAGGGCGAGTGAGGCGGCCCCATGGCTGAGACGACGCTCGACCTGCGAGACCTGCCGAAGCCCGAGGCCTGGCGCCAGCTCGAGCAGCACGCCCGCGCGGTGCTCGAGGGGGTCGACGACCCGGTCTGCGGCATGGCCACGCTGAGCTGCCTGGTGCACCACGCCTTCGGCCACCTGTGGACGGGGTTCTACAGGGTGGTCGAGCCGGGGAAGCTCCTGCGGGTCGGCCCCTACCAGGGCACCCTGGGGTGCCTGGAGATCCCCTTCGGCAAGGGGGTCTGCGGGGCGGCGGCGGCCACCGGGCAGCCGCAGTTGGTGCCCGACGTGCACGCCTTCCCCGGGCACATCACCTGCGACGGCCGCAGCGCGTCGGAGGTGGTGGTGCCGGTGTTCGACCGGGCCGGGGCGCTGATCGCCGTCTTCGACGTCGACTCCGAGCGGCCGGCGGCCTTCGACGAGACCGACCGGGAGGCCCTGGAGCGCCTGATGGGCTGGTTTCAGGGGCGGTGATCCGCTAGGACGCGCCCGGTTCGGCGGGGGCTCCGCCGGGAAGCGACTGGTAAGGGGTTTTTCGTGACTGAGCAGAAGAAGCCGAAGGCCACGTTTGGCGACGCGATGTTGGGCCGTGCCGCGGGGCAGGGTGGTGACCGCAAGGACCGCGACGACAAGCGCGAGGAGCGAAAGCCCCGCGACGAGAAGCGCGGCCCCATGGTGGTGGTCAAGCGCGCGGGCGTGATCGTCGAGACCAAGGGCAACGGCGCCGTGGGCCCCGAGACGGCGGCCCCCGCGGCGGCTGAGGCGAAGGCCGAGGCGCCGCAGGTGGTGGTGAAGCCTGCGCCGCTGCCGGGCCCGTCGGTGTCCGACGAGGTGCACGAGGCCGAGTCCTTCGCCAGCATGTTCGAGCAGCACGCGAAGGACGGCGGCGTGCCGTCGCGCAAGCACATGCCCCGCGTGGGCGAGAAGGTGACGGCGAAGATCTTCCAGCTCGGCTCCGAGATGGTGTTCGCCACCATCGGCAAGCACGAGGCGATGATCGAGCTCGACGAGCTCAAGGACGACGAGGGCATCCTCCGCCACGGCGTGGGCGACGAGCTCGAGGCCTTCGTCATGGAGACGGGCGCCAAGGGCATCGTGCTCTCGCGCAAGCTCTCGAAGGGCGCGGCGTCGCTGTCGATGCTGGTCGACGCGCGCAGCTCGGGCCTGCCGGTGGACGGCCTGGTGATGGCCGTCAACAAGGGCGGCCTCGAGGTGGCGGTGGGCGACGTGCGCGCCTTCTGCCCCGCGCGGCAGGTGGACGTGCGCCAGGTGAAGCTCGAGGACCTCATCGGTCAGCGCCTCACCTTCCGCGTCACCGAGGTGAAGGAGCGCAACGTGGTGCTCTCGCGCCGCTCCATCCTCGAGGAGGAGAACAAGGCCAAGGCCGTCGAGCTCAAGAAGTCGCTCGAGGTGGGCAAGGTGCTCACCGGCAAGGTGGTCAACGTGCAGGCCTTCGGGGCCTTCGTGGACCTGGGCGGCATCGAGGGCCTCATCCCCGTCAGTGAGCTCTCGCACACGCGCATCGGGCACCCGAGCGAGGTGGTCGGGGTGGGCGACGACGTCGAGGTCGAGATCATCCGCCTCGAGGACGCGGAGCCGAGCTCGCCCGACAAGAACCGCCGCAAGGACCGCGTGACGCTCTCGATGCGCGCGCGCCTCGAGGACCCCTTCAAGGCCTTCATCGCGGACCTCAAGGAGGGCACCGTGCTCAAGGGCAAGGTGGTGCGCCTGCAGCCCTTCGGCGCCTTCGTGCAGCTCGTGCCGGGCGTCGACGGCCTCATCCACATCTCGGCGATGTCCGAGCGCCGCATCGCGCACCCGCGCGACGTGCTCAAGGTGGACGACGCCATCGAGGTGAAGGTCGAGAAGATCGACGAGCACGAGAAGCGCATCGGCCTGCGCCTGGTGAAGGACGGCGTGGCCATCGGCGAGGGCGTCGCCGCCTCCGAGCAGCCCACCTACGAGGGCCTCGAGGCCCCCGCGGGCGCGACGGAGGTGAAGGTGGTGCGCGCGCCGAAGCCGAAGCGCGGCGCCATCGTGAAGGGCAAGGTGACCCGCGTGGAGTCCTACGGCGTGTTCATCGAGTTCGACGGGCTGTCGGGCCTCATCCCCGCCTCCGAGACGGGCACCGAGCGCGGCACCGACTTGAAGCGCGTCTTCCCCATGGGGAAGGAGCTCAAGGCCGAGGTCATCGAGATCACCGGTGAGAAGCTCAAGCTGTCGGTCACCGCGGCCGAGCGCTCCGAGGAGCGGGCGGACCTGAACGCGTGGAAGGCCGACCAGGCGAAGAAGGTGTCGAGCTCGGGCGGCTTCAACTCGCTGGCCGACAAGCTCAAGGGCCTGACGCTCAAGTAAGCTGCTTTGCCGTGACCACCGGGCCCGGGCCGCAGGGAGAAGGAGTCGACGACTTCATCACCCAGCGGCTTCGGGCCCGAGGTCTGTTCGGGGCCGAGAGGGGTCGCTCGCAGACCCTCTGGCTGCCGGAGGTCGCGCTGACCCGGGTGCGCCGGTGGGTGGGCGAGGCCTTCCCCGGGCCGATCGCGGCGCTGCACCACGGCTCGGCCGACGACGTTCGGTTCACCGGCGACGAGGTGTCGGCGCTGGTGGTGGCGGACGGCCGGTGGCTGCGGGTGACCACGTACGTACACGACGGCGGCTTCCTGCACGCGGTGGCGTTGCGCGCGGCTGAGGCTGGCGTCGCGAGCCTCGCGCTGGACGAGGACTCGTTCTACGGCCGCGCCCCGTTCCTGGCCCTGACCGAGTACCGACCGGGCGAGGCGCCGCGCACGGAGTGGCTCGACCCGCTGCGAGGGCTCGCACCGGACGCCGGGCGCGTGCAGGCCTGGCTCGCGACGTATTTGGGCGAGCGGAGGCCCTTCCTCGACTGGGTGCTCGACACGGATCGTGGCGTCTTCGGGAGGCCGGCGGCCTCCTTCACCCTGACGCGACACGGGGAGCCGCTGCCCGTGGTGCGCTGGGTTCAGCACACGCCTGAGCCGGCGAATGAGCCTGTGCCAAACGTGCAGGTGGTCTTCTCGGAGGAGGAGGCGCGCGAGCTGCCGGTGGGGCCGGCGGAGCGCGCGGTGACGGCGGCCTCGGCGGGGGCGGCGCTCGTCGTCCTCTCCCTCTCGTCGATCGCGGTGTGTGTACTCGGGGCGGGGCTCGTGGGCGCCCAGACGTGGTCCGACGCGCTCGTGGTGAGCGGGGCGTGCGCGGTGCTGGTGGGGTGGATGGCGCTCCTGCCCCTGCGGTGGCCGAGCGGCCGGCGCGTGCCGTGGGCGGCGCGGCTGGCGTGGTTCGGCGCGCTGCCGGTGGTGGTGCCGTTGGTGATGTACCTCGCGGGAGGGACGACCTGATGCGGCTCGGCGTGCTGACGGTGGGGCTCCTCGCGGGCGTGGCGTGGGCGGACATTCCGCCGGAGGAGCCGCCGTCGCTCCCTGACACCTCGTGCGTGGGCAAGGCCGCAGGGGCGTCGTGCGGTGACGGCGGGCGCTGCGTGGCCGAGACGGTGCGCCGGCCTGACTTCTCGAAGGGCTCGCCGCCGACGTGGGTGGCGACGCAGGTGCTGGTGTGCCGGGGCGCGCAGGTGGCGACGCGCGACGTGCGGCCGCTCTCCGCCACGGCGCTGGGGGGCGCGGTGGCGTTCCTCGTCGTGGTGGTCGCCGTGTCGCTCCGGCGGCGGCACCTGGCGCTGCTGCCGCACTGACTGGCGCCTCGGGCGCGCTGCCCAGGACCGGTTCGTGCTCGTCGGGGGGATCGCCTGAAGAAGGCGTTGCAGCCCTTCGCCCGAGGCGCAGCCCGCGTGCAGGTGATGCCGGAGCGGGACGTCGAGGCCTGCGACGAACGCTCGGCGAAGCGGGCTGGTGGCTCTGACGACGGGCGGGGGATTTCGCGACGGCCCTTCAGGGCAGCGCCGCGAGCAGGCGCGCCGCGGAGACGAGCTCGACGCGGGCGCCGTTGATGTCGGGGAGCCGCCGTTCGACGCCGCCGCGCAGGCTGACCTGGAAGGCGTGGGGCACGCGGTAGCGCTCGAGCAGATAGCGGAGGCCGGGGTCGAGCTCCTGGGCCGTCAGCTTCACCTCCACGGCGAGCCAGGGCTTGCCGCCGCGCAGCACGATGGCGTCGACCTCCCGGCCATTCACGTCGCGGAAGTAGCGCAGCTCTGCCTTCTCGCCGTGTACGTCGGCGAGCCAGTGCACCAGGCGCAGGAGGTGCGAGACGACCAGGTTCTCGAGGCGCGCCGCTTCGCTCGGCACTCGCGACCAGTCCCACAGGTAGAGCTTCTGCTCCTTGCGGACGGCGCGGATGCGCGGTGGGCCGATGGGGGCGACCCGGTAGGCGCCGTAGAGCCGCTCGAGGGCGCCGATCCACGACTTCACGGTGTCGAAGGACACCTCGAGGTCCTCCCGGAGCGCGTTGATGGACAGGGTGGAGCCGACCAGCTCGGGCAGGCGGTCGAAGAGCAGCTCCAGGCGCTCCAGGTCGCGGATCGTCTCGAGATCGCGCACGTCCTCGCGGACCAGGCGCGTGCCGTAGGCGAGGCGCCAACGCGCCGCCCGTCGCGCCGAGCCACCCAGCAGCGGCTCGGGGAACCCACCGAGCGTCATCATGTTGTCGAGCGCCTCGGTCGCCGCTGTCGAGGGCGGGGTGCTCAGCTCCAGCACCTCGTCGGGCGCCCGCGGCCCCTCGCTGCCGAGGACCTCCGAGAGGGTGAACGGGTGCAGCCGGTGGAGGAAGTAGCGCCCCTGGAGGGAGTCGCCCCCGCGGCGGAAGAGGTCGAGGCGACCGCTGCCGGTGACGAGGAGCTGGTGCTCGCGGCCGTGGAGGTCGAAGACGCCCTTGAGCCAGCCACGCCACTGCTTCTGCTTGTGGAGCTCGTCGAAGACCCACAGCTGGCTCGTCGCGGGGAGCTCGCCCCGGCGGAGCGCCTGTCGGTGCTCGGCCACGTCGCTGTTGAAGTAGCTGCCACCCCGCTCGGCGAGGAGCTGCTGCGCCACCGTCGTCTTGCCGCACTGCCGCGGCCCCGCGAGGAACACCATCTTCCGCCCGTCGAGATCCTCCTCGATGGCCGCCTGGCCGCGCCTGCGGAGCATGTGTGTAGATTCGAGCACGGTCGAAAAAAGTCGTGAGTAAATTCGAGTTGGCTCGAATTTATGCACGTTCGAGGTGGGCCCGGCAAGGTCTCACCCGCGGCGCGGCGGCCATGGCAAGAACCCGCTCGTGCGCGCGACGTACTCCGCGTACCCGGGCCGCTTCGACAGCGACGCCTCGAGCAGGTCCTTGCCCGACACCTTGGTGAGCAGCACGCTCATGACGACGGGCCCGACGAGGCTCCACCACGCGCCGACGGCGAGCCCGAAGCAGCCCAGGCCCCACCAGGTGACGAAGTCGCCGAAGTAGTTCGGGTGCCGCGTGAAGCGCCACAGGCCCTGGTCCATGACCTTGCCCTTGTTGGCGGGGTTTGCCTTGAAGCGGGCGAGCTGCCAGTCGCCGAGGGACTCGAAGAGCACGCCGACGGTGACGAGCACGACGCCGGCGACGTCGAGGGGCGACCAGTCCGAGGCGGGGGCGGTGACGGCGCTGCGCACGGGCCAGGAGACGAGCCAGGCGAGCACGCCCTGGAGGCCGAAGACGATGAAGAGGCTCTTCCACCACCACGACTCGCCTCGCTGGGCGCGCATGGCGACGTAGCGCGGGTCTTCGCCGCGGCCGTGGTTGCGCCAGGTGAGGTAGAGGCCCAGGCGCAGGCCCCAGGCGGAGACGAGGCCGGCGACGAGCCAGGCGCGCGGGGACGCCGGGCCTTCGACGTCGACGAGGTGGAGCCAGCCGAGGAGCACGAAGGCGGGGCCCCAGAAGAGGTCGACGATGCTCGAGTCGCGCAGGCGCAGCGAGAGGAGCCACAGGGCGACCATGCAGCCGGCGAGGGCGAGGGCAGCGATCATGGGAAGGTCTCCAGCCACTGGTCGAGGGTGCGCCAGTGCTGGTGGAGCCAGCGGAGGCGCTCTTCATCACCCTGGGGCAGCTCGCTCGCGGGCGCGCGCCAGAACCTGATGGTGACGGTGCGGCCGATGAGGGCGCCGCGCCAGATGTCGCCCAGGCGCGTGAAGCCCTCGAGGCCGTGGTGGCCGACGAAGAGCAGGTCGCAGGCGGGCGGGGCGGCGAGGAGGGCGAGGGCGCCTCCGGGTCGAATGGGGAGGAGGTGGTGGAGCTGCTCGGCGCGCGCGCGGGCCTCGCCGGTGAGCTTCGAGAGGGCAGCCTCGCGGCGGCGGCGGGAGAAGCGGGTGCCCTCGGGGTAGACGAGCACGCCCTCCTTCGGGCCGAGGCCGGCCTTCAAGGCGGCGACGGCGGCGAGCTCGCGCTGCGTGTCGGCGCCGCCGCGGTCGACGAAGTGGTTGGGGATCCAGTGGCCGGCGATGTCGAGGGCGGGGTCCAGGAGGAGCTCGCGCTTGAGCACGTAGCGCAGCTCGAGGTGGTGGACGTTGGCGATGAAGCCGCCGGGCACGAGCACATCGACGAGGCTCGCGTGGCGCACGAAGACGAGCAGCGGGCCGTGGGCGGCGAGCTCCGAGCCCTCGACGACGAAGCGCAGCGAGAAGACGCGGGTGACGGCGGTGAGCAGCAGGCCGGAGTAGCGGCGCTGGGCGACGAAGGTGGCCTCGAGGCGCTCCCGCGTGCCGGCGCGGGTGGTGAGCCAGGTGACGAGGAGCAGCCCCAGCGCCAGGTTCTCGATGGCGAGGTAGGCGAGGAGGAAGACGAGCAGGCGCGTGGTGGAGAAGGTGCGGCTCAGGCGGCCGAGGTCGATGAGGAGCGCGAGGAAGAGGAGCAGCGGGAAGGCCGCGACGACGAGCCACAGCCCCAGGACGATGGCGGGCACGGTGACGAGGCGCCGCGGGAGCCACTCAGGCACGCGCGGGCCTCCGGAGCAGCGCCACCGAGGCCCAGACGACCCAGGCGAGCCACAGGGGGCCGGCGACGGCGAGGAGGCGGGCGAAGGCGTCGTCCATGAACTGGAGGCCGACGGGGAGCGAGACGAGGCCGGCGACGAGGGCGAGCCAGCGCAGGCCTTTGGGCCAGCCGTCGGTGGCCGGGAGGCCCAGGGCGAAGGCGAGGAGGCCCAGGGCGAGGAGGGCGTTGAAGGCGGAGTCGAGGAGGAGGGTGAGCCAGAGGAGCGCCAGGCCGACGGGGCGGTCGACGTGGAGGGCGGCGATGGGGGCGAGGGTGCCGGCGGCGTCGAGGAGGGCGCCGCAGCCGAAGAAGACGGCGCCGGTGAGGGTCCAGGCGCGGCCCGAGGCGTGCGCGAGGCCGGCGACGAAGGCCGCCAGGGCGACGAGGCCGAGGGTGAAGGCCCAGGCGGAGAGGGTGGTGTGGCCGGGGGCGGCGAGCGTCTCGTCGAGCCAGAGGGGCACGTTGCCGGGCGCGTAGGTGTGCGGAATCGGGCGCAGGGCGGCGACGGCGACCACGTTCAAGGCGACGCCGAGGAGGCCCGAGAGCCCGGCTGAAAGGTGAGGTCGCACGCGCTCACCGTACGGGGGAGGTCAGCGGTTCGCTTCACGATCGTCGGGGCGAGAAGTGGCTTGACGTCGGAAAAGGAGCGACGTAGGAGCAGCGCACATCTCGCGGGGTGGAGCAGCCAGGTAGCTCGTCGGGCTCATAACCCGAAGGTCGCAGGTTCAAATCCTGCCCCCGCAACTC
>CAYUZK010000027.1:0-41169 GCA_964449625.1 uncultured Archangium sp.
CTCGACGAGATCGGCGAGCTGCCCATGTCGCTGCAGCCCAAGCTCCTGCGAGCGCTGCAGGAGCGGAAGGTGCGGCCGGTGGGGAGCGACGTCGAGCGCCCCTTCGACGTGCGGCTGGTGACGGCCACCAACCGCGACCTCGAGACGGCGGTGGAAGAGAAGCGCTTCCGCGAAGACCTCTACTTCCGCATCAACGTCATCAACCTGCACCTGCCGCCGCTGCGCATGCGGGGCAACGACGTGCTCCTCCTGGCGCAGCAGTTCGTGCGCACCTTCGCCGAGAAGAGCCGCCGGGACGTGACGGGGCTCACCACCGGCGCCGCCGAGAAGCTGGTGGCCTACGCCTGGCCGGGCAACGTGCGCGAGCTGCAGAACGTCGTCGAGCGGGCCGTGGCGCTGACGCGCTACGCGCAGCTCACGGTCGAGGACCTGCCCGAGAAGGTGCTGCACCCGCTCGAGCCGGATCGCGCCTCGCTCTCCGACGAGTCGGTGATGCTCCCGATGGCCGACGTCGAGCGCATGCACATCCTCCGGGTGCTGCGGGCCGTGGGCGGCCATCGCACCCAGGCGGCGAAGGTGCTGGGGCTCGATCGCAAGACGCTGTACCGCAAGCTCGAGAGCTACGGCACGGCCGAGGTGGAGAGCGCCCTGCGCGGCGCGCCGCCGAGGCAGATCGGCGCCGCCGACGCCTGAGGAGTTGACTCCGCCGCGCGGCGCGCGAGGCTCCGCGGCCCAACCTTCAGGAGGCCTCATGCGCCAGTCCCTGCTTCTCTCCGCGATGCTCCTCACCGGCTGCGGCGCCGGCGTCAGCCCCGAGCTCTATGCGCTGACGGTGGACTTCTTCACCCTGCCCGACAGCTGCTACTCGAACGGCATGCAGCCAGGGTCAGGCCCGGTGTCGGCGCCGGCGGCCCTCATCCAGGTCCAGGTGTGGGACGGGCCAGACAACACCGCGGTGCTGGAGGTCGAGCAGGGCGGCCGCACCGTGGACATGGGCGCGGCGCCGAACGTCCCCGTCAACGGGCTCTTCAAGGGCACGCGCGGCACCGGCGGCTGGACCTTCGTGAGCGAGCGGGTGGACCGCGCGACGGTCGCCGGCAACACCGTCACCGACACGACGAAGGCCGAGTTCGTCTTCGAGCGCGGCCAGCAGACCTTCACCGGCACCGCGGCGCTGTCCTCGTCGCGCGCCTGCACCGGCAACCAGTGCCCGGGCACCAGCCCGAGCTGCGCCGTGTCGGGCCTCAAGATCGGCGGCACGCGCCTGGCGGTGCAGTACGAGCGCGCGCCCTGACTGAGAGTCAGTCGGAGGCGGCGCGCCGCGCGAGGCGCAAGCCCACGGGGGCTGCTGCCTGGCCTTCGACGAAGTCCGAGGCGACGTGGGGAGGCGACGGGGGCCTCGAGCGCCAGCGAGCGCGCTGCGCCCTCACACCCGGACGATGACGCCGCACGGGCTTCCCCGGAGCCGCGGCGCGACGGACCTCGAGCGTTGGCGAGCGCGCAAGGCCCTCACACCCGGAGGATGACGCCGCGCGCGGGCTTCCCCGTGGCTGCGGCGATGGCGCGGACGTACGCGAGCGTCTGCGCCTCGTAGGCCGGCAGGCTCTCGGCCAGGCTCGCGTCGGTCTTGAACTCGACCACCTGCCACCCGCCGTCGGCCGAGGCCCACGCGAGGTCCACGACGCCCTCGATGATGGTGCCGTCGGGCAGGTGGTCCACCAGCGCCACCTCGCGCCGCACGTCTGGGCTGCGTCGCGCCGCCTCGAGGAGCGGGTGGGCCAGGGCCGCGGCGACGGCGGCCTGCGCGGCGGTCTGCTCGCCCTCGGAGGCGCCCAGGGCCCGCGCCGCCAGCGCCACCACTCGCGCGAGGCCCGCCTCGTCGGCGTCGAGCGGCACCAGCGCCAGGCACGCGTGCACCAGCTCACCGAAGCGCCGGCCCGATGGGCGTCCGGCGCGCGCCACCCGGGTCTCCTCGACGGCGACGGAGCCGGACAAGGACTCGCGCGGCAGCTCCCGGGCAACGATCACGCGCGCGCTCGGCGTCGCGCCGCGCTGCTGCGCCTCCTCGCGAGCCTCGCGCCACGCCTCGAAGGCGGCCTGGCTGGCGGGCGCGGCGGTGGGCTCATCCTCGAGGGCGTCGGCGGCCTCGAGCCCCGGGCGCTCGTCACGCTCGAGCTCGAGGACGTTGGCGTCCCACCACACGGCGCGGTTCTTCCGCGTCTGGGCCAGGTGGAGGCCCGGCCGCGGCGTGTCGTCGGGCAGCGGCGCTTCGCGCCCGAGCACGGGATCCTCGCCAAAAGTGGGGCAGCCCGGCGCCGGCTGCGGCGCGTGCGCCGTGGCGCGTGAGGGGAAGAGCGACGGGCTCAGCACCTCGAGCCAGGCGTCGTCGAAGCGCCGGTCGCTCGACACCGGCACCACGAGCAGGTCGCGGGCGCGGGTCGCGGCGACGTAGGTGAGGCGCAGCGACTCCTCGGCGTCGCGCTCGAGCACCTCGAGCTCCCGCTCGCGCAGCTCGACCGGCACGCAGCCGGCGAGCGCGTGCACCCACAGCCCGCGCGCGGGGTCCACCCAGTGCGACGGCTCCTGCCGCGCCGCCGCGGCCGTGGGCTCGGCGAGGATGACCACGGGGAACTCGAGGCCCTTGGCGGCGTGCACCGTCATCATGCGCACGCCCTCGGTGCCCTCCTCGATGAGCGGCGCCTCGGCGGCCTCGCCTTCGTCGGCCTCTCGCTGCAGCGCCTCCACCACCTCGCGGAAGGACGTCGCGCGCTGCTCGTGGCCGCGGGAGAGCGCGGCGAGCTGCAGCACATTGGCGAGCGCCTGGGCGCCGGCCGTCCAGAAGGCGACGCCGGCCTGGGCCCGCGTGCGCTCGAGGAGCTCGTGGAGCGTCGCCGCCACCGGCCGCCGGTTGCGCTCGAAGTGCAGCGCCTTGAGGATGCCCAGCGCCTCCACCACGGGCCGCGCCTCGTCGGAGAGCGTGGCGTCGTCGAAGGGCCGCAGCGGGTGCAGCTTCCCCAGCTCGTGCTTGAAGGTGAAGAGGGCCTCGTCGGTGAAGGCGAAGAAGGGCCCGCGCAGGGTGGCGTAGACCGAGTGCTCGTCGTCGGGGCGCTCGACGGCGAAGAGCGCGGTGCGCAGCGCCGACACCTCCTCCCGGGCGTGGAAGGAGCGGCCGCCCACCAGCACGTGCGGCACGCGGCGGGCCTCCAGCGCCTGCGCGTAGGGCCGGGGCACGTCGATGTTCGGCCAGCGCCGCAGCCGCTTGAAGAGGAGGCACACGTGGCGCGCCTGCACCGGCACGCGCTGCTCGCCCTCCTCCACGGTCCAGCCGCTCTTCGTGACGAGCCACTCGATGAAGCCGGCGACGGCCTCGGGCAGGCCCTGCTCCACGGCGGCCTTGGTGGGCTTGCCCCAGGGCCCGAAGGGGCGTGGCGCCGGCAGCGCGATGACCGAGGGCTGCCCCGGCGTCGCCTCGCGCCACGCGTCGAGCGGCACCCAGGTGGCCTGGTGCTCGCCCACCATCGCCGGGCCGAAGGCGCCGTTCACCGCCGCCTGAATGCCGGGCGTGCTGCGGAAGCTGGTCGAGAGGAACACCACCTGGGCCCCGTGCGCGACGAGGTGCGCCTTCACGCGCTGGTACAGGAGGATGTCGGCGCGGCGGAAGCGGTAGATGGACTGCTTGGGGTCACCGACGACGAAGAGCTTGCCGGGCACCGGGCGCGTGGCGAAGGGCGCGGCCACCTGCGGATCGTCGGAGGCCAGCAGCAGGACGATCTCGGTCTGCAGCGGGTCGGTGTCCTGGAACTCGTCGACGAAGAGGCGCGTGAAGCGCGCCTGGAGCGAGGCGCGAACGGAAGCGTGCCGCTGGAGCAGATCGCGCGTCTTGAGCAGGAGGTCGACGAAGTCCAGCACGCCCTGGCGGGCCTTCTCGCGCTCGTAGGCCTCGACGACGGGCTGGAGCTCGGCGTGGAGCAGCGCCGCGAGGTCGGCGTCGGCGCGCCCGAGGAAGTCGCGGAGCGCGGCCCACACCGCGTCGCGCTCGGCCACGAGCTGCGCCTCGGTCACCCCGCCGAGGAAGGCGAGGCCCCAGGTCTTGCTCTCCCAGGTGAAGCGACTGCCGCCCAGCTCGCGGAGCTGCGCCTCGAGCCCGTCGTAGTCGCGCGGCGCCACGGACTCGCGGTGCCGCAGGTCGGCGACGAAGCGGGCCGCCTCGCGCACCGAGTCGAGGAACCCGCTCGAGTCCTTCTTGAGCCGCAGGTGCTGCTCGCGCGCGCCGAAGGCCTCGAGCAGCGGCACGAGCGCGTCGATGGCCGCGTCGCGCGCGAAGGGCTCCCGTCGCCAGGGTGCCTGGAAGTCGCGGTGCTCGACGAGCGCGCCGACGGCGCCGCGCAGGAGGCTCCGCGGCGAGTCGCCGTCGCGCCCCTTCGGCTGGCGGCGCAGCACCCGCCGCACGCCCTCGGGCGGCGCCGCGAGGAGCGCCTGGAAGTGCCGGGTGAGGGCCTGGTGGAGCAGCGCCTCCTGCTCGCCGCCGGCGGCCACCTCGAAGCGCGGGTCCACCTCCGCCTCCACCGGGTGCTCGCGCAGGAGGTCCGCGCACAGTCCATGGATGGTGCCGATGCGGGCCACCTCCAGCTCCTCGAGCGCGCGGGTGAGGCGCTCGCGCTCCTGGCCGCCCGAGGCCTCGCGCTCGCGCTCCAGCTTGTCGCGCAGCCGCAGCTTCATCTCGCCGGCGGCCTTCTCGGTGAAGGTGACGGAGATGATCTGCTCGAGGCGCGCCCGGCCCGTCTTCACCACGCGCACCACGCGGTCGACGAGCACCGTCGTCTTGCCGGTGCCGGCGGCGGCCTCCACCACGAAGGTGCTGTCGAGGTCGTCGAGGAGCCGCGCGCGGCCCGGGGCGTCGGCGGGCTGCTTCATGGCATCGCCCTCAAGGCCCGCAGCTCGTTCAATTCGGCGCGCAGGCCCTTCTTCGTGCGCGCGACGCGGCGCTCCTCCTCGGGCCCGCACACCTCGCGGAAGGCGCAGTACCGGCACTCGCCCTCGGCCGGCGCGGCGGGGAAGAAGCCCGTCTCGAGCGCGCCGCGGAGCGTCCGCGCGACCAGGCCCATGGCCTCGCGGCTCCTCGCGTCGAGCGGCGTATCGACCGTGAGGAAGTCGCCGACCTGCGTGCAGTAGGAGAGGCGGCCGCCCTCCACCGGCTGCCCGGGGAAGAGCTGCTCGAGCACCAGCGCGTAGAGCGCCGGCTGGAGGTGCCGCCCGCCGCCGATGACGTTGCCCGGCTGGGCCTTCGCCGTGCCCGTCTTGTAGTCGGTGGCCCGCAGCGTGCCGCGGGCGCTCTGCTCGACGAGATCGATGGAGCCGCGCACCGTGAGGCCCTCGCGCAGCGTCACCGGCGTCGGCGAGCTGGCGGGGTCGGCGTGGGCCCGGCCGGCGAGCCCGAAGGAGAGCTCGAAGCGGGCGGGCGTCCACGCTGGATCCTTCGCCACGCGGCGCAGCCACTCGCGGAGGTCGGCCTTGAGCGTCTCGAGGCCGTCGCGCCACACGCGCTCGATGGCGGGCCGCAGGCGATCGTAGATCTCGGCCGACACCGCCTCCACCACCTCGTCGAGGCGCCGGAAGACGCGCGCCTCGTTCGCGGGGGTGACGGCGACCCCCTCGTCGCGCAGGGCGCTCAGCAGCACGTACAGCACCTCATGGGCGAGGGAGCCCTTCTCCATCGGCCCGAGCGCCTCGAGCTCGCCGGGGAGTTCCAGCGGCGACAGGCGCACGAGGGCCGAGAGGAAGAAGCGGTAGGGGCACGCGGCGTACTGCTCGAGGGAGGTCGGCGAGAAGGGCCGCGCGGTGAGCTGGTGGGGCGCGAGGGCGGCGCGGCCGGCGGCGCTGGGACGCACCAGGCCATCGAAGGGCGTCCAGGTGCTCTGGCTCCAGCGGGCGAAGCGGGCCCGCAGCGCGCGCGCCAGGTGCGGGTTGCCGTCCACGAGGTAGCGGGCGCGGCCCTTGACGGGCGTGGTGGCGGTGAAGACACCGTCGAGCACCGCGAGATCGAACTCCGTCTCGTCGATGGCGCGGGCGGGCTCGGCGGGTGCGGGCCAGGCCAGGCGCACGCGGCTCGACGACTCGGCCTGCCGCTGGAGCACCTCGAAGCCGGGCAGGCGCCCCTGCACCGCGCGCGCGGCCTCCAGCGCGTAGAAGGACGGCACCCGGGGCCGGGCGTGCTCGCCATCGACGCGCGGGTAGGAGAGCACGGCGCGGCGGCGGGCAGCGCCCACGGCGAGGCGCAGCGCCTGGCGCTCGCGGTGGATTCGCGCCTCCATCGTCTCGAGGCGTGGCGAGGCGGCGGCGCGGGCGAGGTCGGGCAGGAGCGGATCCTCCCGGAGCTTCTGCGGGAAGACGCGCTCGGCGAGGCCCGGCGTGAAGACGACCTCGAAGGCGAGCCCGCGCGCGGCCTCCACCGGCGCGATGAAGACGTGGCCGAAGCGGCGGCCCTCGGGCGCCTCGGTGACGGTGGAGAGGCGCTCGCTCAGCACCGCGCGCACCTCGGCGAGGCCCAGCGGGCCGATGGGGCGCATCGGCGAGAGCTCCTGCAGCACCGCGAGCACGCGCTGCGGGGCCTTGAGCGCGCGGGTGGCCAGCGCCGTGAGCGCGTCGAGCCACTCGCCCCAGGTCGCCTGCGCCGGCAGCGCGTGGAGCGCGTCGAGGAGCGGCAGCGCGAACTGCTCCAAGGCCTCGAGGTCGCCCAGCTCGCGCGCGACGCGGGCGGTCTGGCCTTCGGTGAGGCCGGGGGCGAGGCGCTCCTGCTCCTTGCGCGCTCGCAGGCCACCCAGGCGCCGACGCCAGCGCTCGAGCCCGCCGATGACGGAGGCGTCGATGAGGAGCTGCTCCCAGCGGCGCGGCGCACGGAGCTGGCCGGCGACGACGGGGGCCTCCACGTCGATCGGCTCCGCAGGCGCGGCCGCCTCTGGCTCGAGGGGGCTGGTGACCGGCAAGAGCGAGTCGGCCAGCTCCGGGCGCTCGAAGCGGGGCGTGGCGGGCGGCGGCGCACCCTCGGCGTCGGGCTTCGGCACCTGGCCGAGCGAGAGGTACTCACTGAAGCGGCGCGCGGAGAGGTCCTCCTCCGCGCACCGCAGGAGGGCGAGGAGCGCGCGGCCCGCCGGGTCGGGGCGCTCGAGGCCCGAGGCGAACCACGCGGGCACGCCGGCGCGACGGAAGGCCTCCTCGAGGGGCGCGCGGTACGCCTCGGGGCTGCGCAGCAGCACCGCCAGCTCGTCGAAGCGCACGCCGTCGCGCGCGAGCTCGAGGCAGCGCCGGGCGATCTCCACGCTCTCGCGGGCCTCACCGGGCGCAGAGAAGAAGTCATCGAGCGTGAAGCTCGCCGCTGGCCGGCTCGGAGCGAAGAGGTGCTGCTGCAGGGCGCCGAGGGCCGAGTCCTCGGGCGGCGCGAGCGCCTCCACCTCGCAGCCCAGGGCCGAGGCCAGGGGGCCCTCGTCGCCGGTGGGCGTCACGGCGAGCACGCGGGAGGCGCGCTGCGCGAGCGCGGCCAGGAAGCGCTGCTCGAGGCCGGGCGCGACGACGACGTCGAGCAGGAGCAGCGGCACGCTCGGCGAGGCGGGGATGGCGTCAAGGGCAGCGCGGTAGACGAGGGCGCGGTCGGCCAGGCGCGCCTCGTCGAGGGCGAGCTCGAAGGCCTCGAGCGCGTGCTGGAGCGCGGGGTCCACCTTCGAAGAGGGCACCTCGGCGAGGCGAAGCTCGGCGACGGTGCGCGCGAGGGCGCGGGCGAGGCCGGGGCGATCGCGCAAGGGCGCGAGGCGCGCGAGGGCATCGGCGTGGCCGAGGTCCCAGGCAACGCGCGCCCAGAGCGCCTCGAGGGCGAGGGGGCTGGCGGGGGCGCGGCCCTGCTCGAGCAGCGCGGGGCGGGCGAGCTCGAGGGCGGCGCGGAAGAGCGTCGCGCGGCGCCAGCCGAAGACGGGGCGCCGGAGACTGCGCGTGAGCTCGGCGATGGCCTCGAAGTTGGGCCCCACGAGGAGCGCGTCGGCGTCGGCCGGGAGCGCGCGCAGGAAGGCGGCCGCTCGCTCGAGGCGGAGGGCGCTGCGGGGGCTGGCGACGACGGCGCGCATCGGCCGCAGACTCTACGTGGCGGCCTCGACGACTCCAGCGTCGTCGCGGGGCCTGTGACCTCAGGTGGGCCTGCGGGGCGCCAGGAGGATATGAGACGCCGCGATGACGCCCACTCCCGTCCGGGTCGGCCAGATGGACTCACCGCGGCCGGCGGTGCTGGCCGTGCTGCCGGCGCGACACTTGAGCACGTGGCAGCGCGTGGGCCGGGCGACGCGGAGCTTCTTCGTGGTGGGCGGGGTGAGCCTGGTGGTGCTCAACGTGCTGCTGCTCTTCGCGCCCATCCCCCTGCTCCACCTGTGCACGCTGCCGGTGGGGCTGCTGCTGGGGCCGGTGATGGGCGTCATCACCCTGCGCCAGCGGGCGCTGCTGGGCGCCTGCGAGGTGCCGTGCCCGCGGTGCGGCGCGAGCGTCGCCGTGCCCGCGAACTCCCCCGGGTGGCCGGCGCGCCTCGCCTGCGTCGCCTGCGGCATCCGCGTGGAGCTCAACCTCGCCAACGAGCAGCCCGCAGAGCCGTAGAAAAGAAAACCGGCCGGCCCCCGTGAGGGAAGCCGGCCGGTCCAAGTGGAGGCGCTGGGAATCGAACCCAGGTCCGAAAGCCTTCTGTTCCGAGTCACTACGTGCGTAGTCCGTTGTTTGATTTGAGCCCCTCACCCTCCACCGGACTGGATGATGTGAGGCCGGTCCTGGCTGAGTCTCGCTTCCTTCGCCCAGGCACTGGGAAGCCAGCCTGTATTATGGCGGCTGACCCTCACCTCACAGGCAGGAGATGAGGCAACCGTGCGTGAACCGTTTTTTAGGCGGCCAGCGCAAGCTCAACGTTGTCGTTGGCTTTTGTGGTTTTGCTCTCTTGTATTTACGAGTGTGTGAGCCCACTCGGCACGCGACCAGGAGCGTCTGTGCCCCCGTCGAAACCATGTCGCCCCCAATTGTCAAAGAGCTGCTGCTGCGAACCTCAGTAGACCACGACGACGCCCTTGTCACCCCTGGGCTGACGGGCTGAAAGGGCAGGTTCCATGCGAACCGCCCCCTTGTGTCTCGCGCTCGCCTGCCTGGCGGGCAGCGCCCTCGCCGCGCCGCCGAAGAGTGCCGGCGCCTTCCCCTACCCCACGAAGGTCTCGAGGCTGCCCAACGGGCTCACGCTGGTGCGCGTGCCGATGGCCACTCCGGGCATCCTCGCCTACTACACCGTCGTGCGCGTCGGCTCGCGCAACGAGGTCGAGGCCGGGCACACCGGCTTCGCGCACTTCTTCGAGCACATGATGTTCCGCGGCACGAAGCGCTTCCCCGGGAACAGCCGCTCGGCCACCCTGGGCAAGCTGGGCTTCAACGAGAACGCCTTCACCGCCGACGACGTCACCGTCTACACCATCAACGGCCCCAGCTCGGGGCTCGACACGCTCGTCGAGCTCGAGGCCGACCGCTTCAGGCACCTCGACTACGCCGAAGGGCCCTTTCAGACCGAGGCCCGCAGCGTCGAGGGCGAGTACCAGAAGAACGCCAGCAACCCGGGGCTCAAGATCGAAGAGGCGCTCCTGGGCGCGGCCTTCACCACGCACCCCTACCGGCACACCACGCTGGGCTACCTCGAAGACATCCAGGCGATGCCCACGCGCTTCGACTACTCGAAGACCTTCTTCGCGCGCTGGTACACGCCCGACAACACCGTGGTGATCGTCGCCGGCGACTTCGACGACGCGAAGCTCCTCGCCGTCGTCACCGAGCAGTACGGACCCTGGCAGGGCAAGGCCGCGACCCTCGCCATTCCCCCCGAGCCGCCGCAGAAGGAGGCCCGCAGCGTCACCGTCACCTGGCCCACGCCCACGCTCCCGCGCCATGGCCTCGCCTGGCACACGCCGGCGGCCAGCACGAAGACCCTCGACGCCGCCGTGCAGGACGTGCTCGCCGCGTACCTCGTCGGCCCCACCTCGCCGCTCCACCGCACCTTCGTGCTCGAGCGGCAGCAGGTCGAGCGCTTCAGCTCCTTCTACGAGCACCACCGCGACCCCGGCCTCTTCGGCCTCGACGCGAAGCTCAAGGACGAGGCCCACCGCGACGCCGTGGAGCAGGCCATGCTCGCCGAGCTCGCCACCCTCGCCGCGGGCAAGGTCGACGGCCAGCGCCTCTCCGACATCAAGGACCACCTGCGCTACCGCCTGCTGCTCGAGCTCGAGACGCCCGCGCAGGTCGCGCAGGTGCTGGCCTGGCACCTGGGCATCTTCGGCAGCCCCGACGCCCTCGACACACTCTTCGCCAACATCGCGAAGGTGAGCCCCAGAGACCTCACCGCCTTCACGAAGAAGCACCTCGTGGACACCAACCGCACCACCCTGCGCTTCGTCGTCGCGCCGAAGGGAGCCACCCCGTGAAGGCCCGCCTGCGCCCCGCGCTCCTCCTCGTCCTCTCTGCCTGCGCCACGCCGACGGCCTCGGGCCCCGGCGCCGAGCTCCCGAAGGAGGCGAGCCACGTCGCCCTGGCCGACCTCGTGGCCACGCCGGCCGCCACCGCGCCCGTGCCGTTCCGCCCGCTGCCGCTCACCGCCCCGCTGCAGGCCGTGGTGCTGCCGGTGCCCGGCCGCCCAGTGGTGAGCGTGCGCCTCGTCTTCCGCGCCGGCTCCGTGGATGACCCGAAGGGCAAGGAGGGCCTCACCGCCCTCACGCTGCGACTGCTGGTCGAGGGCGGCACGCAGACGCTCACCTCGGCGCAGCTCCTCGAGGCGCTGTACCCGATGGCCGCCGAGCTCTCGGCTGACACCGACAAGGAGTTCTCCACCGTCGCGGGCCGCGTGCACGTCGAGCGCCTCGACCGCTACCTCACCCTGCTCGCGCAGGTCCTCACGGCCCCGCGCTTCGACCCGCAGGAGTTCGCCCGCCTCAAGGCCGACCAGCTCAACGCCGTGCGCACGCGCCTGCGCGAGGAGAACGACGAGGAGCTGAGCAAGGTCGCCCTGGACGCGCTCCTCTACGAGGGCCACCCCTACGCCCACCACACCGGCGGCACCGTGGCCGGCCTCGAGGCCATCACGCTCGACGACGTGCAGGCCCACGCGAAGGCGGTGCTGACGCAGGAGCGCCTCGTGGTCGGCCTCGCCGGCGCGGTGGATGACGCGCTCGTCGCCCGCGTGAAGACGGCCCTCGGCGCGCTGCCCGCCACGGGGCCCGCGCGCCCGGCGCTCCCCACGGCGCCCGGCCCCCGCGGCGTCACCCACGTCATCGCCCGCGACACCCGCTCCACCGCCGGCGCCTTCGGCTTCTCGAGCCCGCTGCGACGTGGCGACCCCGACTTCCTGCCGCTCTTCGTCGCCCTCTCGTACTTCGGCGAGCACCGGCAGGAGCACGGCGTGCTCTTCCAGGAGCTGCGCGAGAAGCGCGGCCTCAACTACGGCACCTACGCCTACGCGCAGCACTACCGGCAGGACGGCTGGTCGTCGGTGCCGCGCCCCAACGTGCTGCGCAGCCAGCAGGACGTGATGGTGTGGCTGCGGCCGGTGGCGCCGGAGCACGCCCGCTTCGCCACCCGCGGCGTGATGCACCTGCTGGAGCGGCTCCGCGACGAGCCGCTCCCCGTCGAGCGGTACGAGACGGCCCGCGGCTTCCTCGCCGGCGCCACCCGCATCTGGGCCATGACGGACCAGCGGCGCCTGGGCTGGGCCATCGACGACGTGCTCTCGGGCACGCCCGACTTCCTCGCCGCCGTCCGCGAGGCGCTCGGCACGCTGACCCCGGAGCAGGTGCGCGACGCCGCCCGCCGCCATGTGCGCGCCGAGGCCTTCAACTTCGTCTTCGTCACGAAGGACGCCGAGGGCCTGGTCGAGGGCCTGCGGTCCAAAGCCCCCAGCCCCATCACCTACCCCAGCCCCAAGCCTGCCGAGGTGCTGCGCGACGACGAGGCGATCGGCCGCGCCGCCCTGCCGATGGATCCGCAGTTGATCCGCGTCATCCCGGTGGGCGAGGTGATGGCGCGATAATCGGGGGTCAGCCTGAATCACCCTGTAGCGCGGGTGTTTGCTTTCATTGGCCTACGTGGGCGGTACAGTGGCGCCCTCGTGCGATCGGGTCTCTTCGTTCTCCTCGCGGTGGTGGTGGCGCTCCCAGCCCTGGCCCAGGCGCCGGACCCCTTCACGTCCCGTGGCATCGACCTGGTGCCCACCAAGTTCACGCCGACGATGGAGTCCGGCCTCGCCCTCGAGGGCGGCGAGCTGCAGATCGCCAGGTCGTGGCAGCTCCAGGTCCTCTTCGACTTCAACTTCGGCATCCTGGGGCTCAAGAGCGGCAGTGAGCGCCTGGGCGAGCTGATGCCCTTCCGCGCCGACCTGCACCTCATGGGCGCGTACCAGCTCCACCCGCGGGTCGAGCTCTCGGCCGACCTGCCCCTCACCATCGGGCAGATCCACAACTTCCAGCTCCTCGCGGGCCAGGGCTTCCCCCTCGAGGGCCCGCGCGCCGGCGGCCTGGGCAACCCGCGCCTGCTGGGCCGCGTGCAGATCCTCAAGCAGAGCGAGTTCCCGCTCTTCGGGCTCGCCGGCGTGCTCGAGGTGCGCGTGCCCATCGGCGACACCTTCAGCTTCCTGGGCGATCGCGGCTTCGTCTTCGCGCCCCGCCTCGCGGTGGAGCGCAGCCTGGGGCCGGTGCGCATCCTGGGCAACATCGGCTACCGGTTCCGCACGGCCACCGGCCGCTTCATGAACCTCTACGTGGGCCAGGAGTTCACCCTGGGCGGCGGCGCCATCGTGGCCCTGCCGAACATCGGCAGGCTGCAGAACAACGAGCTCATCGGCGAGATCAACCTCGCCACCCCGGCCGAGGCGCCCTTCACCTTCACCGAGGCCGAGGCGCTCAAGTCGCCCTTCGAGCTCCTCATCGGCGCGCGCACGCGCATCACCGAGAACTGGGGCGTGCAGCTCGCCGTGGGCCGCGGCCTGGGCGTCGAGGGCTACGGCCGCGAGGCCTTCCGCTTCTCGCTCTCGCTCAGCTACCAGCACGTGCCCGAGCCCGACAGCGACAACGACGGCATCCCCGACAGGCTCGACGCCTGCCCCGACCAGGCCGAAGACAAGGACGGCTTCGAGGACACCGACGGCTGCCCGGAGCCCGGCGAGCTCGACCGCGACAACGACGGCGTGCCCGACCGCCTCGACCTGTGCCCCGACACGCCGGGCCTCCAGGAGTTCGACGGCTGCCCCGACAGCGACGGCGACCAGGTGCCGGACAACATCGACAAGTGCCCCGACGTGCCCGGGCCGGCGGAGCTCCAAGGCTGCCCGCCCCCCGAGGAGGAGGAGGAGGTCGTGCTCGAGTCCGAGCGCATCCGCATCAACAACCAGATCCTCTTCGAGTTCGGCAGCGACCGCATCGACCCGCGCTCCTTCAAGCTGCTCGACGAGGTGGCGGCGGTGCTCAAGAAGAACCCCGACGTGGGCCCGGTGATGATCGAGGGCCACACCGACAACGTCGGCTCGCGCGAGGTGAACATCGGCCTCTCGCGGCGCCGCGCGAAGTCCGTCGAGACCTACCTGGTGAGCCAGGGCATCGACCAGAAGCGCCTGCGCTCCGACGGCTTCGGCTTCGACAAGCCCATCGCCCCCAACGACACCCCGCTGGGCCGCGCGAAGAACCGGCGTACGGAGTTCAAGCTCCTCGAAGAGATCGAGACGAAGAGCGACGAGAAGACGGTGCCGAAGCCGAAGTGACCGCGGTCAGTCGGCGGCCAGGGCGTCTTCGATCCACCGGACGATCTGCGCCTCCGTCGCCTGCCCCTGCTGCACGGCGACGACGCGGCCCTGGCGATCGAGCACGTAGAGCGTGGGCAGCGCGCGCACGAGGTAGCGCTCGCTCACCTCGGGCGTGCCGAAGGCCGCGTAGGGCGTGAGCTCGGGGAAGGCCTTCAAGAACGAGCCGACGACCTCCTTCTGGCCGTCGAGATCGTCGTTGCTCAGGGCCACCAGCGTCACGCCCTGCGCCTCGCGGGCCTTCACTGCCTTGACGAGGTAGGGCATCTCCTCGCGGCACGGCGGGCACCAGGTGGCCCAGAAGTCCACCAGCACCACCTTGCCGCGCAGGCTCGAGAGCTGGAGCGGCCCGCCCGCTGGCGTCTCGACGGTGAAGTCGGGGGCCTCGCTGCCCACGGGGAGCTTCCGCCCGTCCTGCACCTCCTGCCAGCCCATGAAGATGGTGCCCAGCAGCAGCAGCCCCACGATGAAGAGGGTGAGGCGATCGGTCTTCGGCTTCACGGGCGGGCTCCCAGGCGCGCGACGAGGAGGCAGAGCGCTCGCCGGGTGAGCGCCCGCGCGCGCGGCCGCGGCGCCACCACCGCGGCGAGGGCGGGGCCGTGGCGGTAGTACCAGGCGATGAAGGCGCGCCCCGCGGCAGTTGGCGCCAGCCTCTCGTCGCGGAAGCGGCGCAGCACCACGAGCTCCGGCGCGTCGGGCCCGAAGGCCACCGTCGCCACGAAGCAGGCCGAGGAGCCGACCCACAGCACGCGGCTGGTGTTGAGGTTGAGCACGCCGCGCAGCTCCGTCGCCGGCGCGTAGAGGAAGGCGATGAGGTCGCGCCGCGCAGCCACCAGCTCGCCGGGGCTCGCGTCGTCGAACTCCACCAGGGTGGGCACGCCCGACAGCTCCTCCACGCGGAAGTGGTACCGCCGCCGGCCTCGCCCGCGGGGCTCTACCTCGAGGCTGCGCAGCTCGGCGATGTAGGCCGAGAAGCGCCGGGCGCAGTGCGTGCAGCTCAGCAGGTGCATCGCCACCCGCGGCGAGAGCGAGAAGGTGCCCACCTTGCGGCAGCCGGGGCACGGGAGCCGCGCCTCCACCATCGCCTCGGGGTGCGGGTCGAAGCGCGAGCGGCCCGTCGCCGGGTCGAACACCCGCGGGCGCACCTCGTCGTTGCGCGACCACAGCCGCAGCGCCGCGGTGGCGTGGCGCTCCTTCGCCAGCGCCGCGTGCCAGGCCGGCTCGGCCGCCTCCACCCGCCCCTCGGCGAGGAGCGCCAGGGCCTCGAGGTGCGCCTCGATGGCCTGCGTGAAGGGCTGCCCCTCCGCGCTCCCGGCCCAACCGCGAGCCAGCAGGCCCTCCCCCACCTCGAGCAGCGCCCGCGCCTCGGCGCGCACCGGGTCGTCACGGCGCCGGTACACGGGCGGCTCCGGCACCCGCTGGAAGAAGGCCAGCGCGTCACGCTGGAAGGCCGCGTCGTCGGCAGGCACCCCCGCGAGGCTCGCCGCCCGCTCCTTCGCTCGTCGCATCAAGGCCGGCAGATCCACGACCGCCGCTTCTACGCAAAACCCTCCGGAGCGGATACCGGCGGGAAACTGGATCGCCATGTAGGCAGAGGTAGGAAGGAGCCATGGGCATCCTTCGATTCGTGCTGTGGACGGCGCTCTGCTTCGGCCTGGGCATCCTCGCGGGGACGGCGGACGTCGGCGGGCGCACCCCCTGGCAGCTCGCGCAGGGCCTGTGGAAGCAGCAGGGGCCGCGGCTGGAGAAGGTGAAGGAGGACGCGGCGGGCGTGGTGGAGGACGTGCGCTTCAAGGTGGCGCCGGGCGACGGCACGGGCCCGAAGGAGCGGCACTCGAAGGCCGACCGCGACGAGGTGGATCAGATCATCGCGAAGCGCGCGCAGAAGTGAAGCGCTTGAGGTGCTCGAAGGCCGCCAGCCACACCTGGGCCTCGCGCGCGGACAGGCGCGAATGAACGAGCGACCGCGAGAGCTCGCGCAGCACGTGGTCGGGGGCCTGCGTGTTGAGGAACTCGGCCTCGAGCAGCACCTCGCGCAGGCGCGCCTCGAGGCGGCCGAGCAGCGCCCCGTTCGCACCCGGTGGCTCGGGCGGCGCGGCGGGCACCGGGGCCCCTTGCCGACTGCAGAGGTAGAGCAGCACCGCGGCGGCGTGGCTCAGGTTCATCGAGGGCTGCGGCCCGGGCGTGGCGATGACGAGGGCGTCGTGGCACCGGGCCAGCTCGTCGTCAGACAGGCCGCGCTTCTCGCCGCCCAGCACCAGGGCCACCTTGCCGCGGCCGGCGTGGGAGGCGAGGCGCTCGACGGCCACCTCCGGGGTCAGCGGGGTGAAGCGCTTGAGGGCCGCGCGCGAGGTGGTGCCCACGGCGTAGACGACGTCGGCCAGGGCCTCGTCGAGGGTCAGCGCCACCGAGAAGCGCTCGAGCACCGAGTCGGCCTTGATGGCCAGCTTGTCGAGCCCCCGGAAGTCGTGGGTCTGTGGATCCGAGAGGATGAGCTCGGTGAAGCCGAAGTTGGCCATCACCCGGGCGACGGCCGCCAGGTTGTCCGGGGAGCGCAGCTGGTGGCAGACGACGACGGGGCTCAGCATGCGCTCGGGACCTTCGGCTGGCTCACGGGTGTCACCGAGGGTATAGTGGAGGAGCCGTGAAACGAATCGCGTTGATCAGCTTGTCGTCGCTGTTGATGGTCGCCTGTGGTGGCGGCGCGCTCCCTTCCAGGGGGCTGTCCACGACCCAGGCCCTCACGGGCACCGCGGAGTGGCTGGAGTTCGAGCCCACCCAGGTGCGCGTGGAGCTCTTCCGCGAGGTGACCCGCCAGGGCGCGCTGCAGACCGGCTCCCGGGGCGCGGTGCTCTTTCCGCAGCTCGTCGCGGGCGAGTTCGTCGCCGCGCCCTCCCTCGAGGCGGGGGTCGACCTCCTCGGCTCGGCCGACGCTGGCGCGGCCTTCGACGTGGCCTTCGACGCCCGGGGCGATCGCTTCAGCGAGGACCGCCGCGACGCCTTCCAGGGGCTGTCGGAGCGCGAGGCCGCGGAGCTCATCGCGCGCTCGCTCGTGACGGCCTGGGGCCTGCGGCCGACCAGCCAGGTCACCGTGGTGCGCGCCGCCGGGGCCCCCTACGCCGCCGCGTGGATCGACGGGCAGCTCCGGCTGAACCCGGCCTTCATCTACATGGCCGCCGCGCCCACGCGCTGAGGGCGTGCTAATCGTCGCGGCATGTCCGCCGACGCGCTCCGGGCCCAGCTTCCTTTCACCCTCTCGAAGACCGACTTCCCGGCCCTGGGGCAGAAGTACCAGGGCAAGGTGCGCGACACCTACCGCCAGGGCGATCGGCTGGTGCTGATCACCACGGACCGCCTGTCGGCCTTCGACCACGTGCTGACCACCCTGCCCTTCAAGGGCGATCTGCTCAACACGCTGGCGCACTTCTGGTTCGAGAAGACGGCGCACGTGGTCAAGAACCACGTGCTCGACATGCCCGACCCGTGCGTCATCGTCGGGCGCCGGGCCGAGCCCTTCCAGGTGGAGTTCGTCGTGCGCCGGTACCTCACCGGCAGCCTCTGGCGCGACTACCTCGCGGGCAAGGACCCCTGGGGCCTCGGGCTCCCGCCGGGCATGAAGAAGGACTCGCGCTTCGAGTGGCCGGTGCTGACGCCGTCGACCAAGGCGCCCCAGGGCGCGCACGACGAGCCCATCAGCGAGACGCAGGTGGTGGCGCGGGGCCTCATGTCGCCGCGCGACTGGGCGCGGGCCAAGGAGGCGGCGCTGGGGCTCTTCGAGGTCGGCCAGCAGCAGGCGGCGAAGCAGGGGCTGATCCTCGTCGACACCAAGTACGAGTTCGGCCTCATCGGCGACGAGCTGGTGGTCATCGACGAGCTGCACACGCCTGACTCGAGCCGCTACTGGGTGGCCGAGGGCTCCGAGGAGCGCTTCAAGCAGGGCGAGCCGCAGGTGATGCTCGACAAGGAGAACCTGCGGCAGTGGCTCATCACCGAGAAGGGCTTCCAGGGGCACGGGCCGCTGCCGACGATCCCCGATGACGTGCGGGTGGACCTCGCGGCGAAGTACGTGACGGCGTGGGAGCGCATCACCGGGAAGCAGTTCGAGTTCCAGGTGGGCGACGTGACGGCCCGGGTGGCGCAGAACCTGAAGCGCGCCGGGCTGCTGTGAATGGCTTGCGTCAGCTCGCGCGGCCGAAGACGCGCTCGAAGATCTGATCGACGTGCCGCAGGTGGTACCCGGGCGAGAAGCACGCCTCGATGTCCTGCGCTGACATGACCTCGAGCAGGTCCGCGTCGCCGAGCAGCGAGACCTTGAACGCCGTGCCCTGCTCGAAGAAGCGCATCGCGTTGCGCTGGACGATGACGTACGCCGCCTGGCGATCCATGCCGCGCTTGGCGAGCTCGAGCAGCAGCCGCTGCGAGTTGACCACCCCGCCCAGCAGGTCCAGGTTCTTCTGCATGGCCTCGGGGTACACCGTGAGGTGCTCGATGAGCCCGGCGAAGCGGTGGAGCATGAAGTCGGCCACCACCGTGGCGTCGGGGCCGATCATCCGCTCCACCGAGGAGTGCGAGATGTCGCGCTCGTGCCACAGGGGCACGTTCTCGAGCGCCGACACCGCGTAGCCCCGCAGGAGCCGCGAGAGGCCCGAGAGGTTCTCCGAGAGGATGGGGTTGCGCTTGTGGGGCATCGCGGAGCTGCCCTTCTGCCCCTTGGTGAAGGCCTCCTCGACCTCGCGCACCTCCGTGCGCTGCAGGTGGCGGATCTCCACCGCGAACTTCTCGAGGCTCGAGCCCAGCAGCGCCAGGGCCGTGAAGAACTCCGCGTGGCGATCGCGCTGGACGATCTGACTCGAGGCCGGCGCCCCGGTGAGGCCCAGGCGCGTCATCGCGTGCGCCTCCACCGACGGCGGCAGGTGCGCGAAGGTGCCCACCGCGCCGGAGATCTTCCCCACCGCGATGGTCTCCCGCGCCTGCTCGAGGCGGCGGCGCGCGCGCCGGAGCTCGTCGTACCAGATGGCCAGCTTGTGCCCGAAGGAGATGGGCTCGGCGTGGATGCCGTGGCTGCGCCCCATCATCGGCGTCTGCTTGTGCTCGAAGGCGCGGGTCTCCACCGCCTTCATCACCCGGTCGATGCCGCTGAGCAGCAGGTCGGCCGCGTCGCGCAAGATGAGCGCCAGCGAGGTGTCGAGCACGTCGCTCGAGGTCATGCCCCAGTGCAGCCACCGCGCCTCGGGGCCGATGCGCTCCTCCATGAACGTGAGGAAGGCGATGACGTCGTGCTTGGTCGTCTTCTCGATGGCGTCGATGCGCTCGACGTCGGCGGCGGTGAAGTCACCGGCCTTCGCCTCGCAGACCACGAGGGCCTCCTTCGGCGCCAGGCCCTCGGCCACCATGCCCGCCAGGGCGGCGAGCTCCACGTCACGCCAGCGGCGCAGGCGCGCTTCGCTCGACCACAGCGCAGTCATCTCGGGGCGGGAGTAGCGGGGGATCATGCCGCCTCCCTAGACCCGCCCGGGAAGGGAGTCGAGTCACACCGCCGCGACTGACGCCCGGCCGTCGCCTCCGGGCGCAACGCCGCGCACCTCCAAGCATCGCACCGCGAGCCCCCTGATGCTTGACGAACATAATGTTCGCCATACATCATCACGCCATGGAGCTCGACTTCGTCAACCGCAGCGAAGAGCTGCGCCTGCTCGACGAGCACGTGGCCGCGGGCGGTCTGTTGGTGGTGTTCGGCCGGCGCCGCGTCGGAAAGACGCGCCTGCTGACCCACTGGCTCCGACGGCGCCAGGGCCTCTACTCGCAGGCGATCGAGGCCTCGAAGGAGCAACAGGTCGCGCAGGTGTTCGATGACTTGAAGCCGGGCCTCTCCACCAACCTCGTGCCCCGGACCTTCGGCGAGTTGCTGGAGTTGGTGGATCTGCAGCCCAGGGACCTCGTCATCTGCCTGGACGAACTCCCCTACCTCGTGGCGTCCGACGCATCCCTGCCCAGCATCCTGCAGCGCTGGCTGGACCATCGAAGGCGCAAGCGCAGCTCGCTCATCCTGTCCGGGTCGAGCACGCGAATGATGAACGACCTCTTCCTCAATCGCAGCGCCCCGCTCTTCGGTCGCGCGCGGAGAATCGTCGAGGTCACCCCGATGAGCTACCGCGCGTTCTGCAAGGCGTGTGGCCAGAACCCGTCAGCGCGGGAGTCCTTCGTGCGCTTCTCCCTCGTGGGCGGCGTGCCGAAATACTGGGAGCTGGTTCGACGCGGCCAGGACTCCGTTGCGCTCGCCGAAGCACTCTTCTTTGGCTCCGCGCCCGCGCTGGAGTTCGAGCCGGCGCGGCTGCTCAAGGATGAAGGCGTCTCCGGGTTGACGGCGCCGGCGGTGCTCGAGGCCGTGGGCCGTGGCGCCCACAAGCCCTCCGAGATCGCCGCTCGGCTCGGAACGCCTCAGACCAACCTGTCTCGGCTGTTCCAGATCCTGCTCGACGCGCGACTGCTCCAGCGTGAGCTCCCCTTTGGAGAGAGCGTCCGCAGCACGAAACGCACGCTGTACCGAATCGCCGACCCCACGCTGCGCTTCTGGTTCCACGTCTACTCGCCGCACCGCTCCCGCTGGCGCACGTACGCCACCGAGCAGAAGGCGAAGCTGCTCGAAGACCATGCCTCGACCGTCTTCGAAGATCAGCTCCGCAGCCTGTGGGCGGGAAGCGCGCGCTACTGGGAAGCGGGCGTCGAGCTCGACGTCGTCAGGGAGGACCGCCAGGAGCTCGTCGTCTGCGAGGTGAAGTGGGGCACGCTCTCGAGGCCCGAGAAGAACGGCGCCTTGAAGCAGCTCGAGGCGAGGTTCCGGCAGACGTCCCTGGGCCGTGGTCATTCGCAGGCGCGCTTCGAGGTTCTCGATGCCGGTGCGCTTCGGCTGTTGACCTGAGACGCGCTGACTGGTCGGAAACGGCCTGAGTGGCGACCGCGCCCTACTCCACCACGCGCAGGGTCAGCCCCTGTCGCGCGGCGAAGGTCACCACGTCGAGCGCGAAGGTCTCCGGGGCGCCGAGGCGGCGCGCGGTGGCGAGGTTGACGTGCAGCTCCACGCCCTCGGGGTTCGCCACGGCCAGCGCGCCGGGGTCCACCTTCTCGACCAGCACGCGGTTGGCCAGCCGCCCCGCCTGCTGCCCGATGGCCAGCGGCGCGGGCGAGAGCGCGAGCAGCGCCCCCTGCTTCACCTGCGCGGCGGCGAGGCCCACCACCGGCACCTTCTCGGCGCGGCTCCAGCCCAGGAGCTGCTCCACGACGGCGGTGTTCCCCACCGTCCTGTCCGAGATGACGATGAGGGCGTCGACTTTTCCCCTCGCGCCGGCGAGCACCTTCTCGACCTTCGCCGGCGCGTCGACGTCGAGCGCCACCAGGGCCAGCCCGCGAGACTGGGCGGCCTGGCCGGCGGCCTCGAGGAAGGCCTTCGAGTAGCGCGGATCGTTGAGCACCCCCACCCGCTTCGCCTTCGGCTGTACGGCGCGCAGGGCCGTCAGCTCGAGCGAGAGATCGGAGGTGAGCGCGATGCCCGTGGTGTTCTGCCCCTCGAGCTCGTACTTCTCGAAGTACGGCACCATCGCGAAGAGCACCGGCACCTTGCCGAACTGCTGCCGCGCGCCGACGGCCGCCGCGGGCCCGATGGCCAGCACGAGCGCGGGCTTGCCCTGGGCGAGCTTCTTGAAGGTGGCGGTCGCGCCGTCGGGGCCCTCGTCGACGGTGTGCTCTTCGACCTGGCCCTTCACCTCGGCCGCGAAGCCGGCGACGACCTGCGCGTAGGCCGTCAGCGACGCGGACTTGACCACGGCGACGCGCGGGCGCTCGGCGTGCGCGGCCTGAGCGAGGAGCAGCAGCGTCAGCGTTGATCGGCGCAGCACCGGAAGCCCACCTCCGACGACTTGGCGAAGGCCGCGCCGTTCTTCCGCGCCGAGCAGCGCACGGCGTAGTCCCCGCTGGCGAAGGAGCCGCCCTTGATGGTGCGCTCCGCCGTCCACTCCGCGACGTTGCCCGAGAGGTCGGCCACGCCGTAGCCGGAGCGACACCGGGCGAAGCGGCCAGACGGCGCGAGGCTCCGCGCGTCGCCGATGTCGTCCTCGGTGTTGCAGGTGTTGGCGTCGAAGCCATTGCCGTAGGGCCACTTGGCGCCGCCGGGGCCCTTGCAGGCCTTCTCCCACTCGGCCTCGCTGCACAGGCGCTTGCCCTGGGCCTCGCACATGCGCTTCGCGTCGGCGAAGCCCACGTTCACCGTCGGCGCCACGCCCTTGCGGTTGGGGTACTCGAAGAGGTCGATGCAGAAGCCGGCCACCTCGACGACGCTGAGCGCCTTCTCGTCGAAGCCCATCATCGGGTCGCCGGGCGCGGTGCCCATCTTGAAGGGGCCGGCGGCCACCGGGCGCGAGCCGTCGGGGCAGCCCTCGGCGCCGGCCTTCGTCACCGGCGCCACGGCCGCGGCGGCGAGCGCCTTCTCCCTCGCGGCGGCGTCGCGGGCGGCCCTGTCCTCGGCGGCCTTCTCGGCGGCAGCCTTCGCCGCGGCCTCGCGGGCAGCCTTGTCCTCGGCGGCCTTCTCGGCGGCCTCCGCCGCGGCGGCGAGCTTCGTGGCCTTCTCGGCGGCGGCCTTCTCTGCCGCAGCCTTCGCCGCGGCCTCGCGGGCGGCCTTGTCTGCGGCGCTCGCGTCACCCTTCAGCGCGTTCTTCGCGGCGAGCTCGGCGGCGAGGCGCTCGGCCTCGGCCTTGTCCGCGACAGCCTTGTCCGCGGCGGCCTTGTCGGCGACGGCCTTGTCCGCGGCGGTCTTCTCGGCGGCGGCGGCCTCGGCGGCCTGCTTCGCCGCGAGCGCCTCGGCCTCGTCGCGGGCCCTCGCCTCGGCCGCGAGCGTCTCGGGGTCGACGGCGACGGGCGGCGTCACGGGCGGCTGGAGGAGCTCCTTCTGCCGCTGGATGAGCCAGAAGCCCCCGCCGGCGCCCACGCCCACGCCGGCAATGATGAGCAGCACCACGAAGAGCCAGGTGCGGTTGGGGCGCTGGCGGTGGAGCTGCGAGATGGGCTGCGCGGGGGGCGGCGGAGGCGGCGCGACCGTCTCCACCATCGCGCGGGTCTCCTTCTGATCCTCCGCGTCGAGCTGGGCGATGAACATGCCCGAGTCGATGACCTCGGTCTCCTCGCGGTCCTTGCGCGAGTCGACGTCGTGGGCGCCCTTGAGCGCCTTCTGGATCTGCGCGGGGTCCACCGGCTGCGTGGCGTCGGGCAAGAAGGTCTCGCCCGTCTCTGAAGGCGGCGGCGGCGGCAGCTCGGGCACCGGCGGCGGCGGCTTCGGGTCGCGCCGGGGCGAGAGCTGGAGCATGCCGGTGGTGGTGCGCGGGCGGCTGGTGGTGGGCGGCCCGGCGGCGGGCTCGGGCTTCACGCTCTTCGCGGCGGCCGCGGGGCTCTGCTTGCGCGAGAGCTCGGCGAGCTCGGCCATCATGTCGCCGGCCGTCTTGAAGCGCGCGTTGGGGTTGCTGTTGAGCGCCTTGCGGTAGAGCCCCTCGAGGCCCTGCGTCACCTCGGGGTTGCGGCGGCCCAGCTCCGGCAGCGCGCCGTCGGGCGTGAGGCCCGAGAGCATCTCCCCCAGGATGACGCCCACCGAGTACACGTCGGCGCGGCCGTCGATCTCCGAGCCCTCGACGAACTCCGGCGAGAGGTAGCGGTCGGCCTTGCGCGCCTTCATGGCCTGCACGAAGGGCAGCCGGGGCATGGCGAGCCCGAGCCCGAAGTCGGTCACCTTGAGCAGGTCGGGCAGCACGAGCACGTTCTCGGGCTTGATGTCGCTGTGCGGGCCGACCTTGTGCGCGCCGTCGAGGGCCGCGCAGACCTGCGCGAGGATGGGCTCGATCTCGTGGAGCGCGAAGAACTGCCCCTTCTGCAGGCGCAGGTCGATGATCTTCCGCAGCGTGAGGCCGTCGAGGAACTGCGAGGTGAAGTACGGGCGCTCGGCCTCTTCGCCCTCCTCGTACACGCGCACCAGGTTCGGGTGCGAGAGCTTGCGCGCGAGCCGCAGCTGCTTGGCGAAGTGCTTCCGCTCGTCGGCCGTCTGCAGCAGCTTGGGGTTGATGACCTTGAGCGCGACCTCGACGTCGATCTCCTTGTCGTGCGCGCGGAAGACGAAGCCCAGCGGGCCCACGCCCACCACGTCCTTCACCAGGTAGCGGTTGGCGACGAGGTCCTGCGCCTTGTACGGCGCGCCCTCGATGGCCCCGGTCTGCGCGCGCCGGCGGCTGAACGTGCCCGTGGCCTGGCGCAAGCCGCCGTTCGTGAGGTTCTGCCCACACGTCGGACACTTTTCATCCGTGTCGGGGACGTGGGTACCGCAGCGGTAGCAGAGCAACGGGGCGAACCTCGGTGTCGATCAACCGGTCGTGCTTCGTAAGGCGTGAATCAAACTCGTTTTTTTACTGCACCTGCGGTTGTCGTTCAACGCCCTACCCCGGTTGAGCCAAACCCGCCCTCGCCGCGCCCCGACTCGCCCAGGGTCTCGACCTCGACCCACGCGGCCCGCGCCACGGGCGCCACCACGAGCTGGGCGATGCGGTCGCCCCGCCGCACGAAGGCCCGTTCTTTCGAGAGGTTGGCGAGGATGACGCCCACCTCCCCGCGGTAGTCGGCGTCGATGGTGCCGGGGCTGTTGAGGCAGGTGAGGCCCTGCTTGAGGGCCAGGCCGCTGCGGGGGCGCACCTGAGCCTCGAAGCCGGGGGGAATCTCCACGGCCAGCCCGGTGGGGATCAAGCGGCGGTCCATGGGCTCGAGCACGACCTCGTCGGTGAGGTCGGCGAGCAGGTCCATGCCGGCGGCGTGGGCCGTCTGGTAGCTCGGCAGCGGGAGATCCGACGGGCGCACGCGGCGCACCTTGAGGCTCACGTTCATGGGGCTGGCGTCTACCACGTCGGCTTCGACGCGTCGGAGTGGGGGCGACGTTCCCCCTCCCAAGCGCCCGTCACCGGGCCGCGTCTTCGAGCTGCACGAGCTCGCGCAGCGTCGCGTAGTCCTCGGGGCGCGCGGCGACGAAGCCCGAGATGCGCTCCATGCTGCCCGCGCCGGTGGGGCGAGCGCCGGGCGGCCGGTAGCGGAGGAGCGCCTCGCGGAGCCGGGCCGAGTCGTCGGCTGACACGAGCGGGCCCGCGACGATGGCGTCTTGCGGCGCGTGTCCGGTGAGCGCCACCTGCCGAAGCCCGCTCGTCTCGACGCCCTGGGTCACGGCGCTGAGCAGCGCCGCCGAGTACGTCGCGCCGGCCTGGCAGCGGCCCTCGGTCACGTCGCGCAGCACCTGGAGGTGGTTGCCGCTCAGGGTGACCTTCACGTCCTTCGACCAGTCGAGGCCGGCCTTGCGGACGGCGGCGCGCGGAAACAGGAAGCCGGTGGTCGACTCGGCGTCGGGCACGCAGAGCGTCTTGCCCTTCAAGTCCGCGACCGTGGCGATGCCCGACGAGTCCGCCGCGACCAGCACCCCGTCACTGCCGGAGCTGCCGCCCACCAGCTTGAGCGCCACGGCGCGCAGGCGCGGCTCGCGCAGCTCGCTGCGCACGAAGAGCGCGGGCGGCATCGACGCATATTCCACCCCGCCGTCGATGAGCTGGTCGGCGAGGTCGTGGTAGCTCGAGGCGTAGACGAACTCCACGGGCTGGCCCGTCTGCCGCTCGAGGTGCGTGCGCATCGGCTCGATGTCTTCGGCGAGCACGCGCAGGTCGATGGTCGGCGCCCAGCCCACGCGCAGGGTCGGCCCCTCGAGCGACGGCGGCCGCAGCACGACGAAGGCAGCCGAGGCGCCGACGCTCAGCGCGAACACGCCCACGAGGGCCACCTGCCGCAGCAGCTTGCGGCGGTCGAGCCCGGGTGGAGCGCCTGGGCCCTGGAGACTGGGCGCGACGAGTTCCCGGCTCGGCGGCGACACGCTCGGCGGAGACACGCTCGGGAGCGTCTGGGTGGGGCGCTTGGTCTTGGCGGGCTCGTCGCTCGAGTAGCCCTCACGCTTCACGCGCTCGACGGCGGCCTTGAGGTCCGCGGCGTTGGCCGCGAGCGTCTCACCCATCACCGAGTCGACCCAGGCCGACACCTCGTCGAGGCCGTGGCGCAGGCCCGCCTCGTCAGCGGCCGCCTCGAGGGCGCGGCGGAGCTCGTCGGCGGTGGCGTGGCGCTGCGCGGGGTCCACCTGCAGGGCCTTCATCACCGCGGCTGAGAGCGCGGGAGGAATGCCCTCGCGCACCCGCCCGGGCCGCGCCGCCTCGCCGCCGGTGATGGCCTGCATGGTGGCCAGCTCGTTCTCGCGCTTGAAGAGCCGCCGCAGCGTGAGGAGCTCCCAGACCACGATGCCGAGTGCGAAGACGTCGCTGCGGCGATCCAGGCGCTCCTGGAGCACCTGCTCCGGGGACATGTAGTGGACCTTGCCGCGCAGCGCGCCCGTGCGCGTGGTGTCGACGCCGAGCTCCGTGGCCTTGGCGATGCCGAAGTCGAGCAGCTTCACGTGCCCGCCGGCCGTCACCATGAGGTTGTGCGGCGAGATGTCGCGGTGCACGAGGCCCAGGGCCTTGCCCTGCGGGTCGGTGAGCTCGTGGGCCGCGTGGGCGCCGGCGCAGGCCTGGGCCATGAGCGCCACCACCACGCCCAGCGGCACCTGATGCCCCTCGCCGACCGCGCGCGCGACGAGATCGCGGAAGCTGACGCCCGAGACGTGCTCCATGGCGATGAAGGAGGTGCCGTCGGCCTCGCCCAGCTCGTAGATCTGCACGATGTTGGGGTGGTTGAGGCGCGCCACCCAGCGGGCCTCCTGGAGGAACATGGTGCGGAAGGCGGGCTTCTCCGCGAGGTGCGGCAGCGCCTTCTTGATGACCACCACGCGCTCGAAGTCGTGCAGGCCGCGCTCGAGCGCGAGGAAGATCTCCGCCATGCCGCCCACCTCGAGGCGGTGCACCAGCTCGAAGCGCCCGAGGTGGACGCGCGGAAAGCCGGGGTCGGAGGTGGCGTCGCTCACGTGGGCCCCGAGCCTATTCTCGAACGGGGCCAAAGCCCGAAACGCGTCCCCTCACTCCTCGGAGTCGGGCGGCGCGACGCCAGCCTGCTCGAAGGCCTTCCTGAGGCCCGCGCGGCCGTCGGGCTTCGGAGCCGGCGCGCGCGTCGGCACCTCGGCGACCAGCGGCGTGCTGCCGCGGAAGGCGAAGGGGTCCATCGGCGTGTGCGCGAGCTCGAGCTGGTAGTGCAGGTGCGGCCCGGTGCTGCGGCCGGTGGTGCCGGAGTCGGCGATGACGTCGCCGGCGCGCACCGGCTGGCCCGTCACCACGCGGAGGCGCACGTTGTGGCAGTAGGCCGTCGTCACGCCGCGGCCGTGGTCGATGATGACGACCTTGCCGTTGACCGCGTCTTCGCTCGCGCGGCGCACGACGCCGTCGGCCGTCACCTTCACCGGCGTGCCCTCGGGCACCACGAGGTCGACGCCCGTGTGGAACTTGCCCCGCCCGAGGATCGGGTGGTGCCGCCAGCCGAAGGGCGACGAGACGCGCGTGCCGGGCGCGACGGGCCACGAGAGGCCGTAGGCGGTGCCGAGCATGAGGGCCGACGACGCCGCCGCCAGGGCCCGCGCCTCCGAGGGCGGCAGGCGCTGGGCCAGCACCTCGAGCGAGGGCGGCCGCCCCTCGGCGTGCGCGCGCCGGGCGGCGTACTGGGCCACGTCGAAGCCGGCGAAGGCTGCCAGCACCGCGGCGTCCTCGGAGCCCAGGTCCCTCGCGGCGCGCTCCATCAAGGTGGCCGCGTCCTCCGGCGTCGCCAGGGGCAGCGCGTAGCGGCTGGCGAGGGCGTCGACGGGCGCGCGCGCGGCGCCGGTGAGCCGCGAGGCCGAGGCGAAGACGCCGCGGCCGAGCGCCCGCCCGGGGGGAATGGCCGCCACCACCTCGAGATCGGGCACGGGCGCCACCAGCGGCGAGGGCGCGGCGACGTCGTGCGCGTCGTAGACGCCGCCCGTGTAGTAGGCGAGCAGCGGCCGCGTCTGCGCGCGGGTGCCGACGAGGCGGCTGCCGAGGTCGCGCGCGAGGGCGCCCACCGGCGTGTGGTACGCGGCGGCCCACAGGCACAGCACGGCGCCGAGGAAGTCGAGGAGGCCGCGCGAGGGCCGGCTGAAGGAGGCCGTGGCGCTCATCGGAGGAACGAGAGCAGCGCCTCGGCCTCGAGGAGCACCGCGACGGCGAGGGGGAACGAGAGGACGGTGCCCCACCAGCCGGCGAGCCACGGCTGCTTCGCGGCGGTGCAGGCGGCGTCGGCGTGCTGCAGCGCGCGCAGCACGGCCCGCCAGCCCAGCGACAGCAGCACGAGGGCGACGGCCAGGCCGCCCCCGACGCGGGCCAGCACGGCGGCGACGTCGGCGGGCGCGACGTCACCCACGAGGCCGACGAAGAGCGTGGCCTCCACCAGGCGCGACACGGCGTAGGCGCCGGCGACGGCGAAGGCGGCGGTGACGAGGGGCCGCACCAGCCGCATGGGCGTGGGCTGGGCGTTGACGCGGCGAAGCAGCGTGCGCCACGTCTCGCGCGGGGAGGCGAAGCGGCCGACCGCGGCGTCTTCTTCGAGGTAGCCCACCATGGGCACGGCGACGAAGGCGGCGGCGGCGAGCTCCCAGGCGAGCGCGAGGGCGCGGGCGATGAGGGTGCGCTCCCTCGAGTCGACGCGGTTGACCCAGGCGGCGGTGGCGTCGGCCTGCGCGAGGAGCCCGTCGAGCCAGGCGTCGAGGGCCTCCACGGCGCGGAGCAGGCGATCGTCGACCAGGTCGGCGGCGGCGTGCACGCCCACGGCGACGAGGGCGAAGAGGCCCAGCGGCATGAAGGCCCAGCGGAAGGCCGCGAAGAAGCGACTGACGCCGTGGAGTGCGGTCTGGCTCACGAGCAGGGCGCAGTTGAACGCAGGTCGGCCCGCGGGCGATCTCGAAAGAAAACCGCCCCCCTCCCGGCGTGGGAGAGGAGGCGGCTCGTTCAGCCAAGCGGCTGGAAACGCTCAGAGTCTGTGAGGCAATCCCCGGACCGAGCCGGACCGTCGAGCTGCGAGCCGCGCAAGGAGCAAGCCCGAAGGCGCAGCTCGTGCTGCGTCGAGGGGTTGCGACGATGCCCGGCGACGCAGATCGGCGTGTCCGGCGACGGGAGGGGGTTGCTTCACAGGCGCTCAGGCCTGGGTGGTGGGCTTGGCGGGCGCGGCGTTGGCGGCCGGGGGCGGCGTCTGGGCCGCGGCGCGCTCCGCGAGGGCCTGCTTGCGCGAGAGGCGGATCTTCCCGGCCTGGTCGATGGAGATGACCTTCACCATCACCTCGTCGCCCTCCTTGACGATCTCGCCGACCGTCTGCACGCGCTTGTCGGCGAGCTCGGAGATGTGGATGAGGCCGTCGGTGCCGGGGAAGATCTCCACGAAGGCGCCGAACTCGACGATGCGGCGCACGGTGCCCAGGTAGACCTTGCCGATCTCCGCCTCGCGGGTGAGGGCCTGCACCATCGAGATGGCGGCCTTCACCGCGTCGCCGTCGGCCGAGGCGATGTCCACCCGGCCGGTGTCGTCGATGTTCACCGAGCAGCCGGTGCGGGCGATGATGTCCTTGATCACCTTGCCGCCGGGCCCGATGACGTTCTTGATGAACTCGGGGCGGATCTGGATGCTGGTGATGCGCGGGGCGTACTGGCTGATCTCCTTGCGGGGCTCGGCCAGCGCCTTGAGCATCGTGTCGAGGATCTGGAGGCGGCCGACGCGGGCCTGCTCCATCGCCTGGAGCATGATCGCCGTGGTGATGCCGGTGATCTTGATGTCCATCTGCACGGCGGTGATGCCCTTCGCGGTGCCGCACACCTTGAAGTCCATGTCGCCCAGGTGATCCTCGTCACCCAAGATGTCGGTCAAGATGGCGACCTTGTCGCCCTCCTTCACCAGGCCCATGGCGATGCCGGCCACCGGCGACTTCATGGGCACGCCGGCGTCGAACATCGCCATCGTGCCGCCGCAGACCGAGGCCATCGACGAGCTGCCGTTCGACTCGAGGATGTCCGAGACGATGCGCACCACGTAGGGGAACTGGTCCTTGGCCGGAACCATGTTGCGCAGCGCGCGCTCGGCGAGGGCGCCGTGGCCGATCTCACGGCGACCGGGGCCGCGCAGCGGCTTGGTCTCGCCCACCGAGAACGGGGGGAAGTTGTAGTGCAGCAGGAAGGTGCGGCTGATCTCCCCGCCCAGCGTCTCGATGCGCTGGTCGTCTTCGCCGGTGCCGAGCGTGGCCGAGACGAGGGCCTGGGTCTCGCCGCGCTGGAAGAGGCACGAGCCGTGGGTGCGGGCCAGGGTGCCCACCTCGACGACGACCTCGCGCACGGTGGTGTGCGGGCGCCCGCCGATGCGGCCGCCGTTGCAGGTCAGCTCGCGCATGTACTCGTACTTGAGGTCCTCGTAGATGCCCTTGACCTGCTTCTCCAGGGCCGGCGTCCACGCCTCGCCCAGCTTGGCCTTGAGCGCGGCCTCCATGGTCTTGCGCGAGGCCTTGAGCGCCGCGTAGCGCTCGTGCTTGACGGCGATCTTGTAGCCGGCGGCGATGTCGTTCCACACCAGCGCCTTGCACTGCTCCTTGAGCGCGGGGTCGTACTTCGCCGTCTTCTCGTACTCGCGGGTCTTCACGCCGAGCTCGGCGCGCAGCTCGCTGATGGCCTTGATGATGGGCTGGCAGGACGCGTGCCCGAACTCGAGCGCGGCGATCATGTCGGGCTCGGAGATCTCCTCGCCGCCGCCCTCGACCATCACGATGGCCTCCTTCGACGCCGAGACCACCAGGTCGAGGTCGCTCTTGGCGCGCTCGACGGCCGTGGGGTTGACGACGAGGGTGCCGGCGACGCGGCCGACGCGCACGCACGCGATGGGCCCGTCGAAGGGAATGTCGGAGACGCCCAGCGCGGCCGAGGCGGCGCACAGCCCGAGCACGTCGGGCTCAGCCTGCTTGTCGAAGCTGATCACGTTGCAGATCATCTGGATCTCGTACGCGTAGCCCTCGGGGAAGAGCGGCCGGCAGCTGCGGTCGATGAGGCGGCAGGTCAGCGTCTCCTTCTCGGTGAGCTTGCCCTCGCGGCGGAAGTACCCGCCGGGGATCTGGCCGGCCGAGTAGAAGTTCTCCTTGTACTCGACGGTGAGGGGGAGGAAGTCGACGTCGCGGCGGTCGCGCGCGCTGACGGCCGTCGCGAGGATCATCGTGTCGCCGGAGCGCACGACGACCGCGCCGTCTGCCTGCTTGGCCATGCGGCCGGTCTCGATGGTGATCTGCTTGCCGCCGAGGTCAATCGTCTTGGTGATCTTTGCCATGGGTAGTGTCTGCTCTCGTTGTTGCGTCATGGCGCGACCGGGACGGGCTGCGTTTTGACTCCCTGATCGCGGGGCCCGACGCGGGGTCGGGCCAGGCGAACAACGAATCAAAACGCATACGGCTCGATCGATCGCGCCGGGTTGGGCCGCTTCGTCAGGGGCGAAGCGGGTGCTGCCTGTGAAACACCGCGGGGCGCTGGTTGGTCACCAGCGCCCCGAGGGGAATGCTCGCCGCGGTTACTTGCGGATGCCGAGGCTGTCGATGAGCTTCTTGTAGCGGTTCTGGTCCTTCGACTTGAGGTAGTCGAGGAGGCGCCGGCGCTGGCTGACCATCTTCAGCAGGCCGCGGCGGCTGTGGAAGTCCTTCTTGTGCGACTTGAAGTGCTCGGTGAGCTCGTTGATGCGCTCCGAGAGGATGGCGACCTGGACCTCGGGGCTGCCGGTGTCCTTCTCGTGGGTGCGGAACTTCGAAACGAGCTCCGCCTTCTTTTCGACGTGGATCATGGGTGACGTCTCTCCCGCTCCGGGGGTGAAGTCCACCAGGGTCCGCGGAGGGGAACAGGCCCGGTGGGCGCCCCGGGCAACTCCCGGGAGGCGGTCGGGCGTGTACCCCGCCCCCCCCACCGGGTCAACCACCTGAACCCATGGGCTCCCGGCCCCACGGCGGCCGCGGCGGCTCAGCGCAGCGGCGGCAGGAGCACGAAGGTGCCGTCGTCGCCGCGGCGGTAGAAGTACGGGTCGCGCCAGGGGAAGCGCAGGTCGTCACCTGACAGCAGCGCCACCTCCACCAGCTCGGTGAGGGCCATGGGCAGGGCGCCCTTCTCGAGGCGGTAGACCTCGATGGCCGCCTCGATGCGCGAGAGCTGCTGGCGGCTGGCGAAGCGCTGCGCGGCCGGGTCGGAGTAGGTGCTGGCGTTGGAGCGGCCGAGGTTGACGGCGCCCAGGTCGACCCGCGTGGCGACGAAGAGCAGCGCGCCCACCACCACCATGGTGACGGCGATGCGCCCGGCGACGGCCAGCAGCGCGGCGGCGCGGGTGGCCACCACGCCGTCGGCGGCGAAGGCGTCGTCAGCGCTCTTGCCCTCGGGCGCGAGGCCCTTCGCGTACTCGAGGTTGATGAGGTTGCAGAGCGCCTTGGCGGTCTCGAACTCGCCCAGCGTGGACAGCTCGATGATGCGGGCAACGGTGCGGCCAGGCGCGATGAGGGCGTAGCACTTGCGCTCGGCCTCGCCGATGGACTGGAACTCGCCCTTGTTGACCTCCTTCTTCTCTTCGGCGAACGCGTCGTCGAGGGCCGAGTCGAAGTCGTTCTTCTCGAGCTGCGGCGGGGGCAGCTCCTTGACCTTCTCGAAGGTCATCTGGAGGCTGGTGATGCGCTTCTTCACCACCGGCCACTCGTCGACCCGGCGGAAGCCCTCCATGAGCACCGACTCGGCGCGCAGCGGCGTGAGGGCGGCCTCGATCTCGACGTCCTTCGCCTCGAACTCGTAGGTGCCCGTCTTCCACGAGAAGAGGCGGAAGAGCGTCTCGTTCGTCTGCAGCTGCACCATCTGCCGGAACTTCTCGGCGGTGATCACCCCCTGCGAGGTGAGCACGTCGCCCAGGCGCTGCAGCGTGCGCTTCTGCGTCTCGAGCGCGAACTCGAGCTGCTGCTCCGAGAGCAGCGACGCCGCCACGAGCATCGAGCCGATGAGGTCCTTGCGGTTGCGGCTGGCCGACTCGGCGCCGACGATGTTGCCGTCCTTGAACTTGACCGTGACGCGGTCGTGCCGCTGCGTCAGCGTCAGCACGCCGGTCTTCGTCTGCTGGCCGATGAGCTGGAGGATGTCGGCGATGCCGAAGTCCTTGAGGGTGCCCTTGAGCGCCATGGTCTAGCTCCGCCTCCCGCGCAGGCGCAGGAACGAGACGAGGTAGACGCCCAGGAAGAGGAGCACCATCGGCACCAGCCGCACGCCCACCGGCACGCCGTCGAAGGGCGTGCGCAGCACCCCCTCGCGCAGCACCGCGCCGCAGATGGCGAGGAGGAAGAGGAAGCCGTACACCGCGCCGGCCACCGGCAGCCCGGCGAAGACGTGGCCCATGCCCGACCAGACGACGCCGAAGATGGTGGTGGCGCGGCCCAGGCGGCTCTCGTAGCGGGCCACCTCGAGCTGCTTGCGCACCTTGATCGACGGGGCCACCATGTTCTTGCGCGCGAAGACGTTGACGCACTGGGTGCACATGAGGCTGCCGGGCGAGCTCTCGGGGTCACCCCGGCGGCTCACCGGCCGGCCGCAGCGGTTGCACTCGCGGGCCGCGTCGAGGGCGCCGGCGAGCAGCCCGAAGGCCAGCAGCAGCGCCGCGACGAGCCCCGGGTACACCAGGGCCACCGTGACCGGCACGTCGCCGGCGAGCAGCCCCGAGAGCTGCGAGCGCACCCGGCGGCCGGCCTCGTCGCCGTTGGCCAGCGCGAGGAGATCGGCCCGGGCCAGCGGGAGCGTGCGCAGCATCGTGTTGCCGACCAGCTCCTTCGGGAGCGGCTCGTCGTCTCTCCCGTTGGGCAGCGTGGAGTCGAGGGCGCGGGCGTTGGCGAGGTTCTCGTTGGCCTTGTCCACCTCGATGGCGTTGGCCTCGCCGTAGACCTGCACGCGGCGCTGGTAGACGCGGCCCAGATCGTAGAGCACCACCGCCTGGGGCGAGCTCTGCTTGACCGACTCGAGGATGCCGCGGGAGTTCTCGAGGTCGCCCTGCAGGAAGAAGGCCTTGGCGAGGGCCACGCGGCCGGGCACGTCTTCGGGCCGCAGCGCCAGCGCGCTCTTGAGGTGCGCGACGGCCTGGTCGAGGTGGCCGCGGTTCAGGTGGAAGTGACCCAGGGCGAAGCGCTCGGCGAAGCCCACCTTGTCCTCGGCGGCGAGCTTCTCGTACTGCTGCACGAGGGGCTCGGTGCCGGGGCCGCCGCGCTCGATGGCGTAGAGATCTTCAGCGGGCGTGTCGGCGAAGGCCGTGCGCTCCACGACGAGCTGGCCGGCGAGGGGCACCAGGCCCAGCAGGCCGATGAGCACCGCCGCCACCGCGCGCTCGGTGGTGGTGAGGTAGAGCGTCACCGCCGCGAAGAAGGCCAGCAGCGAGGGCACCACGCCCAGGCGGAAGACCACCGGCAGCGCCAGGAGCAGCACGCCCAGGGCCGCCGTCTGCCAGCGGGCCGCGGCGCGCGGAAAGAAGAAGTGGAAGTCGTAGAGGAAGTAGTAGCCGCGCCGCAGCAGCAGCACGAAGACCACCACCATCGCGGTGCCGATGAGGGAGAGGAGGAGGAGCGCGGCGACGTCGGCCAGCATCGGCCGCAGGTAGCGCGGGTCGGACACCTGGGTGACGACGCCGTTCTTGAGGGCGCCGAGGTAGCGGCCCACGCCGCTGGGGTCGGAGACGAAGTAGAGCCGCGAGAGCAGGAACCAGGTCGCGGGGAGATCGGGCGCGAGCTCGGAGGCCGTCAGAGCGATCTCCACGGCGGCGCCGCTGTCACCGGCGGCCTCCCACGTCGCGGCCGCCCGGAGCAGGCCCACGGCCCAGAGCTCGGCGTTGGGCGAGCCGGTCAGGTCGCGTAGCGCGACGAGGGCCTTGCGCGCCGCAAGCTCGGCCCTGGGGTCCTTCGAGGCGTTGGCCTCACGCCAGCGCAGCCACGCGGCGTTGAGGTCGGCGTCGGACGTCGTCTTCACCACGAGCTGCGGGGCCTCGGGCCGCGGGGGCGGCTCCACCCTCGGCGGAGGAACGGGCGCAGGGCCGGCCTTGAGCGAAGCAGGCTTCGGCTTGGTGGGGGGCGCGACGAGCGTGCCGTCGGCGCCGGGGTCGCCTGCCCTGGCCGGCTTGGGCCTGGGCCGCGTGGGCGGGGCCACGAGGGTGCCGTCGGGCTCGTCCTCTGCGTAGGGGTCGTCGTCGGGCGGCGGGGCCGGCCGGCGGGTCGGCTTCGGCGCCGGGGCGTCGGGGTCGACGAGGTCGACCTGCGCGAGCGCGAGGCCCGGCACGACGAGGGCCAGCGCGAAGAGAGTCACGATGAGTCGCATCGGGGTGGCGCAGGTTAGACCATGAAAGGCAGGCATCGCGAGGACTTCGACGGTGCGGTAGAGCGCCGGGCCCATGAGCGACATCGGCGCCGCCGTCGCGCGGCTGGTGGGAGTGATGGAGCGCCTGCGCGCCCCCAACGGCTGCCCCTGGGACAAGGAGCAGGACCTGCGGAGCCTGCGGCCGTACCTCATCGAGGAGGCCTACGAGGTGCTCGACGAGATGGACCGCGTCGCCGACGGCGGGCCCTGGGCGCCGCTGGCCGAGGAGCTGGGCGACCTGCTCTTTCAGATCGTCTTCCACGCGCAGCTCGCCAACGAGCAGGGGCACTTCGACCTGGGCGACGTGGCGACGGCCATCGCGGTGAAGCTCGAGCGGCGGCACCCGCACGTCTTCGGCGAGCAGGCGGCCGCGGGCACCGCGCAGGTGCTGGAGAACTGGGCCCGGCTCAAGGCGAAGGAGCGCGCAGAGAAGCACGGGCACCACGGCAGCGTGCTCGACGGGGTGCCCTCGGGCGCCCCGGCGCTGCAGCGGGCCGAGCGGCTGACCGAGAAGGCCTCGCGCATCGGCTTCGACTGGCCGGACCTGAAGGGCGTGCGCGGCAAGCTCGACGAGGAGCTGGCGGAGCTCGACGAGGCCATCGCCGCGGGTGATCGCGACGCCATCGAGCACGAGCTGGGCGACGTGCTGTTCTCGCTGGCCAACGTGGGCCGCAAGCTGAACTGCCCGCCCGAAGACGCGCTGCGAGGCGCCATCCGCCGCTTCACCAGCCGCTTCCACCGGGTGGAGGCGGGCCTCGAGGCTCAGGGGGTGCCCTTCGGGGAGGCCACCCTGGCGCAGATGGACGCGCTGTGGGACGCGGCCAAGGCCGAGGAGCAGGCCCGCAAGGCTTGACCGCCCGAGAGGGGGCCGGTAGAGCGCCCCCCCTCAACTGGTTTTTTCCGATTCAAGGAGCCGTTTCGTGGCCAACACCAAGTCCGCAGTGAAGCGCAACCGCCAGGCCCTCAAGCGCAACGCGCGCAACCTCGCCGTGAAGTCCAAGGTGAAGGACGCCCTCAAGGCCGCCCGCGCCGCCATCACCTCGGGTGACCAGGCGAAGGCGAAGACGGCGCTCAACGCCGCCGCCAGCGAGCTGAACAAGGCCGCCACCAAGGGCGTGCTCCACGCGCGCAACGCGAGCCGCCGCATCGGCCGCCTGCAGCACGAGGCGTCGAAGAAGTTCGCGGCCCCCGCCGCTCGCTGAGCACCGCCGCTCGAGTGCTGGCACCGTGAGCCGATGAGCCTTCAGGGGCTCATCGGCTTTCGTCGTTTGCCGTTCAGGGCGCCTGCAGCCGCTCCAGGCCCTCGCGCATGAGCGTAGCGGCGAGGCGCGCGATGGACGCCTCCCGGTTCGACTCCGTCAGCAGCACGTCGGCGCCCGAGACGAACTCCTCGGCGCCGCTGACGGTGACGGCGGAGACGACCTGGTCGCCCTTCTTGAGCGAGAGCGCCACCACGGCGGTCAGGCGGTAGGCGGGCTGGCGCGGCAGCGTCGGTGCGGTGAGGAAGGGCCCGCCGCTGAGCGAGAGGAGCGTACCCTCGAGGCGCCCGTCGGCCTCGGGCCCGCCCAGGCGGCCGGCCCGCTCGAGCTGCTCGCGCAAGGCGGCGGTGAAGGTCAGCTCGGCGTTCGCCTCTGCCGTGCGGTTGACGAAGAGCGGCACCTGCACCGCGCGCAGGCCGGCCGGCAGCGCGGCGTTGGGCGCGGTGACGCGGTAGCCGCAGCCTGAGAGCGCCAGGGCCACGGCGAGGGCGAGCAGCCGCGGCATCAGACGACGAAGTTGACGAGCCGCTTGGGCACGAAGACGAACTTCTTCACCGGCTTGCCGCCCAGGGCCGCCTTCACCTTCTCGTCCGCCTCCGCCAGCGCCCGCACCTCGGCCTCGGTGGCCGTGGCCGGCGCCTGGATCTCCGCGCGCAGCTTGCCCAGCACCTGCACCGCGTAGGGCACCACGTCGTCGACCACGAGAGCCGGATCGTAGCTGGGCCAGGCCTGCTCCTCGAGGGGCGCGGTGCTGCCGTAGTGCTCGGCCAGCTCGTTGGCGAAGTGCGGCGCGAAGGGCACGAGAATGAAGGCCAGCAGCCGCAGCGCCTCGTTCATCGCTGCCTTCTCGGCGTCGGTGGTGCACGCCTTCGCCAGGTAGAGCGCGTTGACGTACTCCATGGTGCCGGCGATGGCGGTGTTGAAGGACAGCCGCTCGATGGCCTCGGTGACGCGCTTGACGGCCTTGTGCGCCGCCTTGCGGATCTCGAGCGCCTTGCCCTCGAACGTGCCGTCGAAGGTGGCGCCCTTCACGCCCTGGTGGGTGACGCCGAGCGTCCACACGCGGCGGAGGAAGCGGCTCGCGCCCTCGACCTGCTCGTCGCTCCAGTCGAAGTCGCGCTCCGGCGGGCCGGCGAAGAGCACGTAGGCGCGCGCGGTGTCGGCGCCGTACTCCTGCACGATGGCCGAGGGCGCGACGACGTTGCCCCAGCGCTTGCTCATCTTGCGGCCGTCGGGGCCGTTGACGATGCCCTGGGTGATGAGGCGCTTGACGGGCTCGTCCACCGGCACCAGGCCCAGCTCCTTCATCACCCGCGTCCAGAAGCGGAAGTAGAGCAGGTGCATCGTGGCGTGCTCGGGGCCGCCCACGTACAGGTCCACCGGCAGGTAGGTGTTGGCCAGGGCCACGTCGACCGGCGCGGTGTCCAGCCTGGGCGAGAGGTAGCGCGCGTAGTACCAGCAGGAGTCGACGAAGGTGTCCATCGTCTCCGTCTCGCGGCGCGCGGGGCCGCCGCACTTGGGGCAGCTCGTGTTGACCCACGAGGCGACCTTGGCCAGCGGGGGCTCGCCCTTGCCGGTGAGCACCTCGGCGACGTCGATGTCAGGCAGCACCACCGGGAGCTGGTCCTTGGGCACGGGCAGGCCGTGGCGCTGCGGGTCGCAGCTCTCGCAGTACACGATGGGGATCGGCGTGCCCCAGTAGCGCTGGCGCGAGAAGCCCCAGTCCTTCTGGCGCCAGGTCACCATGGGCTGGCCCTTGCCCTCCTTCGCGAGCCACTGCGCCATGGCCTTCTTCGCCTCGGCAGAGGTCTTGCCCGTGTAGGGGCCGGAGTCGGCGAGCACGCCCTCGTCGGTGAAGGCCTCGGTGAGCGTCGCAGGCAGCGGGTCACCCTTCGCGGGGTGGATGACGGGCTTCACCGGCAGCGAGTACTTCTTCGCAAACGCGAAGTCGCGCGCGTCGTGGGCGGGCACGCTCATCACCGCGCCGGTGCCGTAGTCGGCGAGCACGAAGTTGGCGACCCACACGGGCACCTGCTCGCCGGTGAAGGGGTTGAGCGCGAAGGCGCCGGTGAAGACGCCTTCTTTCTCGGCGGCCTCGTCGGTGCGCTCGGTCTTCGACTTGGCCGCCATCTTCTTCACGAAGGCCTCGACGTCGGCCTTCTGCGCGGCGGCGGTGATCTTCGCCACGGCGCGGTGATCCGGCGCGAGCACCACGTAGGTGCAGCCGAAGATGGTGTCGACGCGCGTGGTGAAGACGCGCACCTTCTCCTCGGTGCCGACGAGGGCAAACTCGGCCTCGACGCCCTCGCTGCGGCCGATCCAGTTGCGCTGGGCGGCGGTGATGCGGTCAGGCCACTGAGTCAGCCCGTCGAGCGCGTCGAGCAGCACCTGGCTGTACTTCGTGATGCGGAAGGCCCACTCGGGCATCTCCTTGTCCATCACCGGCGACTCGCAGCGCTCGCAGGTGCCGTCCTTCACCTGCTCGTTGGCGATGACGGTGTGGCAGCCGGTGCACCAGTTCACCTTCGAGAAGCGGCGGTAGACCAGGCCCTTCTCGAGCATCGCGAGGAAGAACCACTGGTTCCACCGGTAGTACTCGGGCTTGCTGGTGTCGAGCTCGAGGGCCCAGTCGTAGGAGTAGCCCAGCGTGCCGATCTCCTTCTTGAAGGAGGCGATGTTCTCGGCCGTGCGCACCGCGGGGTGCACGCCGTCCTTGATGGCGGCGTTCTCGGCGGGCAGGCCGAAGGCGTCCCAGCCCATGGGGTGCAGCACGTCGAAGCCCTGCATGCGGAAGTAGCGCGCGTAGACGTCGCCCAGCAGGTAGTTGCGCACGTGCCCCATGTGCATCTTGCCGCTGGGGTACGGCAGCATCTCGAGCACGTACTTCTTGCCCTTGGGCGCGGGCTGGCCGGCCTTGAAGGTGCCCCGCTCCGCCCACCGCTGCTGCCACTTCGGCTCAATGACACTCGGCTCGTACCGCTCGGACATCGACATGGTGAGGCGCCTTGTAGGGGACGCCTCAGGGTGACGCAACGAGTCAGCAGCGCCGGGCCGCGAGCGTGCTAGGCGACGCCGGGTGGATCCGTCGTCGACCCCGCTGACCATCCAGTTCGTGCATCACCGGCCCAGGCTGCCGGGCGTGATGATGCCGCCCGTCGCCGGCATGCAGGTCGTCATCGATCAGTTCACGCCGGGGCTGAAGCGGCGCGTGACGGTGGCGCGGGCCGTGGTGGTGGTGCTCGGCGCGGCGGGCCTCGCCTTCGTGACGGAGCGCCTGGGGCTGCCCGTGACGGGCGGCCTGTGCGTGTTCCTCGGGGCGCTGCCCCTGCTCTGGCTCGGCGGCTGGGCCATCGGCATGTACGGCACCGTGCAGAAGACGGCGAAGGCCGCGCGCGAGGCGAGCGCCGGCGTCGACTGGGAGAAGGCCCTGCCCTCTCAATTGCTCGCCGAGACGGTGACGCTGGAGATCCAGGACCTGGGGCTCCGGGTGACGCGGCGCCCCGAGGGCGAGGCGGAGACGAGCGAGCTGGTGGGCTGGCCGCGGGTGAACTTGAACCGCATCAGCCCGGAGCTGGCCCTCATCGGCCTGGAGCCGCAGTTCCCCCTCCAGCTGCCCGCCTCGGCCTTCCCCGACAGCGCAGGCTTCGACGCCTTCTGCCTCGCGCTGCAGGGGCGCGTCTGGGCGGCGCAGCGGCGCTGACGGCACACCAGACACGACGAAGCCCCGCCGTCTCCGAAGAGACGCGCGGGGCCTCGAGCGTTCAGCGAGGCTGCGCTTACCAGCCGGCGCGCGCGATGGCCTTGTACGCGCTGCCCGCCGTGCGGAGGTTGCGCACGATGCCGGAGCTGCAGCCGCGGGCCTCCATCGCCCACATCGAGCCCCAGCCGTCGCCCGACTCGTAGAGGAAGATGTGGCCGGCGCCGTTCGAGCGGTACACGAGCGCGTCGCCCTTCTTCAGCGAGCCGCGGCTCACCGTGCGCCACTGGGAGCTGTCGACCACGAAGTTCGCCGTGCTGTAGGGGTGCTGGTCCACGCGCGGGTCGGTGTTGTTCGACGGCACCTGCCAGACCTTCGCCACGAAGCCCGAGCAGTCGGCGCCGTAGCTGCCCGAGTGCGAGCAGTTGGGGCACGAGCCCGAGCAGTAACCCTTGGTCGAGCTCGTCGCGCCGTTGGGGATCCACCGGCCGTGGCCCCACCAGTACGAGAAGCCGACGCCGCCCTTGGCGCGGGTGATGGCCGCGTCGCGCGCCGAGGTCGTGCCCGTGCTGGTGCCGGTGCTGGTGCTGGTGCTGGTCGAGCCGCTCGAGGGCTGCGAGACGAGCGTCAGGTACGAGCCGTAGCTCCAGCCGACGACGCCGTTGTACTTGATGTTGTACCAGCCGCCGCGGGGCTGGGTGACGTTGACGGTGGTGACCGTCGCGCCCTTGGGGATGACGAGGCGCACGCGCTCGTTGAGGCTCGGGCCGGTGCGGAGGTTCAGGTTGCCCGTGGTGCGCAGCGTCGAGCCCAGGGCCACGCCGGAGGACAGCTCCGACGACAGCGTGCCGTACTCTTCCGCGCTCTCCAGGAACTCGCCGTCAGTCGCCGACTCGCCCACCGCCCCGGCGCAGCCCACCAGCGCCAGCGTCGCCCCGAGCATCGTCATCTTGAAAGTCG
>CAYUZK010000028.1:0-18255 GCA_964449625.1 uncultured Archangium sp.
TCGATCTCCCCGGTCGCGCCGGCGGCCATGGTGTCACCGGGCGCAGGCGCCGCGACCTCAGTTTCTGCGGGCGAGGCCGCCCCCGCCGCGACGGGGCAGACGACGGGCGAGCTCGTCGCCGCCGCCACGCCGCGGCGCGTGCCGCCGATGGCCATCGTGCTGGGCGTCGTCATCGTCCTCATCCTCGGCGCGCTGGTGGTGGTGGGCCGCGGTGGCGCGGGCCGCGGCGGCGCGGGCCCGGTCGTGGTGGCGGCGGTGGATGCGGGGGCCGAGCCAGGCGTGGTGCCCGTGGTGGCTGTGCCGGCCGTCGACCTCGCCATCGACGCAGGGGCCGTCGCTGCGCTGCCGACCGAGGCGCCCGTCGAGGCGGCTGACGCTGGAGACGCCGCGCTGCCGCCGGAGGACGAGGCGCCCACGCTCAACGGCGCCGTGCGCTTCGGCGGCGGCGCGTACATCCTCACCAACCGCAACCGCACCGCGTGGACGGGCTGCGTGATGACGGTGCCGGGGAAGAAGACGCTCACGCTGGGCACGGTGAAGCAGGGCGCGAGCCTGGAGGTGCGCGCCGGGCGGCTCACCGCTTCGGCTGAGGCCCGGGAGCTCGTGCGGCAGGTGCGCCTCGACTGTGAGCAGGGCTTCGGCGTCTTCCCGCTGCGGTGAGCGGCCGCGCGGGCGCGGCGCCGTCAGGGGCTCCGGTCCACGCAGCTCGAGGCGCTCCCGCCGTCGCGCGCCGCGCAGCGCGACTCGGGGAAGAGGCCCCCGTCGGACGCAGGGCCCTGCACGCAGTCGAGACCGGGGGTGCAGTCCAGGCTCGAGCGGCAGAGCGCGCCGGTCGCCTGGCGCGGCTGGCACGTGCCCGGGCCCAGCGGCGCGGTGCCCGAGGGCTGGCAGAAGAAGCCGAAGGCGCAGTCCTGTGGCAGGGCGCAGGCCTCGCCCGCCGTTCCCTTCAGCGCGCAGGTGCCGACTTCGCCGCCGTCCCGCACGCAGCGGAGATCGAGGCGGCAGGTGCCACAGGGCGCGCCGACCGCCGCGAGGGCGCCACAGCGCGGCGCGCCGCCGGTGGGCGACGGCTGGCAGAAGAGGCCGCCCTCGCACCCGTTCACCCAGCCCCCGCCGAAGGCGCCACCATCCCGGTACTCGCAGGGCTCGCCCGCGGCCCGGGCCGAGACGCAGGTGGAGGTGGCCGGGCTGCACGCCAGGCCCGTCATGCACGAGAACGCGAAGTCGAGGGAGCACGGCTGGCCCGCGGGGGCAGGGGCCTTGCAGCGGTACTCGACCTGGAACCCGCCGTCGGTGGGGAAGGTGTACTGGGTGCCGAGGCCCTCGAGGCAGCGCTCGCCGGGGGCCAGCACGCCGTCGGCGCCGACGCGCGGCTGGCAGGTGCCGGGGCAGGTGAGGGTCGTCTGGCAGGCGGTGCCCATCACGCACTCCCGGTCGTCGAAGCAGGCGCCGCCCTGAGCGACGAGCGGCGTGAAGACCGCGCCGCACGTGGCGGGCGTGCGACAGGTCGAGGCCGAGAGGCCGCCCAGGCAGCTCGCGGCCGCCGCGCCGTCGAAGCGCTGGCGCCCGTCGGCCGTGGCCGCGCGCCCCACGGAGCAGTCGTCGAGGGCGTACTCGAGCCGCTGCGCGTCGTAGGCGTCGCGGCAGCCCGCGAGCGCCTCGTAGGTGCCGCAGGCGACCTGCACCTGGCACAGGGCGTCGACGCGGCCGTCGCAGTACTCGCGCTCGGTGAGCGGGGCCGTCGAGCCGCCGCCGCCACCCGTGGCCGAGCCGCCGCCGGCACCTCCGCCCGTTCCTCCATCGATCCCCGGACTCCCGGAGCAGGCCTCGAGGCCCACCAGCACCAGCACCCACGTCGCGTGTCGTCGCATCACGCCTCCCGGCGCGAAGCCTAGACCGGCTGGTGACGGTGCGCGCGGCGGTGCCGGGCTTGGCATCGTGGTGCGCGCCGCCTATGTGGCCACGCATGCGTCGTCACCTCGTGCTTGTGTTCTTCGTCTTCGTCGCTTGCGGCGGCACCCCAGCCCCCATCGACCCGCTGCCCTTCGCGCCCGCGTCGGCCACGGCGGCCCCCGACCCGACGAAGCCCGGCCCCTTCCCCGTGGGCGTGCGCACGGTGACCTACGAAGACACGGGGCGGCGCAAGGCCGACGGTACGCCGCGCAAGCTGGTGACGGAGCTCTGGTACCCGGCGGTGCAGGCCTCGAGGGGCCAGCCGACGGTCAGCTACGACATCAGCACCGCCTTCACGCCGGAGCAGCAGGCGGCCATCGGGCCGGGCACCGTCCCACTCCTCGAGACGGCGGCGGTGCGCGACGCGGAGGTGGCCCGGGCCCACGGCCCCTTCCCGCTCGTCATCTTCAGCCACGGCCAGGCGGCCATTCGCTGGCAGTCGACCTACTACACGGTGCTCCTCGCCTCGCACGGCTACGTGGTGGCCTCGACGGACCACGAGGGCGGCACGCTCTTCGACGTGGTGCGCGGTGAGCTGCAGAACGTGGCGGTGGGCGTCGAGACGCGCCCGGTGGACGTGACGTATCTGCTCAACCGCCTCGCGCGCCTCAAGGAAGGAGACCCGCTCTTCGGCCAGCTCGACCTCGAGCACATCGGCGTCACCGGCCACTCCTTCGGCGCCCTCACCTCGATGCGCGTCGCCGCCACCGACAAGCGGGTGAAGGCCATCGTGCCGCAGGCGCCCGTCGAGGCGGCCATCGCCTGGCTGGGCCTGCCCATGCCGGTGCAGCTCGGCATCCCCGTGCACATCCAGGCGGCGCACGAAGACAAGACGCTCAAGTGGGAGGAGCACATCGCGCCGACGCTCCCGCTCCTCGAGCGGCCGTGGTGGCTGCTCGACATCGTCAAGGGCGGCCACTTCACCTTCTCGGATCTCTGCGCCTTCGACCTGGCCTCCATCGTGGATCGCGTGCAGCTCGACATCCCCGGCGCCGACATCCGCACCGTGCTGGAGGACGGGTGCGGGCCCACCTCGCCGCCTGCGACCATCGCGCAGCCGCTCATCAACCACTTCGCCATCGCCTTCTTCAACGCGCACCTCCGCGGCTCGACGGGCTCGCTCGCGCTGCTCACCCAGGAGAAGGCCGACGCGCTGGCGGGCGCGGCGGGCGTGGCGGTGGTGACCGCGCAGCCCTGACCACTCGGCGGGGCTGGGCGCGGAAATGCGGCCGACGCGATGACCGTTGACGCAGCCCGCGGTGGGTGGTCTTCCGGCCTCCCGCCGCTCCACTTCCTCTCGCAGGGGTCCCCGTGATGCTGCTCGCCTCCCTCCTCGCCCTCTCGCTGACCGCCGCGCCGCCCAAGCCCTTCGTGGCCGGCCCCTCCGTCGAGGGCATCAGCGAGTACGCGCTGCCCAACGGCTTCAAGGTGCTCTTCGTGCCCGACGCGAGCAAGCCGTCGGTGACCGTCAACCTCACCGTCTTCGTCGGCAGCCGGCACGAGAACTACGGCGAGAAGGGCATGGCGCACCTCTTCGAGCACATGCTCTTCAAGAAGACGAAGCGCTTCGCCGACGTGAAGCAGGAACTCACCAAGCTGGGCGGCATGGCCAACGGCACCACCTGGTACGACCGCACGAACTACTACGAGACCTTCCCGGCCGACGACGCGAAGGTGAAGCTGGCCATCGAGCTCGAGGCCGAGCGGCTGCGCAGCGCCATCATCTCGCGCGATCAGCTCGCCACCGAGATGACGGTGGTGCGCAACGAGTTCGAGATGGGCGAGAACCAGGCCGAGGCCGTGCTCGCCGACCGCACCATGGCCGCCGCCTTCCTCTGGCACAGCTACGGCAACACCACCATCGGCGCCCGGAGCGACATCGAGCGAGTGCCCAACGAGCGGCTGCTCGCCTTCTACGAGCGCTACTACCAGCCCGACAACGCCATGCTGGTGGTGGCGGGCAAGTTCGACGAGGGCAAGGCGCTCAAGGCCATCGCCGCCACCTTCGGCAAGATGCCGCGCCCGAAGCGCCCGCTGGCCTCGCTCGCCACCTACACCGAGGAGCCGACGCAGGACGGCGAGGTGTCGGTGACGGTGCGGCGCGTGGGCGGCACGCCGGTGCTGACGGTGGGCTACCACATCCCCGCGGCGTCGGACCCCGACGCAGCCCCGGTGGACGTGCTCGACGCGCTGCTGGGCGACTCGCCCTCGGGGCGGCTCTACAAGGACCTGGTGCAGGCGAAGAAGGCGGCGCGGGTGTCGTGCAACGCCTTCAGCCTCAAGGAGCCGGGCTACTTCCTGTGCACCGCGCAGCTCAACGCGAAGGCGCCCGTGGCCCCGGCGCGCGACGCGCTCCTCGCCGCCATCGAGGGCTTCCCGAAGAAGCCGCCCACGAAGGAGGAGGTCGACCGCGCGAAGGCGACCATCTTGAAGGAGTACGACCTGCTGCTCAACGCGTCGGACCGCGTGGGCATCTTCCTCTCGGAGTTCGCCGCGGCTGGTGACTGGCGGCTGCTCTTCCTCTCGCGCGATCGCCTGGAGCAGGTGACGCCTGAGGACGTGGCCCGCGTCGCCGCCCGCTACTTCAAGGCCAGCAACCGCACCCTGGGCGAGTACGTGCCCACCGAGCAGCCGGACCGCGCCGAGGTGCCCGCCGCGCCTGACCTGGGGCCCGTGCTGGCCACCTACACGGGCCGCGCCGCGGTGGCCCAGGGCGAGACCTTCGACGCCAGCCCGAAGAACATCGACGCGCGCACGCGCCGCGAAGAGCGCGCTGGCCTCAAGGTGGCGCTCCTGCCCAAGAAGACGCGCGGCGAGACGGCGCAGGTGGCGCTCCAGCTGCGCTTCGGCACCGAGAAGAGCCTCGCCAACCAACGCGCGGCCGCCGACTTCACCGCGCGAATGCTGCTGCGCGGCACGAAGACGAAGACGCGCGAGCAGGTGAAGGACCTCCTCGACCAGCTCAAGGCCCAGGTGCACGTGCAGCCGTCGCCGCAGAGCGTCACCGTCACCGTCGAGGTGCGGCGCGCGCAGCTGCCGGCGGTCATCGACCTCGTCGCCGAGTGCCTCAAGACGCCGGCCCTCGACGCCAAGGAGTTCGAGCAGCTGCGCCGCGAGGTGCTGGCGAACCTCGAGCAGCAGAAGGACGACCCGATGGCCATCGGCCAGGTGGGGCTGCAGCGGGCCCTCTCGCCCTTCCCGACGAAGGGGCACCCGCTCTACGTGCCCTCGCTGCCCGAGCTGCTGGCCGACGCCACCGCGCTCACGCTCGAGGAGGTGAAGGCCTTCCACGCCCGGTTCTACGGCGCGCAGGGCGGCTTCGTGGCGGTGGTGGGCGACTTCGACGACCAGGCCTTCGTCGCGCAGCTCGAGGCCCGCTTCGCCGGGTGGAAGGCGAGCGAGCCGTACGTGCGCATCGCCGTGCCGTTCCAGGCGGTGGAGGTGAAGAGCGCGGCCTTCGAGACGCCGGACAAGAAGATGGCGTTCTACGGCGCGGGCACGGTGTTCAAGCTCAAGCAGTCCGACCCCGACTTCGCGGCGATGACGCTGGCCGACTACATGCTGGGCGGCGGCTTCTTGAACGGCCGGGTGCCGCAGCGGCTGCGCGAGAAGGAGGGCCTGTCGTACGGCGCGGGCACCTTCATGCGCGCGGGCACCCACGACGACTTCGCGGCGCTGCTGGGCTACGCCATCTTCGCCCCCGAGAACGTGGGCAAGGTCGAGCAGGGCTTCACCGAGGAGGTGGCGCTCGCCGTCGAGAAGGGCTTTACCGACGAGGAGCTCCAGCGCGCGCGGCAGGGCCTGCTCAAGGACCGCGAGCAGAACCGCGCGGAGGACGACTCGCTGGTGCGCACGCTCCTGCAGCAGCTCGACCTCGGCCGCACCATGGCCTTCGAGCAGGCGCTCGACGAGCAGCTCGCGAAGCTCACCGCGGCGCAGATCAACGCCACGCTCAAGAAGTACGTGGACCCCCGGCGCTTCTCGGCCGTGAAGGCCGGCGACTTCAAGCCCGTGGCCGCGCCGAAGTGAAGCGGCCCGACGTCATCTCGCTCCAGGTGGCCACCGGGCCCGAATGGCTGCCCCACGCGCTCGCGCACTTCGACCAGGTGCTGGTGGACCACGCGCACTGCGAGAAGAAGGCCGCGGCCAACGCGCTCTCGCTCCTGCAGGCCTACCCCGAGGTGAAGGGCCTGCCCGCGCAGATGGCCCGCCTGGCCCGCGAGGAGTCGTCGCACCTGGCGCGGGTGCTGCAGCTGATGGACGCGCGCGGCCTCGTGCTGGGCAAGGACCTGGGCGACCCCTACGCGCAGGGCCTGCAGAAGCTGCTGCGCAACCCGGCGAAGGAGCGGCAGCTCGACCGCTTCCTCGTGGCCGGCCTCATCGAGGCGCGCAGCTGTGAGCGCCTGGCGCTGCTGGCCGAGGGGCTCGAAGACGCCGCGCTCCGGCGCTTCTACGGAGAGCTGGCGAAGAGCGAAGACGGACACCAGAAGCTCTTCCTGCGGCTCGCGCGCGCGGTGGCGCCCGAAGAGGTGGTGCAGGCGCGCCTCGAGCTGCTGGCGACCGCCGAGGCCGAGCTCGTGGCGCGGCTGCCGGTGCGCGCGGCGGTTCACTGACGGCCAGGGCGCTCGCGGCCTCGCTGAGGTGCAAGCTCACACCCAGAGCAGCTTCTGGGCCCGCCCCTGCAGGTAGCCCACCTTGCGGGCGATCTCCGCGAAGCGCGGGCTGGCCTCGTCGATGCGCACCGTCAGGCGCGGCAGCGAGGACATGAGGAAGCGGCTGATCTGCCCCAGGCACAGCGTGGCGTGCCCGCGGCGGCGCTGTGCGGGCACCGTGTAGAGGTTCTCCAGCTCCGCGCCGAACTGCGAGCGGCTCCCCACGTCGAGCTTGAAGACCAGGCGCCCCTGCTCCTCGAGCACGTAGGTGCGGTGCGAGCGCACCCGCTGCCGCACGCGGATCTCGAAGCCCGCGGGGTCCTCCTCCAGCGGGTCGCGGTGCATGAGCTCCTTCACGCACGCCGCCGCCATGGGGATGAGCTGCCCCAGGTCGCTCTCCGTCGCCAGGCGCAGGAGCGGGTTGGTGAAGGGGCCCAGGTCGTTGGGCGAGACCATGAAGAGCTTCTGCGGCCGGGTGAAGGTGGGCGTGGCGCCCAGGTGCTTCACCAGGGCGTCGACCGCGGGCTGCTCGCCCAGGGTGGACCTGAGCCGCACCGTGTCGGCGAGCTTCTTCGCGATGTCACCGACGTGCAGGGCGCTCGAGGCCGAGGGCACCACCAGCCCGCCGTCGCCGCCGACGAAGCACGCCGCCGTCAGCTCGCCGTCGGCGAAGCGGCCCCAGAAGGTGAAGCTCCGCTGGCTGCCCGCCACCACGCCGAACTCCTCCATCAGCCCCAGGAGGTACATGTTGTGGGGGATGTCGCGGGTCAGCAGCGCGCGCAGCGCGGCGACATGTGCAGGACCCAGGGGTTCGACGACGGCAGGCATCGCGGTGGCGGCACTGTACGTCAGTCCACCGAGGGGTCGAAGCCGAAGGTGTGTTCGGCGGGCACGAAGAGCTCGGCGCCGGTGGGCGCGAAGCGCACCTCGTCGAAGGCGTCCTCCACGCAGGCCCTCAACCAGGGGTCCTGGGTGGTGGTCTCCACCGCCACGCCGGAGAAGCCCCCGTCGCGGGTGGGCGTGAAGCGCACCCGTGTCGTCACCGTCTCGCGCAGCCGCGCGCGCTCGTCGGCGAAGCAGCGGTGCACCTCCGGGGCGATGGCCGCCAGCGGGGCCGCGAGCGCCGCCGGCCAGCCCGGGTCGACGGGCCGGGGCGCTGAGGTGACGACCGCGACCCTCGGGGGCCCGGAGTCCACCTGCACCTCGGCGTCATCGCGCGGCGTCGCGGGCTGGACCGGCGGCGGGGCGGGAGGCGCGAGGGCGATGGCCCCGGGCTGGGGCGCCGGCGCCGCGGGCGTGGAGAAGTAGAAGCCGAGCGCCACCAGCACCCCGAAGGGCACCAGCACGGCGGCGGCGATGAGGAGCTCTCGCCTCACGTCAGCGCGGCCTCGTCGAGGACGGCGGCGTCGCGGCGGAGTGCCGCGAGGGAGAAGCGGCCGACGAGGTGGGCGGCGGCCTCCGGCGCACCCTCGCCGAGCCCCGCCGTCTGCGCGAGGAGGCCGACGACGCGCTCCGGGGCCCAGCCCTGCGCGCGCAGGCCGGCCACCGTGGAGGCGCCGTCGCGCTTGGCGAGCCGCCGGCCGTCGGGCTGCACCAGCAGCGGCACGTGCGCGTACGTCGGCGACGCGACGCCGAGCGCGCGCTGGAGCTGGCGCTGCCGGGGCGTGGAGGCGAGGAGATCGTCGCCGCGCAGCACGCGGTTGACCCCGGCCAGCGCGTCGTCCACCACCACCGCCAGCTGGTAGCTCGCCACGCCGTCGGCGCGGCAGATGACGAAGTCGCCGACCTGCGCGGCCACGTCCTGCTCGCAGGGCCCACGCACGGCGTCGTCGAAGCGCTCTACGCCGGGCTCGACGACGAAGCGCCAGCTCGGCGCCCGGTCGGTCTTCGGACGTGGCGCCAGGCGGCAGGTGCCCGGGTAGACGGGGCCCTCGTCGCCGTGGGGCGCGGTGGCGGCCCGCGCGACCTCGGCGCGGCTGCACCAGCAGCGGTAGGCGCGGCCCGCGGCCTCGAGCCGGGCGAGGGCCTCTTCGTAGACGGCCGCGCGCTGCGACTGGCGCCACACGGGGCCGTCCCAGTCGAGGCCCAGCCACGCGAGGTCCTCGAAGATGCCGTCGACGAGCTCCGGCTTCGAGCGCTCGGGGTCCAGGTCCTCGATGCGCAGGAGGAACTCGCCGCCCGAGGCGCGAGCCCACAGCCAGCCCAGCAGGGCGCTGCGGGCGTTGCCCAGGTGGAGCCGCCCGGTGGGGCTGGGGGCGAAGCGACCGCGGTGGCGGTTCACTGCCGCTTGAGCGGCGCGCGGCGCTTCTGCTCCAGCGGCTTGCGCTTGCCGTCCCCCGGCTCCTTGGCGTCGGCGGGCTCGGCGCCCTCGACCTCGAGCTCCTTGCCGGGCAGCAGGCCGAACTTCGCCTCGGCCATGCGCGAGGCGCCGCCGGTCATCAGCGTGAGCGAGACGGTGGCGGGCACGCGCACGGCCTCGCCCACCTTGTCGCCCTTCTTCGCGAGCTCGCCGGCCAGGTTGTAGAACTCCATGCCCGCCGAGAGCAGCTCGGTGTCGAAGGCCGCGCGCCCCATGCGGCGCACCTCGCCCGAGGAGGCGGCGAAGAGGAAGGCGTCGAGCGCGAGGCCCTTGCCCTCGTTGGACAGGGCGCCGAAGACGACCAGGTCGGCCTCAGCACTCTTCGCGTGCTCCTTCGCCGCCGCCACGAGCTCGGCGTCGAGCTTGTTCTGCGCCAGCGACGAGAGGAGCCGCGTCTCGGGGTCCTTGCTGGCCGACAGGGCCTTCGCCTGCGCCTGCTTGCCGGCCGTCACCTCAAGCACGCCGCCCACCTGCTCGCCCGAGGGCAGCGCGGCCCGCCAGTAGTGCAGCCCGGGCGGCACCTCGCGGATGGTGAGGGGCGCCGCGCCCAGGGCCTGCCCGTCGAGCTGCACGGGGGCGTTGGCCGGCGACGACTCGAGCACCACCACGCCCTTCGGCGCGGCCTTCATCGCCTTGCGCGCGTCGTCCACCACGCGGGCGAAGAGGGCGGAGGTCTGCGCCAGCGGCAGCTCGCGGTCGGGCGCGAGGGCGAGGGCTTGCGCGAGGCTCTTGGTTCCCTCCTCGTCGCGGCCGGTGTTGAACTGCACCGCGGCCAGCAGCGCCCAGGCGTCCACCACCTCGCCGATCTCCGGCAGCACCGTCGCCGAGTCCTTGTAGGCGAAGACGGCGCGCTGCAGCGCCTCCTCGGCGAGGCGGAACTTCTTCTTGGCCCGCAGGGCCTTGGCCGACTCGACCTCCTTGCGCGCCGTCTCCAGCGACTCCTCGGCGGTCGAGGTGGCCTTCTCCTTCTTCCCCTCGACGAGGGCGAAGGCGTCGGCGCTCTTGAACTCGGTCAGCAGCATGCCCACGGCCTTGGCGCCGGCGCGCTGGGGGACGTCGCCGGTGAGCGCGGCGAAGGGCATCACCGTCAGCTTCGGCTTCGCCCCGGGGGCGTCCTGGGCCGGGGCATTGAAGGCGAGGGTGGTGGCGAGAGCGACGAGGAGGCGAGTCATGGGCCCGCGTCCTACACGACTCGCGCAGGCGCTGCACGGCTCGCCGTCAGGGGGGCGGCTAGAGCAGGCCGTCGCACTCGGCGGGCCTGGCGGCGCCGCAGTCGACCTTGAGGAGCGCGCGGGCGCAGGCGGCCTTCCGCTCGGCGCGGGTGGCGTCGACGGTGCTGTCGCGGTTGGTGGCCTCGCACTGCTTCGAGACGGCCTCGCAGCGGGCCTTCCCGTCTTTCTGGCAGCTCGTGGCGTGGCACTGAGCGCCCGCCCACAGGTCGCAGAGCCAACGCTCGTTGTAGGTGTTCGGCTTGGTGCCCGCGGAGGTCGAGAGCACGAACGCAGCGGCGGCGGCGAAGAGCATGGGCGTCATTGTAGCCGGATCGTTGGTCGGCTCACGTTCTCTGATACTTTTCCTGTCCTACATGGACGCCGCCGACATCACGTTCGAGGAACTCAAGCAGCTGCGGGAGCTCAACCGGACCGTCGACGATCTGCTCGAGGAGTCCCTCAAGGCGCGGGAGAACCTCGCGCAGACCTTCCGCCGCCTCTTCCCCCCGGTGATGCACTTCGTGGGGGCCCGGGGCATGGCCGTCTCCACCCTCGATGAGGAGCTGGTGGAGGCCACCTTTCACCACGGGGAGTTCGGGGGCGTCTTCCCGGGGCGGCTCCTCGAGGGCGGCCGCTGGGGCCTGCGCCGGCTGGAGAACGGCGACACCCTGGTGAGCCAGGCGCTCGACCTCGTGGGGCACCCGGTGGGGGCCCTGGGCCTGGTCTTCGAGGGCGACCGCACGGCCGACGCGGTGCGCCTGGGGCGCGTGCTCGAGACCATCGCCGAGGAGCTCGACACGGTGCTGGCGTCGGTGCAGACGGCCGCCGAGAAGCACCAGCTCCTGGTGGCCATCAACCACGCGCTGTCCAACCGCGTCTTCGAGGTGGGCATGGACGGCGCGGTGCGCGCGCTGTGCGAGCAGGTGAAGCTGCCCGGCTTCCTCCTCATGTACCGCGACGCCGTCGAGTCGGGCGCGATGCACTACCGCTCGTACCGCTACGGGCAGCTCGACCACGCGTCGAACGGCCGCCGCGACGAGGCCCTCGACGCCGCCATCCGCGAGCACGGGCAGAACCTGCTCATGCCCAGCGACCACCGGCTGCGCGACGTGCTGGGCGACCGGCGGGCGATCGAGACGGTGCTCATCAGCGGCTTCGCCGAGGCGAACGCGCTGGGCAAGCTCATGGTGTGGAGCGGCGGCGAGGGCTTCTCAGCCTACACCATGGACCTCTTGCGGCTGCTGGCCTCGACGCTGTCGCAGCGGCTCATCGACTACAACCGCGAGCGCATTCACCTCTCGCAGTTCTTCAGCTCACGCACCATCGACGAGCTGCTGCGCGACCCCGACTACGAGCGCCGCTACCTCGCGCCGCGGGCCGAGGAGGTGGGCATTCTCTTCGCCGACATCAACGGCTTCACCCGCATCTGCGAGCAGGTGCTCGAGCGCCCCGAGCGCATCGGCAAGTTCGTCGACGACTGGAGCGACGAGGCGGTGCGCATCCTCCACCGGCACGGCGGCGTCTTCGACAAGATGGTCGGCGACTGTGTCATCGGCCTGTGGGGCCCGCCCTTCTTCAAGGACGAGGTGCCCCAGCGGGCGGCGAACGCGCTCAAGGCGGCCATCGAGATCCAGCGCTTCACGAAGGAGACGATGAGCGCCCACCCGGAGGTCTCGCGGCTCTCGGAGCTGCTCCAGATGCCGGGCCTGGGCGTGGCCATCGGCGTCAACCTCGCCAACAGCTTCTGTGGCCTCTTCGGCCCCAACCGCAACTACACCTCGTTCTCCACGGGCATGAACCAGACGGCGCGGCTCCAGTCGCTGGGCACCTTCCGGCAGACCCTGGTGATGGACTCGGCGCGCGCGGCCGTCGAGGGCCTCGCCGACCCCGTGCTCCAGGCCCTGCGCTTCGGGCCGCTGGTGGAGACGCCGGTGAAGAACGTCGCGCAGCCGCTGCGCTATTACACGCTCCTCGACTGACCCGGCTCGCCGCGGGTGGCGCGCCGCACGGCCGCCGCGAAGGCGTCGAGGCGCCGGGCCACGCGCTCGTCGAGCTCCGCCGGAGCGCAGCCCAGCAGCAGGGCGAGCGCGTCGTCGGCGTGCTCGATGGCGTGGACATGGAAGCGCCCCTGGGCGATGGCCTCCACCACGTCTTCGCGCAGCACGAGGTGCTGCACGTTGGTGGCGGCGATGATGACGCCCTGCGTGCCGTCGAGGCCCAGCGCGTGGCAGGTGTCGAAGAAGCCCTCCACCTTGTCCGAGAGGCCGCCCACCACCTGCGCGGCGCCGTCCTGCCCCAGGGAGCAGCTCACGGCCAGCGACTGCCGCACCGGCAGCTCGCTCAGCGACGACACCAGCGCCACGAGCTCGGCCACGGAGGCCGAGTCGCCCTCCACCGGCACGTAGGACTGCTCGAAGGTGAGGGTGGCGTCGAAGGCCAGGGGCCGCGCGGCCCCGAAGCGGCCCAGGAGGTACCCCTGGAGCTGCCACACCGCCTTGGCGTGCACCGGGCCGCTGAGCGAGGCGCGGTGCTCGACGTCGATGAGGCCCCGCGTGCCGGGGCCGACGCGGGCCGCCACGCGCGCCACCCGGCCGATGATGGTGTCGCCCAGCGACGAGAGCGCCAGCGCGTTGACCTGCCCCACGGCCTCGCCGTGCACCTGCGCGCGCAGCAGGCCCCGGCGCACCTGCTCGAGCAGCCGCGCGCGGTGCAGCCCGCCGCGCCAGGCCGCCGCCTCTTCGGCGCGCCGCACGTGCCTTGCGCCGACGCGGGCCGCGCCGTCGGCCTTCGCCTCGTGGCCCGCCTGCACGAGGAGCAGCCGCAAGAGGTCCCACTCGAGGGACAGGCGCCGCTGGTCGTCGGCCAGGCGCAGCGCCGCCTCGAGCACCCGCGCGCGGCCGCCCGCGTCGAGGGGGAGCAGCCGCTCGCGCTCGCCCAGGGCCGCCAGCACCGCGCAGGCGTCGGCGAGCGCGCGGTCGTCGAGGGCGGCGGCGTCGTCGAAGTCGGCGCGCAAGCCGAAGAGCTCGCGGAAGTCGGGGTCCTGCTCGTAGAGGGCGTCGAAGATCTCCACCTCGCCGGTCAGCACCACGGTGCAGGCCAGCGGCACGGGGGCCGGCGCCAGCGGCTGCGCCGCGAGCTGCGCCGCGTCGAGCAGGCCCTCCTCGTGCCGCAGCTCGCCGGTGCGCAGGGCGCGCTTGAGCGCCGCCCACACCTCGGGCTGCGTCACGAGGGCCCGCGCCGGCACCACGAGGAAGCCGCCGTTGGCCCGGTGCAGCGCCCCCGGCCGCAGGTGCGTGAAGTCCGTCTTGAGGACGCCGAACTCCGCCTCGCGCGAGAGCGTGCCGAAGAGGGCGGGCCCCGTGGGGTTGCCCTCCTTCACCACCGGCGGGCCCGCGGCGCCCGCGTGCGACACCAGCACGTGCACCGCGAAGCGCTTGAGCCGCTCCTCGGGCCCCGGCGGTGGCGGCGCGCCGGGCGGCCCGGGCAGGGGCTCGTCTTCGAGGAAGCGCTCGTGCTGGTCCACCAGCGCCGCCTCGAGGCGCGCGAGGTGCTCAGCGGCGTCGGCGCAGCCCGCGAAGGCCCGCCGCGCCGGCTCCAGCACGCGCCCGGCCAGCTTGAGCACCGCGGCCCGGCGAAAGCCCGCGGCCGTCGCCCCGGCGGCGGCGACGATCTCCCCGAGCTGCTCGTTGATCGCCTCCACCAGCTCCGACACCTCGGGGAGCCGGGCCTCGAGGTCTGCCCGCTGCGCCGCGGGGAGCTGCTCGAGCGGCCGCGTCACCGGCTTGCCTCGCCACAGCGGCGTCGCCTCGAGCTGCCCCTCGCTGCGGCGCACGACGAAGCGCCGCGCCTTGAGCTCCTCCTTGAGCGTCGCCAGGGCCCGCTGCTCCGCGGCCTGCGTCTCGGCCTGGAGCGCGGCTTCTTTCCGCCGCAGCGTGGCGCTCCGCAGCGTGCGCGGGAGCTCGCGCCCGAAGCGCGCCACGGCGTCGGCCACGGTGCGGGCGTAGCGCGGCCCTTCACCCGGCGGCAACCGCAGGGGCAGCGGCCGCTCGTGGCGGGCCTCGTCGAAGACGGCCGCCCAGTCGTCGGCCCGGGGCAGCGCCGTCGTCGCCGCCTGCAGCATGGCCACCACCGCGTCCACCTTCCCCAGGTGCGGGCTCCCTGCGGCGAAGACGTGGAAGCCCGGCGCGCGCGCCGTCACCGCCAGCTCGAGGGTGGCGCGGGCCCGGGGCTGCAGCCGCATCGCCGCCGCGCCGACGCCAGGGGGTGGCTCGGCCTCACCTGCCAGGCGAGCGGGGTCGATGCGCGGGCGGGCTTCCTCGGCGCTGACGGGGCGGGTGGCCATGGCGGAGCCGACGCTACTAGGGCACCCCGAAGCTGGCGCGCAGCAACAGCCCCAGGCCGGCGCTCGTGGCGTTGGCCAAAAGGCTCCACAGCAGGGGGCGTCGCACGCCGTGGTGCCACAGCCACCACGCTTCTACGCCCACGGCGAAGGCCTCGGCGAGCGCCACCATCGGCCAGTAGCCCACGCCCACCGTCATCAGCACGGGGAAGACGAACCACACCACCGGGTGGGTGATGGCGCTGGCGAAGAAGCCCACGCGCCAGCTGCGGCTCGCCCAGAAGTAGATGGGCAGCTCGAAGGCCTGGGTGAAGGCGAAGGCCACCAGCCACCCGCCCAGCACGCTCAGCATGCGGGCCGCTGCCCCCGGGCGAAGAAGTAGGCCGCGGCGGCGAGCTCCAGGTAGCCGTGGAAGGCCGCGAGCCGCAGGTAGCCCCCGCGCGCCGCCGCGAGATCGAACAGGCCCCAGGCGGCGATGCCCAGCGCCAGCGCCACGAAGGCGACGAGCAGCGGCCGGCCGAAGTCGGCCTCCAGCGCGCGCCAGGTGGCGCGGAAGGGGCGCGGCGCCGGGCGCTCCCGCGCGTCGTCGGGCACGAGCCGCAGCCACACCCCGTAGTGCACCGACTGGAGGAAGGCGAAGGAGAGCACGAGGCGTAAGGCCCACGGCGCCTCGAGGAAGGGCGCGGTGGTGCTGGCGAACTCCGCGAAGCTGGTGCGCGCGGCGGGCGCGCTCCAGCCGCCGACGAGGCTGAGCACCGGCTCCGCGGCGCCGAAGAGGAGCGCCACGGTGCCCGCCAGGGCCAGCGCCGGCACCCACCCCGCGCGAGCGTCGCGCGGCCGCAGCACCCACCACCAGGCCAGGGCCACGAGGTTGTGCCCGTGGAGGAGCGCGTAGAGGAAGGGGTACTCCCACTGCCACGCGGCGACGGTGAGGAGCGCCCAGGCGCCCAGGGCCACCGCCGTGCGCCAGACGGGCCCACGCGCCGCGAGCGCCGCGGGTACCAGCGCGAGGAGCGTCACGAAGGCCGGCGCGCCGAAGCCCGCGGCGACGAGGGGGAGCGCGGCGAGCCACGCGAGCGGGCCTCCGCGGTGCAGCCCGGGGCGCACCACGAGGTAGCGCGCGTCGGACACGAGGTGCGGCACGCCCAGCAGCACCGGCCCGAGCGCGAGGAGCCACAGCGGCGCCACGAGCGTGAGGACGAAGGACAGCGTCACTGACAGCGCGCCTCCCCAGGCCACGCGGCGGGCGCGGTCGCCGTAGAGCCGCCCGAGCCATGGCGCGAAGGCCCGGTACACGGAGGCCCGCGCGCGATCGAGGAGCCAGGGGCTGGCAGCCGCCGCCGACATCAGGCCGGGCGCGGGGCGAGCGTCGCCTTGCGCCGCGTGGCGAGGCCCGCGGCGAGGGCGAGGAGGGCGAGCGCGCCGCCGAGCCACGCCGTCGTGGGCACCCGGGCCTGGGCCTTCGCCGTGGCGACGCAGCCGAGCAGCTTCACCGTCTTGTACGTGGGCGGCACGCCGCCGCTGTAGTCGGGCCGGGTGACGCTGATCTCCTGGCAGGTGCCGACGACGCCGTCTGCCGTCGCGCAAGTGGCCCCGGCGGCCTTCCCGCGGCACGAGGCCACCTCGTCGGGGAGGATGTCGGCGACGGCGAGGGACGAGGTGAGGAGGGCGGCGACGGCGAGCAGACGCATGGCGGGCGCGAGTGTAGCCTCACTCCGCCGCGGGGCGCGGCAGGCCCGTGGGGGGCGCGCGTCGGCCGGCGAGGCCGAACACCAGCGCGAGGAAGGCGAGGCTGGCGCCGAGCCACGGCAGCAGGCGGCGCTCGCTCGCGCTCACCAGCGCCACGCACACCAGCCGGGTCGTGCTCACCGCCGTTCCGTCGTAGGCGTCCTCGAAGGTCTTCGAGACGCAGACGCCCGGCGCGCCGCCCTCGGTGGTGCAGGCGTCGCCGGCGGCGAGGTCCCCGAAGCAGGCGTCGGGCGGGGGCTCGTCGGCGCGCGCCGCGCCCGTGGCCACGGCGAGGCCGAGCGTGAGCGCGGCCAACACTCTCACGCGCGCGAGCGCCGCCGCGCGAAGAGCAAGGTGGCCAGGCCGGCGAGGCCCAGGCCAGGCGCCGCGGCGCAGGAGCGGGCCGGCTTCGGGGGCGGAGGCGCGGGTGCCCGGGCCGTCGCCGCGCCGCACTTGAGGCAGGGGTACTCGACGGTCTTCGGCGGCGGCCCGTCGCTGTAGTCGTTGCGCGAGCAGGTGGCGTCGGCGCAGGTGCCCGCGCTGCCGTCGTCGCGCGTGCACGCGTCGCCCGCCGCCTTGCTGCTGCAGCCGCTCACGTCGGGCGGCGGGAGGTCGGCCCACGCCCCGGCCGCGCCGAGGCAGAGCAACACGAGGAGCTGGCGCCTCATGCCTGGAGGCGCGGCCGGGTATACGGGCGCGAGAAGTGGATCCAGTTGCGGGCGTCGATCTCCACGAACCACTCGATGTTGGGGACGAAGGTGAACCGCGCCGAGGTGAACTGCTCGAGCAGCTCGGCGGCCTGCATGGGCGAGAGCTTCGGGCCGCGGAAGCTGACGCGGATGAAGGTCTCGAGCGTCGGCGTGACGTCCACCGAGGCGCACACGTGCACGGAGCCGACCCGGCAGGTGTTGTCCACGGTGACGCGCCGCCCCGGCAGCGCCCAGCGCGAAGGGTCGATGGCGCGCTCGAGGAGCGCCCCGCCAGCCTCTTCCATCGACTTGTGTGTTGGCACCTGTGCACGCTGCATTGGTTCCGCCCTCCCGCGTGACGACGTCAGACGAAACCGCGCGCGCGCGAATGAAACAAGGGGCCAGCCCGCTTGACGCGGTCGATTCCGTCGTTCCCCGATTCGTCACAGCACGGCGAGGTCGTCACGGTGCACGGCCTCGTCGAGGCCGCGGTAGCCGAGCGCCGCTTCGATCTGCGCGCTGCGCTTGCCCAGCAGCTTGCGCAGCTCGTCGGCCGGGTAGGCAGCGAGCCCGCGCGCGAAGACCTCGCCGGCCTCGTCGCTCAGGTCGACCGGGTCGCCGTGTGAGAAGTTGCCGCGCACCTCGCGCACGCCCGAGGGCAACAGGCTCTTCTTGCGCTCCACCACCGCGGCGCGAGCGCCGGCGTCGACCACCAGCGTGCCCTTCGGCTTGAGGGCGTGCGCGATCCACGCGGTGCGGGCGTCGCGGCGGCCCTGCTGCGGCTCGAAGAGCGTGCCCTCGGCCTCGCCGGCGAAAACGCGCGCGAGCGTGCCGGGGCGCTGGCCGGCGGCGATGACGCAGCGCACGCCCAGCTCCGTCACGCGCTGCGCGGCCGCGAGCTTGGTGGCCATGCCGCCGGTGCCCACGGCGGAGCCGCTGCCGCCGGCCGCCGCGAGCATCGCGCGCGTGACGCCCTCGACGTGCGAGATGAGCTTCGCGCCGGGGTGCGCGCGCGGGTCGGCGTCGTAGAGCCCCTCGACGTCGGACAGCACCACCAGCACGTCGGCGCTCACCAGCCCCGCGACGAGGCCCGCGAGCGTGTCGTTGTCGCCAAACTTGATCTCGTCCACCGACACGGTGTCGTTCTCGTTCACCACGGGCACCACGCCGTCGGCGATGAGGCGCTCGAGCGCGTGGCGCGCGTTGAGGTAGCGGCGGCGGTCCTGCACGTCGGAGTGGGTCAGGAGCACCTGCGCGACGAGGCGCGGGTCGAGCGCCTCCTCCCACGCGCGCATGAGCCGGCTCTGCCCGACGGCGGCGCAGG
>CAYUZK010000028.1:18265-40409 GCA_964449625.1 uncultured Archangium sp.
TGCCGGGGATGTCGCGGGGGCGGGCGGCGAGGCCCAGGCGCTCCACGCCCAGCGCGATGGCGCCGGAGGAGACGATGACCAGCTCGCGGCCGCTGGCGATGGCGAGCAGCTCCTTCGCGAGGCGCTCGAAGTGCGGGCGGTGGAAGCGGCCGGTGGTGTTGGTGAGGGCGTTGGTGCCGATCTTCACCACCACGCGGCGCGCGGCGACCAGCGCGTCTCTCCCTGTGCGTCGTCTCTGGGCCACGGCGGCGCAGCATGCCACCGCGCTTCAGCGGCCGAAGAGAATCTCGGCGGTGAGGCGAAAGGGCGTGCGGGCGAGCGTGTCCACCAGCCAGGGGCCCAGGAACATCACCTGGAGCGCAGCGAGGCCGATCCACGGGCCGAAGGGCATGTTGCTGGCGCCGGGCACCCACTCGGGCTCTTCGCCGGTCTCTTCGTCGGCCGGCGGCGAGTCGGGGACGTCTTGCAGGAAGACGGTGTAGGGCACGAGCATCAGGCGCTTCCACGCCGGCAGGCCCGGGGCGAGGAAGGCGGGCGTGAAGGGGTCGCGGCGAGGGGCCTCGGTGTCGTCGGCTTCCTCCGCGGCGGCCTGGGGGGGGAGCGGCGTCGCGCCGTCGGGCGTCACAGGCGCCTGGCTCGGGGCAGCCGGCTCCGTCGCAGCAGCCGGCTCGCTCGCCGCGCCGTGCAGCGGATCGGCGGGCATGGGCACGTTCGTCCCGTCCGGCGCCGGCGACAGGGGCGCCTCGCCCAGCGTGGGCCCGGCGCGGCCGGTGAGCTTCATGCGAACGAGCCCGTACACGGCGCCCTGCAGCGACGAGAAGAGGATGACGCCCAGCAGCGGTCGCCAGCCCAGCTGCGCGCCCACCAGCGCCAGCAAGTACTTGTCGCCCGCCCCGAGCGCCTCCCGGCCCGTGGCGTACCACCCGGCGAACTCCATCACGCGGAAGGCGAGGAACCCGACGACCGCGCCCAGGAGCGCGGCGAAGAAGGCCCCGCTGCCGCCCGGCGCCGCGAGGAGCAGCCCCGCCGCGAGGCCCGGCAGCGTCAGCTCGAAGGGGAGGATCCAGTGCTCTGCGTCGATGAAGATGAGCGGCAGCAGCACGCTGATGAAGACGAGCGCGGAGACGAGCGGCCAGTCGAAGGGGAAGCGCGTGGTCGCCGCGACGAAGAGCGTGCCGGTGAGGAGCTCCACGAAGAGGTAGCGGGGCGAGATGGGCGCCTGGCAGCCGGAGCACCTGCCGCGCAGCGCCAGCCACGACACGACGGGGATGTTCTCGTACCAGGGCAGCGCGTGGCCGCACTTCGGGCAGCGCGACCCCGGGCGCACGATGCTCAGCCCCTCCGGAACGCGCGCGATGACGACGTTGAGGAAGCTGCCGATGCTCAGGCCCAGCAGGGCCAGCCAGATGGTGATGAGGAGTTGCAGGCGTGCCGACGGTACTTGAATTGGCGCGGCGCGGGGCGCTCAGTTGCAGGGCCCTCGCCCGGCTGGGGAGCGGGGCCCTCGCGGCCGGTCAGTCCACCGAGCCCGGCGCAGAGGGCGGCGTCGGAGCTGGCGGCGTCGTCGGAGGTGTCGTCGTCGTCGGTGTCGTCGTCGGAGTCATCGTCGGCGCGGGCGCCATGGGGGCGGCGCCCTCCATCTCGATCATCACCGGCACAGCCGTGCCCCGGGCGAGCCGGGCCAGGAGCGCCTTCGTGCCCGCTGGCGTCGCCCACCACTTCTCTCCGAGCTGCGCGCGGAGGGCGTCGGCGGCGCGGGCCGCCTTGAGCGTGCTGGCCGCGCGGAGGAAGTCAGCCGTCTCCAGGCGACGGCGGGCTCCCTCCGCTGCCGCGAGCGAGAGCCCCGTGGCCCGCGCGGTGATGGCGACGAAGCGCCCCCGCGCCTCGGCCTCGTCCTCCAGCGCCTGCGTCTCGAGCCGGGCCAGCACCACGCCCGCCGCGCGCCGGAGCCCGAAGAGGCGCTGCGCGCGGGCCGCGGCCAGCACCGCGGCGTGGCGCTCCACAGGCACGCCGACGAACTCGAGCCACGCGGGCTCCGAGACGAGGAGCGCGAAGAGCTCGCCCGCGTGCTGCACGAAGGCCGGGTCGCCGAGGCGCTCGGTGCCGAAGGCGCCCGTCTTCGCCGCGTGCAGCGCGACGGCCGCGCCGAGCTCCGCGAGCAGCGCCTGCTGGTCCTTGAGGCCACCGACCGGGCGGGCGCTCAGGCGAACCCCCCCGCGCGCCGGCGCCACCGTCAGCGGGAGCGGGCTCTTCTTCGCGGCCTCCGTGAGGTCGAGCGTCAGCCCTGCGCGGTCGTGGAGCCCGAGCGCGCCGAGCGTCTGCGTCAGGCGCTCGGCGACCTTCGCCATCGGGAAGTCGGCGTCGACGCTCGACGACACCCGCAGGAGCCGGGGCAGGTCGGCCCGCGTCAGCGCCTTCGTCGGCAGCCTGAGGTCCTCGTCGCTGAGCGCGCGCAGCGCCTCGGCCCACTCGGCCTCGGTGCTGGCGAGGAGGGCCTCCGCGTCACGGGCGAGCGCGTCGAGGTCGAGCTCGCGCACCTCGGCCGCGAAGTCGAGGGTCGACGAGAAGTCGAGGCCCACCAGCACCTCGCGCTCCTTCTCCTCCACGCGCTGGAGCGCGGCGTCGAGGCGCGCGGCGGCGGCGTGGCTCGCGGCCCACAGCGCGCGGCGCCTCACGGCGCTCTTCTCGCTCACCAGCAGCCGGGCCAGCTCGCGCCACGGCACCTCGCGCCCGTTGAGGGTGAAGGTGACGGTGGCCTCCAGGTTGGCGAAGGCCTCGGCCTCGGCAGCGACGCCGCGGGCCAGCAGCTCCCCGGCGAGCCAGCGCTCGAGGTGGGCGATGCGGCGGCCGTCGGCGGGGCGCAGCTCGCGCGCGTGGCGGAGTCGGTCGAGCGTCGCCTTCGAGAAGAGGGCGTCGTGACCCCCCGTGGCGGCGGCGAGGTCGAGCGGCGCGCCCGTCGTCCAGTGGGCCCACAGCGCCTCGTCCACCCCGCGCACCACCGTCGCCACCTCGGCCTCGAGGCGCTCGACGTCGCGGCCTGCCACGTCGGCCGGGGTGTGGCCCGCGTCGGCGGCGGCGAGGTCTACTGGCGGCACCTCCTTCGGGCAGCCGGCGAGGAGGAGCGCCAGCACGAGGAGGCTCGAAGGCACGGAGCGCATGGCGCGCACCATAGCCTCCGGGCGATCGACGACAACGCGCTGCCTGCCTGGTCCGAGGCGAAGGCCGGCCAGTGACTCCCGGGCGCCGCCCCGCTAGGGAGCGCCCATGCCCCGCTGGACCTACGAAGACCTGACCCCCGGCGTCGTGCTGAAGGCGAGCGGCCCCACGGTGACCGCCGAGGCCATCGTCGCCTTCGCGCGGCAGTTCGACCCGCAGCCCTTCCACGTCGACGCCGAGGCGGCGAAGGCGAGCCTCTTCGGGGGCCTGTGCGCGAGCGGCTGGCACACCGCCGCGCTGTGCATGCGCATGATGGTCGACGCCTACATGCTCGACTCCACCAGCCTGGGGAGCCCGGGCATCGACGAGCTGCGCTGGGTGAAGCCGGTGATGGCGGGCGACACGCTGCACTGCACGATGACGGTGCTCGAGCAGCGGCCCTCGCGCAGCCGCCCGGCCCTGGGCTCGGTGCGCGCGAAGTGGGAGGTCTTCAACCAGAGGGACGAGCTCGTGATGCACCTGACGAGCTGGGGCCTCTTCGGCAAGCGCGATGCCCAGTGAAGGGCAGTGGGCCGCGGCCCGCGCGCGCATGACGATGTACGGGGCGCTGCGGCGCTTCTTCGGCGCCGAGGGCTACCTCGAGGTCGAGACGCCGACGCTCGTGGCGACCCCCGGCCTCGAGCCGCACCTCGACCCCTTCGAGGCGCCCTTCATCCCCACCATGGCGGGCGGCGCGCGGCGGTCGCTCTGGCTCCACACCAGCCCCGAGTACGCGATGAAGCGGCTGCTGGCCGACGGGAGCCCGCCGCTCTTCCAGCTCTGCAAGACGTACCGCAACGGCGAGGTCTCGGGCACGCACAACCCCGAGTTCACCATGCTGGAGTTCTACCGCCCTCACGCCGACTACCACGCCATCATGCACGACCTGGAGCGGGCGCTCGCGGCGGTGGAGCAGGCAGTGACGCCCGGCGGCGCGACGTTCTCGGCGCTGCCGTACGAGCGGCTGACGGTGCGCGACGCGGTGCTGCGGCACACCGGCATCGACCTCTTCGCGCACCCGGGCGGCGAGTCGCTGGCGGCGGCGGCGCAGGCCATCGGCGTGCACGTGGGTGCCTCGCGCAGCTTCGACGACGTCTTCTTCCACCTGTTCCTCGAGCGCGTGGAGCGGAAGCTGGGCTTCGGGCGCCCCACGTTCCTCGTGGAGTACCCGGCCTCGATGGCGTCGCTCTCGCGCCTCAAGGCCGAAGACCCGCGCGTCGCCGAGCGCGTGGAGCTGTACGTGGACGGCGTGGAGCTCGCCAATGGCTTCTCGGAGCTCACCGACGCCACCGAGCAGCGCGCGCGGCTGGTGGAGGAGCAGGCGCTGCGCCGCGCCCTGGGCCGGCCGGTGTTCGAGCTCGACGAGGCCTTCCTGGCGGCGCTGCCGAGGGTGCCGCCGTCGGGCGGCATCGCGGTGGGCCTCGACCGGGTGCTCATGCTCCTGCTCGGCGCGAAGGACATCGCCGAGGTGCTGCTCTTTCCGGCGCGCGACTTCGTGTAGCGTTTGGCCCCGATGTTCAAGCCCCTCGAGCTCCTCCGCACCGCGTTCTCTGGCGCCGCCGCCGTGGGCATCACCGGCACGCTCTCGCCCATCGTCTCGGCGCTGTCCTTCGTCGACGAGCGCGCGCCCGACACGGCCATCTTCGTGTGGGCCGACTCCATCTTGCGGACCTCGGGCGTGCGCACCGAGTGCCGGGGCCTCGAGAACCTGCCGCCCGGCAACTTCGTGCTCTGCGCGAACCACCAGTCGAACTTCGACGCGCTGGTGCTGTTCCGGCACATTCGGCGGCACTTCCGCTACGTGGCCAAGGCGCAGTTGCTCAGGATCCCCGTCTTCGGGCCGGCGCTGCGGCGCGCGGGCAACATCTTCGTGGACCGTACGGGCGGCGACGGCGACAAGCAGAAGCTCCGTGAGGCGGCCCAGGCCGTGCGCGAGCGGGTGAGCGTCGTCTTCTTCGCGGAGGGCACGCGCAGCGACGACGGCGTGCTGCGGCCCTTCAAGAAGGGCGCGGCGGTGATGGCCATCGAGGCCCAGGTCCCGCTCATCCCCGTGGCCATCGCGGGCACGCACCGCATCCTCGAGAAGGGGTCGAAGGCCATTCGCCCGCGCCCCTCCGCGCTCATCATCGGCAAGCCCCTCGACACCACGGGCCTGACGGCGGACGACCGCGAGGCCCTGACGCAGCGCGCCCACGACGAGGTGGCGAAGCTGCTGGCCGAGGGCGACGCGCTGGTGGCCGAGATGGAGCGGTCGGGCCGGTGAATGAATGCCCCCGGCCTGCCCGGGGACAGGAGCGGTCAGGGAGACCCATGATGACCCGCATCGGACTCGCAGTGACGGCCGTGCTGCTGGTGGCTTCGTGTGGTGGCCTGCGCGGGGGCGGCGGCACGCCGAGCGAGCGCGACGTCACCGGCAACTACGCGCTGACCTACGACAACCAGCTCAAGGTCACGCTCACCGTGGGCGGCGCCGTTCGCGAGGTGACGCAGCAGGGCTACGGCGGCGTGGTGGACTTCGGCACCGTCAACGGCCAGCCGACGACCCTCGACCTGACCGAGTTCTGCGCGAAGCCTGAGGTGCAGTGCCCGAGCGAGGCCTTCTGGGAGAAGGTGGCCATCGACCAGCCGGACCTGCAGACGAGCCGGCTCGACCTGCAGAAGCTGATCGTCGTCAACAACACCACGCGCGACTTCGACGCCGGCGTGAGGGCCGCGTCGCTCGGCGGGCTGGTGAACCACGACGACGAGGACAAGTTCCTGCTCGGGCTCGGCGCGCAGGGTGGATCGAGCTCGAACTGCGTGGCGCTCGGCCTCTCGCTCGCGGGGGGCCGCTTCACGCGCGTGGGGGAGCGCCTGGAGACGACGACGCAGCTGCGCACGAGCGCGGGCAAGGCCTGCTCGCTCGACGCGGGCGTCGTCGACGCCGGCTCGCTCGACGCGGGCGCGGTTGACGCGGGCCTCCTGCCGGACGGTGGCGTCGACTGCAGCCCGGTGATGGTCACGCGGCGCGTGGCGCCGGCCGGGGCGAAGGTGAACGGCATCGGCGACGGCAAGGTGTTCCTCGGCTGGGCTGGCGGGTGTGCCTTCGGGCCGGTGCTCGCGGGCGCGACGCTGACCCTCGAGACCGGCTTCACGGGCGTGCGCACGGGTGACTTCGACCCACCGCCGTACACGCCGGCGCCGGTGGTGCTGCCCGACGGTGGGCTCGACGCGGGCACCGCGGATGGCGGCGCTGACGCCGGACCCTGAGGCGCTGGCACTCCGGCGCGGGTTGGGCGAAAGACCGCCCATGCTCGCGCGCGTCCTCGAACCCCAGGCTGAGCGGCTCTACGCGGTGCTGCGCATCGTCGCGGGGCTGATGTTCTCGTTTCACGGCCTGCAGAAGGTCTTCGGCGTCTTCACGACCAAGGCGGGGCCCGCGTTCGGGACGCAGCTGTGGCTCGGCGGGGTGATCGAGCTCGTCGCGGGGCTGCTGATCGCGGTGGGGTTGGCGACGCGCGTCGCGGCGTTCCTCGCGAGCGGCACGATGGCAGTGGCCTACGTGCAGTTCCACTGGGCGTTCGGTCTGGGCGAGAAGCTGTTGCCGGGCATCAACAAGGGCGAGCTCGCGGTGTTGTACGCGTTCCTCTTCCTCTTCATCGCGGCGCGCGGCTCCGGGCCGTGGAGCCTCGACGGGCGCCGCGGCGCAGCCTCGAGAGGTGGTCGGGCCGGGTGAGCCACGTCCCAGCCTGACCCGGGCGTGCCCCGCGACCCTGCGCGGAAGGGGCGCGAGGGTCCACGGCCTTGGGCCAGGAGCTTCCGGTGGGTGTTGGGCTGCGAGGTGGTCGTCGGAGCGACCGCGGCGCAACCCAACAGGCGGCCTCGTCGCTCGATGAGCCACCGGCTCGACGCCGAGCCAGTCGAGTCACCCTGGCGGTGAGGTCGAGGGGCCCGCCGGGGTCGAGCGCCCCGTTGGCCGACCCGCCCGTCGCGCTCCCTTCAGGCTGCCGGCGCCGCCGGCTGTCCCTCCGGCCTGGACTTCCACCGCTGGTGCATCCACACCCACTGCTCGGGCACCTCGCGGATCTTCTCCTCGATGCCCGCCGTCAGCGCCGCCGTGAGCTCGAGCGCCGCGGCCTCGCCCTCCGCGTCGGGGAGCGACACCGCCTTCATGGTGATGCGGTACCGCAGCGGCGCCTCGCGGACGCAGAACCCGAGCATGGGCACGGCGCCCGTGCGCAGCGCGAGGTCGGCCGCGGCGCGCGGTGTCTTCGCCAGCCTCCCGAAGAAGGGCACCCACAGCGACTGCACCTTCGTGTCCTGATCGATGAGCAACCCGAGGATGCCGTTGCCCTTGAGCGCCCGCAGCATCGCCTTGGCGGCGCCCTGGCTCCCGCGCCAGATGACGTGCAGCTTCCCCGACGCGCGCATGGCCTCGATCCACCGCGTGGTGCGCGGGTCGCTCGCCTCCTTGCCGATGACGGAGGCGGGGTAGCCCTCGAGCGCGACGTGCCGCGCGAGGAGCTCCCAGTTCCCGACGTGCCCGGTGACGAACACCACGCCCTTGCCCCTGGCGAGCGCGGCGTCCATCGCGGCGCGCGCGGCCGGCTCCCACGTCACGCACTCGGCGCGCCGGGCGTCGAGCTTGCGCACCAGGAGCACCTCGGCGGCCTGGGTGCCCAGGTGCCGGAAGCACCTCCGCGCCAGCGCCGTGCGCTGGGCCTGGGTCCACTCCGGGTACGCAACCGCGAGCGACGCGAGGGCCTTGCGCCGCTCCTGGCCGGCGAGGGCGAAGGCGACGCCGCCGAGCCACGCGCCCAACGCGCAGGCGAGCCGCAGCGGCAGCAACTGCACGGGGGCCACCAGCGCCCGCACGAGCAGGTAGCGCACGAAACGTCGCAGCCGCTTGGTCGCAGGCACTGAAGCCACGGCTCGCCGCTTAGCAGGTTGCGCCGCGCACCGAAGTCGATAGCGTGCCCCTCGAACGCACCCCGCGTTCCCGGGCGAGGGCGCCGTACCCGGTGAGGACAAGACGGACGCGAAGGGTGAGTCGTGTCCTGGATCCTCCTCGTCGTCGCGGGCCTCCTCGAGACCGCGTGGGCCGTCGGCCTCAAGCACACCGAGGGCTTCACGCGCCCGCTGCCGTCGCTGCTGACCGCCGCGGGCGTCGCGCTGAGCCTCTTCCTCCTCGCGCAGGCGGCGCGGGAGCTCCCCATCGGCACTGCCTACGCCGTGTGGGTGGGCATCGGGGCCACGGGCGCCGCCGTGCTCGGGGTGGTGCTCTACGGCGAGCCGCTCTCGCCCGGGCGCGTGGTGTCGCTCGTGGGCCTGGTGCTCTCGCTCATCGGGCTCAAGCTGACGGCGGCGAGCTGACCCTCACCAGCCGTCGAGCAGGCCCATGCGGTCCTTGAGCCGCAGCACGCGCAGGCAGCTCTCCTGCAGCCGCGCGCGCACCTTGCCGTCGCGCTCAGCCGCCGCCGCGAGGAGCCCCAGGTAGTCGAGGCCCTTGTTCCAGTCGGGCGGGGCGGTGGTGAGGAGCAGGTCGTTGCCCGCGAGCAGCGCCTGCACGAAGACGTCTTCACTCGTGCCGCCGATGGTCTCGGCCAGCAGCGCGATGGACAGGTCGTCGGTCACCGCGAGCCAGTCCTGCTGGTGCACGCGGGCGAGCAGCTCCGGCGCGAGGATGGCGGGCCGCTCGTTCACCGCGGCGTAGGCGACGTTGGCCAGCATCACGCCGCCGAGCACCTCCTTCACGCGGGTGAAGACCTCGGCCTCGGCGAAGACGCGCTCCTTCGGCCAGTCGCTCGTCACCAGCGCGTGGTCGCTGTCGCCGTCGATGTCGCCGTAGCCCGGGTAGTGCTTGCCGATGGGCACGACGCCGGCCTCGAGCAGCCCGCGCGAATACGCCATGGCCTTCTGCGCCACCACGTCGGGGTCACCGCTGAAGCTGCGGTTGTTGCGCGCCATGTGCCCGGCGCCCGCCACGTCGAGCACCGGCGCGAGGTTCATGTTGAGCCCCACCTCGCGCATCGCCTCGCCCACGCGGCGGCCCCAGCGCTTGACCTCCTTGTCGTCGAGCGCGGCGAGCTCCCGCGCCGAGGGCATCGCGCGCAGCGAGGGCACGCTCTTCATGCGGTTCGACGGGCCGCCCTCCATGTCTACCGCCACGAAGGGCAGCACCTTCGCGCGGGCGCGAGACGAGTCGAGCTTCTCCTTCGCCTTGCCGAGGTTCTTGAGGGAGTTGCCCACGAAGAGGATGCCGCCCACCTCCACCGGCCCGCCCTTGAGCTGGGGGTAGGCCATCACCACCTGCCCGGCGCGCTCGCGCGGCGTCAGCGCCTCGTACACGCGCTGCACGCGGGCCTGGTCGACCTTGCGCGCGAGCGGCTGGCGGTGGAGCACCTGGGGGGCCACGCCCGCGTCGGGCATGACGTCGAGCCCGGCGTCAGGCGAGGCGAGGGCGAGGGAGAGGAGCAGCGGCAGCACGGGAGCACTGTAGAGCGGCCCGGCCCGGGCCGAAATTCACGGCCCCACCACGGCCACCACCGAGCGCTCCCAGTCGATGACGCGGCGGGCGACGTCGCGCACGGCCTCGGCCGTCACCGCGGCGATCTCGTCGCCGTAGGCCAGGTACGCCTCGGGCCCCAGGCCGTAGCAGGCGTCGAGGGCCATCACCCCGGCGCGCGCGCCGTTGCGCTGCAGGCCGATGGCCTGGGTGCCGATGAGGTGCTCCCGGGCCCGTGAGAGCTCGGCCTCGGAGACGAGCGTCTCGCGCAGCTTCGAGAGCTCCTCGCGGATGCCGGCGAGGGCGGCGTCGACCTTCTCGGGGCTGGTGCCCATGTAGACGGCGAAGTAGCCGGGGTCGATGCCCTCGAGCGAGAGCGCCGACACGCTGTAGGCCATGGAGCGCTTGTCGCGCAGCTCGAGGAAGAGGCGCCCGCTCTGGCCCGAGAGCATCGTCTGCAGCACCTCCAGCGGTCGCCGCCAACCATCCGTCACCCGCGCGCCGGGGAAGCCCAGCACCAGGTGCGTCTGCGCCTTCTGCAGCACCCGCCGCGTCTCGCGGGCGCCCATCCACGGCGGCTCTGGCGCGACGGTCGGCGGCGGCGCGGCCTGCCCCCCCGTGCCGCCGAGCAGCGCGCGGGCGCGGGCTACCACTTCCTCCGTGTCCACGTCGCCCACCACCGCCAGCGTCATCTGCGAGGGGTCGAGGTAGCGCGCGTGGTAGCGGCGCAGCGCGTCGGGCGTCAGCGCCTCGACGCTGGCCTTCTCGCCGAGCGTCGACAGCCGGTACGGGTGCGCGGCCCACAGCGCCTTGCCGAAGAGCTCGAAGGCGATGGACGAGGGCCGGTCGTCGCGGCTGGCGATGTCCTGGAGCTGCAGGGCGCGCTCGCGGGTGAACTCGCCTGGGGCGAAGGCGGGCCGCGTGAGCGTCTCGGCGAAGAGCTCGAAGGCGCGGTCGAAGTGCTTCGAGAGGAACTCGCCGCGCAGCGACATCGAGCTGCGGCCGGCCAGCGCCGAGAGCGAGCCGGCGAGGGAGTCGACCAGGTGGCTCACGGCCTCGGCGCCGAGCGTCTCGGTGCCGCGGGTGAGGGTGCGCCCGAGCAGCGCGGTGAGGCCGTTCTCGGCGGGCGTCTCGTAGCGCACGCCGCCGAGGAAGCTGGCGCGCAGCGCGAAGAGCGGCACGGCGCGCTCCTCTCGCACCACCAGCGTGGCCCCGTTGGGGAGCTTCTCGACGGTGACGCCGCGGCGCTCCTGCTTCGCGCTGCCGGCGACGCGCAGCGGGCGGGGCGGCGCGAGCGTGCGCGCGGGCAGCGACGCCGGGCGATCCTTCGCCACCCGCGCCAGGGCCTCGCGCACGCCGGCCTCGTCGAGCGCGGTGCCCAGCGGCAGCAGGCCCGTCACCACGGCGCGGTCGAAGGTGAAGGCGCGGTCGGCCACCTCGCGGAGCTGCGCGGGCGTCACCTGGCTCACGGCCTCGTAGTACGCGGCCTCGCGCTCGAGCCCGCCGGCGACGGCCTCGTAGTAGCCCAGCTTGCGCGCCAGGCCCTGCACCGTCTCGCGCTGGTAGACGGCCTCGGCCTCGATGAGGGCCTTCACCGTCTCGACCTCCTCGGTGGTGGCCTCGACGCGCGTGAGGCTGGCCATCACCCGCGCCGTCTCTTCGAGCGCCGCGGCCAGCGTCTCGGGCGCGGTCACCAGCGAGGCGGCGAAGAGGCCGGGCTCCTTCGGCGTCCACGCCCAGGCGTTGACGTCGCGCGCGAGCGAGCGCTTGCGGCGCACCTCGAGGGCCAGGCGCGAGGCGTCGCCCTGGCCCAGCACCATGGCCAGCACGTCGAGGGCCGCGGTGTCGGGGTGGTCCACCCCGGGGATCTGGAAGGCCAGGTGGAGGTGCGCCTCCTTGACGTCCTCCTTCGCCAGGGACACGCGCAGCCCCTCGAAGGCGGGCTCCTTCGGGCGGACGAAGGGCGGGGCGGTCGGGCGGCCCCAGTCGCCGCCGAAGAGCGCCTCGACGTGCTGCCGCAGCGTGGCCTCGTCGTAGTCACCGACCGCTGAGAGCACCATGTTCGAGGGCTGGTAGTGCTTCGCGTAGAAGCCCAGCACGCGCTCGCGGGTGTGGGCGCGCACGTCGGCCTCGAAGCCGATGACGGGGCGGCCGTAGGGGTGCACGCGGAAGGCCTCGGCGAAGAGGGCCTTGCTCGCGCGGCGCGAGGGCATGTCGGCGCTGCGCTTGATCTCCTCGCAGACGACCTCGATCTCCCGGCCCAGCTCCGCGGCGTCGAAGGCCGAGCTGCGCACGGCGTCGGCGAGCACGTCGAGGCCCTGCCAGGCGTGCCGGCTGGCCATCACCACGTGGTAGACGGTCTGATCGAAGCTGGTCCAGGCGTTGATCTCGCCGCCGTGGGCCTCGATGGAGCGGGCGATCTCCCCCAGCCCGCGCCGCGCGGTGCCCTTGAAGAGCATGTGCTCGTGGAGGTGCGCCAGGCCCACCTCCTCGGGCGTCTCGTCGGCGCTGCCGACCTTCACCCAGACCTGGAAGGCGGCGACGGGGGCGTGCCGCTGGGGCTGGGAGACGACCGTGAGTCCGTTGGGCAACCTGTAGCGTGATGTCATCGGGTGGCACGCTCGCAACTTCGCGCTCGCGGTGGAAGAGGTTAGGCTCGATGTTCTCGGAACCCGACCCCCCGAACGCCGTGAAAGGAGGGCCTCCGCCCTTGCCGCCCCCGCTCCCCAGTGGCTCCAAGAAGACGGGTGCCCTTCCGCCCGCCTCGGGGCCGCAGCCCGGTATCCCCAACCGCACCGGCGTGGTGCCGCCCAACGCCTCGCCCATGCCGTCGTCGCCCAGCGGCTTCATGGCGGCGCCGCCCTTCGCCATTCCACCGCTGCCGCCGACGGTGCAGCGGCCCACGCACAGCGATCCCTTCCAGGAGCCGCAGGAGCCCCGCATTCCCGTGGGGGTCGACGCCGAAGAGAAGCTCAAGGTCTTCCGCGGCATCGTGAAGGGCAAGGACGAGGCCCTCACGCGGGGGCGCTCGCTCTACCAGGCGGTGGACCAGGAGGCGCAGCAGCTGCGCGGCGTCGCCACGCAGATGAAGGGCCAGCTCGAGCTGGCGATGATCGAGGTGCAGCGCGCCGCCGAGTACCCCCAGCAGGTCCAGCTCCTCAAGGACATGCTCGAGAAGGACACCGTCCGCGCGGATGCGGCCGAGAAGAAGATGGAAGACCTCGTGGTGCGCTTCGCCGAGGTCGACAACGAGCGTCGCGACGTCGCCAACGCGCTGGCCGAGGTCGAGCAGCAGTTCCGCGAGGCGGCCAACCAGCTCAACGACGAGCGCAAGACGCGCAAGCAGCTCGCCGACGAGCTCATCGGCGCCAAGGAGGCGCTGTCGAGCGCCCAGGATCGCATCACGGAGCTGGGCGAGAAGCTCGCGCAGGGCAAGGAGCAGTTCGACGCGCTCCAGGCCCAGGCGGCGAAGTTCGCCGAGGAGGCGCAGCAGCACGGCCTCGAGGCCGACCGCCTCAGGGGCGAGCTCGAGGCGGCCACCGGGCAGCTCGAGAGCGAGACGCAGCGCGCCGAGGCCGCCGAGCAGAAGGCGAGCACCCTCGAGAGCGAGGCCGAGTGGGGCAAGTCGTCGCTCGACCAGGCCCAGGCCCGGGTCACCGAGCTCGAGTCAGAGCTCGGCGGCGTCAAGGCCGAGAAGGAGGCCGCGGAGTCGGATCTCACGGCCCAGCTCACCGCCGTCGAGGAGGCCCGCGCGGCCCTCGAGGCGCTCCAGGCCGAGAAGCAGGCGCTGGAGGACTCCGTGGCGGAGGCCAACGGCCGCGCCGACGCCGTCGAGAGCGAGCTCGCCCGGGAGCGCGAAGAGAGCGGCTCACGCCTGGCGACGCTCGAGGCGCAGCTCCGCGAGACCACCGGCGTGGCCCGCGGGCAGCTCCAGCAGCTCCAGAGCGACCTCGCGCAGCACACGGCGCGCGTCACCGAGCTCGAGGCCGACCTGGGGGAAGCCAACGGCAACCTCGTGCAGCGCGAGGGCGAGGTCGAGCAGCTCCGCGGCGAGATGGAGTCGGCCTGGCGCCAGGCCAACGCGCTCCAGCAGGAGGTCTCGCGGCTCAACCTCCAGGTGGAGGCCGTGCAGGAGCTCCAGCAGGAGGTCTCGCGCCTCAACGGCGAGCTCGAGTCGGCCCGCTCGCGGGTGGAGATGGCCGAGGCCGAGGTGGCCGAGCTGCAGGGCACCCTCGACGCGGTGTCGTCGCAGAGCGGCAGCGCCAGCGAAGAGGTGGACCAGCTGCGCGCGCAGCTCGCCGCGGCCCAGCAGGCGGCCGGCAGCCAGGGCTCGAACCTCCAGCAGCAGCTCCAGCAGGCGCTCCAGCGGGCGGCGGCCTTCGAGCAGAAGGCGCGGCAGCTCGCCCAGGCCGCGCAGACCGGCGGCGGCGGCAACAAGGAGCTCGAGGCGAAGCTGCGCGAGGCCCTCAAGGCGGCCGAGACGAAGGCCGCGCAGCAGGAGGCCCGCGCCGCTCAGGCCGAGGCCCGCGCGAAGGAGTTCATGGCCCGCGGCGCCGGCGCCGGGGCGAAGGGGCCCGACCCGCGCGTGGCCGAGCTCGAGCAGCGCCTCAAGGCGATGGCGACCATGGAGGTGCAGCTCAAGTCGCGCATCCAGGAGCTCGAGGAGACCGAGGAGCCGACGGCCACCAGCATGATGCCGGCCATGCCCGGCGGCGGCGGCGCGTCGGACGAGGAGCTCGAGAAGCTCAAGGGCGAGAACCAGAACCTCAAGAAGAAGCTCATGTCGGCCGAGCTGGCCATCGAGGCCGCCGCGTCGCTCCGGGCGAAGGTGGCGAAGCTCGAGGCGGCGCTCAAGGCGACGGCGGCGAAGAAGTAGGCAGTGCCGCCGCCCCGCGCGCCCGTCGACCAGCTCACCGGCCTCGAGGCCGCGCGGCTGGGCGTCTACGTGCACTTCCCGTACTGCCTCTCGAAGTGCCCGTACTGCGACTTCGCCTCCATCGCGGCGCGGGAGGTGCCCGACGCGCGCTACACGCAGGCCGTGCTGCGGGAGCTCGACGAGAGGGTCGCCGCGCACGGGCTCTCGGGCCGCGAGGTGCAGTCCATCTTCATCGGCGGGGGCACGCCGTCGCTGTGGGCGCCCGCCTCGGTGGCGCGGGTGCTCGAGGCGCTGGCCGCGCGCCTGGTGCTGGCGCCCGGCTGCGAGGTGACGCTGGAGGCCAACCCCGGCGCCGCCGACGCCGCGCGCTTCGCCGCCTACCGGGCCGCGGGCGTCAACCGCCTCTCGATGGGCGTGCAGAGCTTCGAGGCCTCGACGCTGGCCACCCTGGGCCGCGCCCACGACGGGGCCACGGCCACTCGCGCCTACGAGGCCGCGCGCGCGGCGGGCTTCGACAACGTCTCGATGGACTTCATCTACGGCGTGCACGGGCAGAGCGAGGCGCAGGTCGAGGCCGACGCCCTGCGCGCGGTGGCGCTGGGGCCCGAGCACCTGTCGGCCTACGCGCTGACGCTCGACAAGGCGTCGCTGGCCGAGGAGGTGCCGCTGGCCCGCCAGCTCGCGCGCGGCGAGGTGACGCTGCCTGGCGACGAGACGGTGGTGCGCATGCAGCGCCGCGTGCGCGACGCCTTCGGCGTGGGCGGGCTCGAGCGCTACGAGATCTCCAACTACGCGAAGCCCGGCTACCACTCGCGGCACAACGCGCTGTACTGGACGGGCGGCGAGTACCTCGCGCTGGGCACGGGCGCGACCGGCTCTCTCCTCGGCGCCGAGGCGGCGCGCTACTCGAACCAGCGCAGCGCCGAGCGCTACCTGGCAGACGTGGAGGCGGGCCGGCTCCCCGAGGCGTCGCGGGAGGTGCTGGCCGACGTGGAGCGCTTCGAGGAGCGGCTGGCCATGGGCCTGCGCCTGGCGAGCGGGGTGGACCTGGCGGCGGTGTGCGCGGCCTTCGGGCAGGCGCTCGCCCCGCGGGAGGCCACCGCGCGGCACCTCGTCTCGGCGAAGCTGGCCCGGTGGCACGAGGGCCGGCTCGCCCTCACCGACACGGGCTTCGACGTGCACTCGGCCATCAGCGCGCGGCTGATGTAGAGGGCGGGCTCGTGAGCGGCTTCTTCCAGTGGATCATCCTGTCGGCCATCACCGGGAGCCCCTTCGGCTCCGCGGTGGCGCTGCTGGTCTTCTGGTTCCTGGTGGACCGCTTCACGCTGGGCGTGCTGCCGGACCCGTGGCGGGCGCTCATGCGGCGACGGCGCGAGGGCACGCTGCGGCGGCTGCTCCTGGGCAACCCCCACGACGGGCGCGCGCGCCTCGAGCTGGGGCAGCTGTACGTCGAGCGGGGCCGGGGCAAGGCGGCGGTGGAGGTGCTGCGGCCCACCTTCGACCGCGGGGCCGAGGACATCCAGAGCGTGTTCACCATGGGCGCGGCGTGCCTGCAGGCGGGCTTCGTGGACCAGGGCGAGAAGCTGCTCGCGCACGCCTCGGAGCTCGACGAGGACTTCCGCGTGGGGGAGATCGAGCTGGTGCGCGGCCGCGCGCGCCTGGCGCGGGGTGACTTCGCCGGGGCGAAGGTCGCGCTCGAGGCCTTCCTCCGGCACCGCAAGGGCACGGTGGAGGGGCGGGTGCTCTTGGCGAAGGCGCTCGTCGGCCTGGGCGACGACGCGAGCGCGGCGCTGCTGCGCGACGAGGCCTGGCACGAGTACGTGGCGGCGCCGGGCTTTCAGCGGCGGCAGGAGCGCCTGTGGGCCTGGCGCGCGCGCCCGTCGCGGCCGGCCACCTGGGCCCTGGTGGTGGTGCTGGCCTTCGCCCTCTTCGTGCGCGTCGCGGCGCCGGCGCTGACGCAGTGGGCGCAGGCCCAGCGGCACGGCGGCCTCTTCGTCGACCCCTCGCTGATGGACCCCGACGAGTAGCCATGTTCGAGAACGTCGACGAGCTCAGCCGCGCGCTGGGGGCCTGGGGCTACCTCGGCCTGGGGCTCGCCTCGCTGCTGGAGTACGTCTTCCCGCCGTTTCCCGGTGACACGGTGACGCTGCTGGGCGGCGCCTGGGCGGCCCGCGGCGAGCGCTCGCTGCCGCTGGTGTTCCTCGCGCTCATGGTGGGCAGCGCCGTGGGGGCCTCGGTGATGTGGGCGCTGGGCCGCTCGCTGGAGCGCAAGCTCGAGGGCTGGCCTGATGATCACCGCATCTTCGGGCTGGAGCTCGCGCAGCTCCACAAGGCGCAGGCGCTCATGCAGAAGCGCGGCGCGTGGCTGCTGCTCGTCAACCGCTTCCTCCCCAGCTTCCGCGCGGTGGTGTTCGTCGCGGCGGGCGCGTCGGGTGTCTCGTACGGCAAGACGCTGGCCCTGGGCCTCGTGTCGGCCGCGGCCTTCAACGCGGTGCTGCTGAGCGCCGGCGCCGCGGTGGGCGACAACGCCGAGGCCATCGCCGAGTTCTTCCGCACCTGGCGCACCATCTCCTTCGCCTTCCTCGGCGTCATCTTGCTGGTGGTGCTGGGGCGTTTCCTCTGGCGCCGGGCTCGGGCACAGTCGCGGCCATGAGGTGCGCGGCGCTCCTGGGGGTGGTGGTGCTGGCCGCGTGCCGGTGCCAGCCGGGGCCGGTGGACCCGGTGGAGCTGGGCATTCGCGTCGAGCCGCGCAGCCTCGACTTCGGCCGCGTGCTCGAGGGCGCCACAGCCACCCGCGCCCTGACGCTGGCCGCGGAGACGCGCGCGGCGGTGACGGTGCGCCTCTCGACGGACCAGCCCTTCGCCGCGCCGCGCGTGGCCGAGGTGCCCGGCGGCGCCGACACCACCATCGAGGTCACTTTCCGCGCGCGCGACGGCGTGAGCGAGGGCGTGCTGCGCCTCACCGTGGGCGACAAGACGGCCGAGGTGCCGCTGGTGGGCACGGGCGTGCGGCCGCCGGTGTGCCTGCCGACGAAGGAGTGCGTGGTGTCGGAGTACTCGCTCGAGCTCGACGCCTGCGTGGAGACGCCGGCGCCCGACGACGCGCCGTGTGACCCGAAGAGCCTGTGCCTCGAGCAGGGGCGGTGCCGGCAGGGCGCGTGCCTGGGCGTGGCCCGCCGCTGCGACGACAACGATCTGTGCACCAACGACGCCTGCTCCATGGAGGTGGGCTGCGTGCACACGCCCGTGACCTGCCCGACGCCCACGGTCGCCTGCCAGGTCGCCACCTGCGCGCCCACCACCGGCTGCGGCGAGGCGCCCGCCGCCGACAGCACGCCCTGCGGCTCGGCCGACTGCGTGTCGCTGCACGTGTGCGCGGGCGGCGCGTGCACGGCCATCGAGACGCCGGAGGGCTTCCCCTGCGCGCCGCCCATCGCCTGCCTGCCCGAGGGCACCTGCCAGAACGACGTCTGCGCGCGCACCTTCGTGGGCCAGTGGGAGGCGGACTGGAGCGCGCCCCTCGCGGTGGAGCCCACCGGCGACCTCGCCTCGGCCGGGAGCCAGCTCTTCGTCTCGGTGTGCGGCGTGCCGGTGGACGGCGGCGCGCCGGAGGCGCTCGACGGGGGTGACGAGGACGGCGGCGTCGACGGCGGTGACGACGGCGGCGGGGTCGACGCGGGAGACGTCGACGGAGGTGACGGCGCGGACGCCGGCCCGGCGCTCAGCTGCGCGCTCGCCTCGTACACCACGACGGGCTTCGAGCGCTTCACGCGGCCGTACGAGGATCGCGCGCCTCGCGAGGTGTGGGCCGTGGGCCCGGCGGGCGTGGTGCTGCGCGCCGACGGCGGCCTCGAGGTGCGCGCGCGCAGCACGGGCGAGCTCCGCGAGGCGCTCGAGGTGCCGGTCGCGCGGCGGCAGCTCGTCATCACCGACGACGGGCTCGTGGCGGTGCTGGCCGATGGTGGGCTGGTGGCCTTCGCCGACGCCGACGGCGGCACGCGCGCGCTGGCGGCGGTGGGGCCGGGCGCCTCGCTCGCGGGCGGCGCCGCGCTCTTCGCGTGGGACGCGGACGCCGGCCTGCTGACGCGCGTGGCGCTGCTCGCCGATGGGGGCGTGGACACCGAGGCCTTCTCGGTCGCCAGCGGCGAAGGCGTGCTGACTGAGGGCGCGGCGGTGCTGGTGGGCGCAGGCACGCGGCTCTCGCCGGAGTCGGACGGTGGGTGGCGCGCGGTGGTCCTCGACTGGGCTGACGCGGGCGCGCTCGCGGTGCTGGAGGAGGAGACCCTCGCGGCGCGGGATGCCGTCGACGTCTTCTACCAGCGCTGCGACGCGGGCCTGGCGTGCCCGGAGCTGTCGAGGGAGACGTGGCTGCGGGTGTTCGATCCGACGAGCGGCCAGGCGCGGTGGGACGTGCAGGTGCTCCCCGGTGGGGTGGAGACGCGGCTCGTCGCCACGACGCTGCTCGACGAGCAGCCGGGCGCCGTGGCGACGGTGGTGCGGGCGGACTTCGACGCCGGCGCGCAGGCCTTCTTGCAGGTCTTCAGCGAGGGGCAGCGGCGCTTGTTGTGCCGGCTCCCGGAGGCGTCGGGCGCGGTGCTGTCGGCGCACTTCGCGACGAGCGCGCTGGTGGTGACGGCGCGGCGGCCCGACGGCGGCGTGGTGCTCGAGGCGTACCCGCTCAACGCGCTGCCGGTGTCGTCTGGCGGGTGGCCGCGGCCGCACGGGCTCGACGGGGCGCGGCTGGCGCGGTGACGGGGGCGTGAAACGGGCGGCCAGCCGACCTCGAGGGGAGGTCGACCGGCCGCGGGCACTTCGGGTTCGTGGCTGCGTGCCTCAGCCGACCACCGCTGAGGCACACCCTCTGCTTCCGTCCGAGCGTAGACTCCGCTTCCATGCACGAGTACCGCGAGTATTCCGTTCGCCGCCGCGACAAGGCCGCGCTCCTCGACTTCGTCCTCGACGCGCTCGAGAAGTGTGGCTGCCAGATCATTCAGGTCTCCGACCCGTCGACCGCCCCGTTTCGCATCAGCTTCGAAGCCCCCACCGGCGAGCGGAGAGGGATCATCGTCTACGCCTTCCTGGCGAACTCGCGCCTTACGAAGAACCGGCCCGATGACGAGCATCGCTTCCAGGTGAAGTACGGGGGCGACGACAAGCGACTCCACGCGCTGTGGCAGGACCCCTACCTCCTCTACACGACGCTCTTCTGCGGCATCGACCTGGAGCGCCGTCTCTTCGTGGGGGCCGACCCGGTCCTCCACAGCCCGACCCGGTTCTTCATTTCCATCGAGTACAAGCAGCATCGCGCTGACGCGATCTTGAAGACCGGCTGGCAGTGCTGGGAACGAGACCACCGCGCGCAGGACGACAAGCCCATCGAAGTGCTCGTCGGGGGCACGTCGCGCTCCTTTCTTCGCTACGTCGACTTCGAACGAGAGGCTGTCGGTGAGGACCAGGGCCATCGGATGCTGTTGGCCGAGCGCAAGCCCGACACCCGGGCCGTGACCAACGTGGTGACCAGCCCGACACTCGTTCTTCCCGGACCTGCGCACCTCCATGACCTCGCTCGTGAGTTCGAGATGCCCGAGTCCGCAGTGCTCGACCTGATCGCCAGCGCGCGGCGCCTGAAGATGGCCGTGCGCGGCTGGGTCGCGGAGGAGCACCTGGTCACGCGTCTCCAGTCGGTCCGGGGTGTGACGAACTGCCGCCGCATCGACGAGGAGGGCGGCCCCGACATCCTCCTCGACTTCGAAGGCACGCCCGTGACCGTGGAGTGCAAGAACGTCCTTCGGAAGCGGACCGCGGACCACCTCGCGCGCGTCGACTTCCAGCGAACCCGTGCCTCGAAGAGCGACCCCTGCTCGAGGTACTACTCGCCCCGTGACTTCGACGTGGTGGCCGCGTGCCTGCATGCGGTGACGGAGGCCTGGGAGTACCGCTACGTCCAATCGAAGCGCCTGGACGCCCACACCCGGTGCCGCGGCAAGCTGTCGAACAACGTCAAGGTGGACGACCGCTGGAGCCAGGACGCGGCGAGCGTGCTCCGGGCTGCAGCCGCCTGAAACCTGTCGGACCCGTGTGCTAGGAGCCGGTTTCATGCGAAAGCTCATCAGCCTCTACAGCGGCGCGGGGGGCATGGACTACGGGTTCGAGGCGGCCGGCTTCGACACGGCGGTCGCACTCGAGTTCGATCACGACTGCTGTGAAACGCTGCGCCACAATCGGCGCTGGCCCGTGATCGAGCGCAGCATCTTCGACGTGCCGACCGCTGAGTTGCTCGAGACCGCCGGCCTGAAGCCGAAGGAAGCCGACCTCCTGATTGGTGGTCCGCCCTGCCAGCCCTTCTCGAAGGCGGGGTACTGGGCGCACGGCGATTCTGCGCGCCTCGACGATCCCCGCGCCGACACACTCTCGGCCTACCTTCGCGTCGTGGAGGAGGCCCTGCCCAGGGCGTTCGTCCTCGAGAACGTGAGCGGGCTCGCCTTCAGCGGCAAGGACGAGGGGCTCCAGCTCCTCCTCACCCGAATTGCGCAGATCAACCGCAAGACGAAGAGCAACTACAAGCCCACCTTCCGCGTGCTGAATGCGGCCGAGTACGGCGTTCCCCAGCTCCGGGAGCGCTTCTTCCTGGTCGCGTCACGGGACGGAACACAGTTCCGGTTCCCCGAGCCGAGGTTCGGGATGCCAGACGAGCAACCGCTGCTGCTTCAGGCGGCGGCGCTGCCGCCGATGAGGACGACATGGGACGCGCTGGGTGACCTGCCCGAACCAGTCGATGCGGACCATCTCGCGATGCGCGGGAAGTGGTCCGAGCTGCTGCCGAGCATTCCGGAGGGGAACAACTACCTCTGGCACACCGATCGTGGTGGTGGGCTGCCGCTGTTCGGCTGGCGCCGCCGGTACTGGACGTTCCTGCTCAAGCTGGCGAAGGATCGCCCGTCGTGGACCATTCAGGCACAGCCTGGACCAGCGGTCGGGCCGTTCCACTGGAACAACCGCCGGCTCAGCATGCGGGAACTCTGCCGGCTGCAGACCTTCCCCGACGATGTCGTCATCGTCGGAAAGCACGCCTCGGTACACAAGCAGCTCGGCAACGCGGTGCCGTCCCTCCTTGCGGAGGTGATCGGCCGTGAGGTTCGTCGCCAGCTGTTGGGCGAGAAGCGGGTGTCCATCGAGCCGCGGCTGATCCCTCCTGATCGCGGCAGGCCGCCCGCTCCCGTGAGGGCTGCTGCGGTGCCGAGGAAGTTCCGAGAGCTGGTGGGCAATCACTCCGCACACCCCGGAACGGGGAAGGGAACCAGAGCGAGTCAGCAGTTCAAGCCAGCAGCCTGACTGGCTGCAGAGGGCCCCACCCACTCAGGGGAAGCAGCCGGCCTCGTAGCGGACGTCGATCGTCTGGCCGGGGCCTGGCAGGGCCCGCAGGTCTCACGCGCGCCATCACGCCTCGCGCGCCGCCACTCCCCGCGGCGTTGAACCGCTCGTCGTCGCGGCTGGTAGCCTCGCGGCATGCTCGCCCTGACCTGCCTTACCCTCCTCGCCGCTGCGCCCCCGCCGCCCGCCGTGAGCGGCGCCACCGTGGAGCTCGTCTT
>CAYUZK010000029.1:0-40131 GCA_964449625.1 uncultured Archangium sp.
GGGCTCGACGGCACCGCGCGGGGTGGAATACGAGGGCGCGCATGGCCCGCCGCCTCGCCGCGCTCTGCTTGCTGGTGTCCGCCGCGGGCTGCCCCCCGGCGGCCTTGCCTCCGTTGGAGCTCCCCGAGGGGTGCCAGCCGCTGCTGAGCGGGGCCGACTGCCTCCTGCCGTTCCCCTCGGACTACTTCCGGGTGCCCGACGACACGCTGCCTGGCGGCGCGCGGGTGGTGCTGACCGCCGCGGCCCGCCCGCGGACTGACCGCGGCGGCGTGGCCGACCTCGGCGCCTGGCGGCCCATCGACGGCGCGTCGCGCCTGCCCATGCCCACCGCCGTCTTCCCGGCCGACGTGTCGGGCTCGCACCTGCCCGGCTACTTCGACGACCCCGCGTCGAGCGCTCGCCCCGAGAGCGCCTCGGTGTTGATCGAAGCCGACAGCGGCCGGCTGCTTCCGCACTTCGTCGACCGCGACCCGCGCGCCAGCTCGCCAGAGTCGCAGGCCCTCGTGCTCCACCCGCTCGTCGGGCTGCGCGAGCGCACGCGCTACGTGGTGGCCTTCCAGCAGTTGAAAGGAGCCGATGGCGCCCTGGTGGCCGCCCCCGAGGGCTTCCGCCGACTGCGTGATGACCAGGCCCGGGGCGACGCGGTGCTCGAGCCGCTGCAGCGCCGCTTCGAGGTCGACGTCTTCCCCGCGCTGAAGGCCGCGGGCGTCGCGCGTGAGCAGGTGCAGCTCGCGTGGGCCTTCACCACCGGCTCCGACGCGTGGACGGCGGCCGACATGCTGCGCGTGCGCGAGCTGACGCTGGCGTGGCTGGCGACGCGCGCGCCGGCCGTGACGCTGACGCAGGTGGAGCTCCTCGCCGAGCCCGACCTCTGGCGCCGGGTGCGGGGCACGGTCGAGGTGCCGCTCTTCCTCGCCTCCTCGGAGCCGGGCGCGGCGCTCCACCGCGACGCGGCGGGCACGGTGCAGCAGAACGGCACCATGCGCGTGCCCTTCCTCGCGCAGGTGCCCCTGGTGCTGCGCGACGAGCCGGGGCCGGCCACGGCGCTGGGCTACGGCCACGGCGCCTTCAGCACCCGCGACGAGGCGCTGTCACAGAACCCGCGCGACATCGCGCGCCACTCGCGGGCGGTCCTCTTCTCCATCGACTGGTGGGGCATGTCGCGGGTGGACCTCGCGAGCACCTTCGAGGCCGTGGCCAACCGCCCGAGCCGGGCGCTGGCCTTCACCGACGGCGTGCACCAGGGCATGGCGAACCACCTCGTCTTCAGCGCCGCCATCGCCGGCCCGCTGCGCGAGCTGCCGGAGTTTCAGGACGAGGCCGGCGCGCCGCTCTACCCGGCGGAGGCCGCGCGCTTCATGGGCATCAGCCAGGGCCACATCCTCGCCGGCATGCTGGCGGCGGTGCACCCGGGGCTCACGCGCATCGGGCTCAACCAGGGCGGGGCGGGGCTGAGCCACGCGCTGTCGCGCTCGCGGCCCTTGAGCGACATCTTCCTGCTCCTCGACATGAAGGCGCCGCTCGATCGCCGCCGCTTCGAGGCCACGCTGCAGCCGTACTTCGACCGCATCGACGGCGCCTTCTGGGCCCGCTACGTGCTCGCCGAGCCGCTGCCTGGCAACGCGCCGCGCCGGGTGTTGATGCAGACGGGCCTGGGCGACCCCGAGGTGCCGAACCTCGCCGCCTTCCTCCACGCGCGGCTGCTCGGCCTCAAGCAGCTCGAGCCCGCGGTGCCCGCCATCTACGGCCTCGAGCCGGTGGCCTCGCCCACCACCGAGTCCGTCAACGCGGTGTACGACCTGGGCGTCGACCTCCGCGCCGTCTACGAGGAGGCGCGGCCGGCGCCCGAGGGCAACGAGGTGCACGAGGGGGTGCGGCGGCTGCTCCCGGCGCTGCAGCAGCTGGGCGCCTTCTTCGGCGCGCGCGACGAGGCGGTGAACTTCTGCGCCGGGCCCTGCGACCCCGAGTAGGGCGCCACGAGCCTTCGCGAAGGCTGCTAGCGTCACCGCGCTGATGCGCCCGGGAGCGTCGAGGTGACGGCGTGGTTGCTGGCGGCGCTCGCCGCGGTGCCCGCGTCGCAGGACACCGGTTACGAGGAGCGCCTCGTCGAGTGGGGCCTCGCGCAGCACGCCCGCGTGCTCGAGCCCGACCCCGCCGGCCGCCGCGTCGAGGAGGTCCTCATCGCCAGCGAGGACATCATCGCGCCGTCGGACCCGTACCCGGCCTTCCTCAACTGGATCCACGTGCGCACCCGCGAGGGCGTCATCCGCCGCGAGGTGCTGCTCGCGCCCGGCGACACCTGGGACGCGCACCGCGTGCAGGAGACGGAGCGCAACCTGCGGCGCCTCTTCCTCCTCGCGGTGGTGCGGGTGGTGGCGGTGCAGGGCAAGGCCGGCGGCGTGGCGCTGCTCGTCATCACCAAGGACCGCTGGAGCCTGCGCCTGTCCAACGCCTTCACCCTCATCGGCTCGCTGCTCCAGTTCCTGCAGCTGCAGCTCGTCGAGGTGAACTTCAACGGCTGGGGCCAGCAGCTCGCGGTCAGCACCGTGGTGCGCCTGGACACCTTCTCGGTGGGGCAGACCTTCATCGAGCGGCGCCTCTTCGGCTCGCGCTGGTACTTCGGCGAGTCGGCCGCGCTCCTCTTCAACCGCGCCAGCGGGGCGCTCGAGGGCTCGGTGGGCAGCGTCGCCGTGGGCCAGCCGCTCATCACGCTCGATCAGCAGTGGGGCTTCCTCCTCGACGGCTCGTGGAACGTGCGGCGCCGGCGCGTCTTCCGGGGCGCCAACATCTGGGAGGTGGAGTACCCGGGCGCAGGGGGCGGCGAGCGCGTACCGCTGGTGTACGACGTGCGCGAGCTCGCCGCCGAGGCCGCCCTGACGCGCAGCTTCGGCCGGGCCATCAAGCTCGACGTCACCGGCTCCGTCGGCGGCTACTCGCGGCAGTACACGCCCCCGGGCCTCGACGCCGACAAGGCCGCGTGGCTCACCGCCACCTACCTGCCGCGCTCCGAGAACGTCACCTTCCTCGGCGCCCAGGTGCGCGCCTTCCCCTCCGACTTCAAGGTGCTCAAGAACATCGACAGCTTCGAGCTCTCGGAGGACTACCAGCTCGGCTGGCGGGCCCTGGCGCAGGCGCGCTGGGCGCTGCCCTTGCCCTTCGCGCCGTCGAACTTCGTCGAGGTGGGCGGCTCGCTCCGCTACCGGCTCTACGCGCGCGACGATCTCCTCACGGTGACGGTGGCCGGGGCGGTGCGGCTGCGGCCGGGCCTCGCGCCGGCCAACCAGCGCCTCGCCTTCGAGGTGTCGAACTACAGCCCGCAGTTCTGGGGCGGCCGCCTCGTCACCCGCCTGCTCGTCGACGTGAAGGGCAACGACCTCGACAACCGGCAGCTCCTCCTCGGGGGCTCCACGGGCCTGCGCGGCGCCTTCCCCGAGCAGCTCACCGGCCGGAACCTGGTGCTGGCCAACGTGGAGTACCGCGCGAAGCCCATCGAGCTGTGGACGAACTGGCTCGGCCTGGTGCTCTTCTACGACGTGGGCACGGCCTACGACTCGGTGCCCGTCTTCACGCACACCACCGGCATCGGGCTGCGGCTGCTGCTCCCGCAGCTCAACCGCGAGGTGCTGCGGCTCGACTTCGGCGTCGTCATCAACGGCCCCGTGCCGGGCGCCGACCGCCTCAACGCCACCTGGGGCCAGGTGACGGACCTGAGGCCCGACTTCCTCGACGCGCCGCTGTGACGGCCACCTCGCGCGGCGAACTCAGGCGCGCGCGACGCGGCGGATCTCCGCGGCGATCTCCTCAGGCGACAAGACGAGGTCGACGTTGCCGGTTTCGATGGCGGTCTGGGGCATGTCGGGCTGCTTCGCCGTCTCAGGCCGCTGCGCGATGGTGAGGCCCCCCGCCGCCTTGATGTCGCGCAGCGCCTCGGCCCCGTCGCCGTCGTAGCCAGAGACGATGACGGCGACGAGCGGCCCCTCCCAGTGCGTCGCGAGCGAGCGCAGAAAGACGGTGATGACGTCGGGCCAGCCCGAGGGCTTCGAGATTTGCTCGAGCCGGAAGGTGCCGTCTTCGTCTACGTGGAGGTCTCTGCCGGAGGGGATGATGAAGACCCGGTTGGGGGAGAGCTCGAGCTTCTCGGTGATGAGCTCCACCGGCATCGGCGTGAAGCGGGGGAGCACCTCGTGCAACCGGGTCGGCGTGTGGATGATGTGGTTGACGATGACGATGGCCGCGCCCAGGTCGCCCGGCAGCGCCTTGAGCAGGCGGATGTACGCGTCGAGCCCGCCCGCGGAGCCGCCTACGCACACGAGCGGAAAGTCGGTCTTCACGACGCGCTCCGCGCCGCGACGACGCGCTGGGCGACCTCTCGCAGGAGCTCGGCTGGGTCGAAGGGCTTGTCGATGAGCAGGTTGCGGCACTGCTCCAGGTAACGCTGCGCGCCGGGGGTGAAGGCGCCGCCGGAGATGAAGACGACCTTCTGCGCGAGCGCGGCGTCGTGCTGGGTGAGCCAGGCGTGCAGGTCCATGCCGGTCATCTCGGGCATCATGAGGTCGCACAAGATGACGTCGAAGGCGCCGTCGGTCTCGAGGATCGCCTTCGCCTCGCGCCCCGACGCCGCGGTGACGACGTCGTGCTGCAGCCCCAGCGACCGCTGCAGCAGCTTGCGGAGCTGGGGCTCATCGTCGATGACCAGCACCCGGCCCCGCACGGCCGGGGCGGGGGCCGGCGCCAAAGCCGGAGCCAGCACGGGCGTCGGCGAGGGGTCCGGGGGCGGCGCCACCACGAGCCGGTGGGCGGGCAGCCGCACGATGAAGCGGGCGCCCTGACCCGGGGTGCTCACGACGCGGAGCTCGCCGCCAGCCTCCTGCACGATGGTCCGGCAGATGGAGAGGCCCAGGCCCGAGCCCCCGCCCTGCGCCCGGGTGGTGAAGAAGGGCTCGAAGATGCGCTCGAGGTGCTGCGGCTCGATGCCCGAGCCGGTGTCGGCGACCTCGGCGAACACCGCCTCACCCTCCACCCACGTGCGCAGGGTGATGCGGTGGCGGTCGACCTGCCCCTCGGGGATGGCGTGCGCGGCGTTGAGGATGAGGTTCAAGAACACCTGCTCCAGCTTGCCGGGCGAGGCCAGCACCGGGGGCAGGGCGCCCAGCTCCTTGACGACCGAGGCGCGGTACTTCACCTCGTTGTGCGCCATGCGCAGGGCGTTCTCGAGGGCGAGGTTGAGGCCGACGGGCTGCAGCTCGGCCCGGTCGATGCGGCTGAAGCCGCCCAGGTCTCGGGAGATCTGCCTGATGCGCAGCGTGCCCTCGAGCGCGTCGCGCGCGTGCTCCATGGCGTCGTCGAGCTGCGCCGGCTCGAACGGCCCGGCGGGCTCGCCCGCGAGGAGCCGCTTCGTCACCTCGAAGAGCCTGGGCAGCTCGGTCGAGAGCAGCTCCACGTTGCCCAGCACGTAGGCCATCGGGTTGTTCATCTCGTGGGCGATGCCGGAGGCCAGCAGGCCCATGCTGGCCAGGCGATCGCTCTGGGCGAGGGCGGCCTGGAGGCGCTTGCGCTCGGTGATGTCGCGGTACGAGGCGAGCAGGTGCGGCTCGCCCTCGATGGCCACCTGGCTCACTGAGCCCTCGAGCGAGAGCGGGTGCCCGTCACGGTGGCGGTGCTCCACCTCGAAGGTCTGCACCTCGCCGGCCGCGAGGCGCTCGAGCCGGGCGGGCGCCAGGGCGACGCCGGCCTTGTCCAGCATCCCCAGGCCGTGGCGCTGGAGCTCGGGCACCGGCCAGCCGTGCATGCGCGCGAAGGCGTCGTTGACGTCCAGCAGCTGGCCCGACAGAGACAACAGCGCGATGCCGTCGCTCGCGCGCGAGAAGAGGCTCCGGTAGCGCACCTCGCCTTCGCGCGCGGCGAGCTCAGCCTGCTTGGTGGCGGAGATGTCGCTGAGCACCAGCCGGCTCTGGGGCCCGCCTGTGTCGCTCGGCGCGAGGGTGACGTTGAGGTGGGCCCAGAACGAGGTGCCGTCGTCCTTCGTGATGCGCACCTCGCACTCCTGGGGCTCCCCGGTCGCCAGCAACTGCACGCGCAGCCGGTGGTAGGTGCTCTGGTCCTCGCGGCGAACCATGCGCGCGAAGAGCCGGTTCGCCAGCGCGCTCCGCGGGATCCCCAGCAGCCTCGCGGCGGTGAGGTTGGCCTGGAGGACGAGGCCCGCCTCGCTCAGGGTGCAGTAGCCCACCGGCGCCAGCTCGTAGAGGTCGAAGTACCGCGTCCGCGAGAGCTCCAGCTCGACCCGCGCGCGGCGCAGCTCCTCGTTCTGCATCTCGAGCTCGATCTGGTGCACGCGCAGCTCGTGCAGCGTCTCGCGCACCATGGCCGGTGAGCGCGCCTCGAGCTCCTCCAGCGTCTTGCCCGCCTCGGCCGCGGCAGCGCGCTCGGCCTCCAGTCGCAGCTTCTCCTCGGGCGTCATGGCGTGCCTCCTGTCACGGGCTGGCGGGCGCGCTCCGTGGTGGCGATGCCGTAGGCCGCCCCGGCCTCGTCGAGCAGCACCGTCGCGACGATCGACACGTCCACCGTGGCGCCGCTCCGGGTGAGCCGCTGGCTCTCGTAGGGGGCCAGGCGCTCGTCGTGGCTCAGCCGCTCGATCCGCGCCAGCTCTTCCTGCCGCAGCGCGGTTGGCACGCGGTCGCGCACGTTGAGCAGCAGGGCCTCGGCCTCGGTCCAGCCGTAGAGCCGCGTCGCGGCGGGGTTCCAGGCCAGCGTGCGGCCGTCGAGCCCCTGCACGGTGATGGGGTCGCGCGAGTCGCGCACCACCACGGCGAGCCGGAGCAGCTCGTTGGCCTTGCGCAGGGCCTCGCGCGCCTCCACGACGTCGGTGGTGTCGATGAACGAGATGACGGCCCCCTCGATGACGTTCTCCAGCGTCCGATAGGGCTGAATGCGCATCGCGTACCAGCGGCCCGCGGTGCTCTGCACCTCGACCTCCCTGCTGACGAGCGTGTCGAGGACCTGCTGCGTGTCGGCCGCGAGGCGGTCGTAGCCGACCAGGTTCGAGACGATCTGCCCCACCGGCCGCCCCACGTCGGTGTGGATGAGGTTGGTGATGGCGCTGGCCGCTGGCGTGAAGCGCATGATGCGCAGCTGGTAGTCGACGAAGACGGTGCCGATGCCCGTGCCCGCCAGCAGGTTGTTCATGTCGTTGTTGGCCTGCGAGAGGTCGAGCACCCGCGTCTGGAGCTCGTTGTTCACCGTCGCCAGCTCCTCGTTGACCGACTGCAGCTCCTCCTTCGAGGTCTCGAGCTCCTCGTTGGTCGACTGCAGCTCCTCGTTGACCGACTGCATCTCTTCGTTCGACGAGCGGAGCTCCTCCGTCGAGCTCTCGAGCTCCTCGTTCATGCTCTGGAGGTACTCCTCCTTCGCGCGCAGCTCCTGCCGGAGCGCCTCGACGTGCGCGTCGCCCTCGCCCTCGTTGCCGCCGGAGGCTGGCCCCAGCGCGGGCCCCGCGCCGAGCGCCTCTTCCAGGGTGACGAGGAAGAGCGGGCCCTCGAGCGACGAGCCGGCCGGCAGCTCCACCGGGTGAACGGTGGCGTTGACCCGCGTGAAGTGCCCGTTGGTCTTCACCTGCAGCCCCGGGCAGTGGACGACCTCCTGCGTCGTCGAGGCGCGATGGAGCGCCGTCGAGAGCGCCGGCCGCAGCCCCTCACGCGCCATCTGGAGCAGGTTGCTCGACCCAGCGTCGCCGGGTGACGGCTCGAGGAACAGCCCCGTGCGGCCATGCAGGTAGACGACGTCGCCGCGCCGGTTGACGAGCGCGCCGGCCGGCATGGCCTGCTGCAGGAGCGCCAGCTCCGTCACCTCGCGGGCCGAGAGCTTCGCCGGCGGGGTCGCGCGCCGTGGGGGCTGGGCGCCGGCGTCGTCCGTCACGGCCAGGGCCGGCGCGAACCCGCGGCCCGGGCCACGCCTGACCTGGTGGTCGTCCTTGCGCGCGTACAGCTTGGCCTTCCGGTCGAGGGGCTCGAAGAGCGCGTCGAAGTCGCCGATGCCCTCCGAGGTGCCCAGCAGCAGCAGGCCCGTGGGTTTGAGCGAGTAGTGGAAGAGCGGAATGAGCCGCTTCTGGGGCGCCGGGCCCAGGTAGATGAGCAGGTTCCGGCAGCTCAGCAGGTCGAGGCGGGAGAACGGCGGGTCCTTGAGCAGGTCCTGCTGCGAGAAGACGACCAGGTCTCGAATGCTCTTCTTGATGCGATACGAGCGGCCGTCGGGCTCGACGGTGAAGAAGCGCTGCAGGCGCTCCGGCGAGACGTCGGCCGCGATGCCGGCGGAGTAGACGCCCGCGCGCGCGGTGGTGATGGCCCGGTCGTCGATGTCGGTCGCGAAGAGCTGCAGCGTGACGTGGTGCTGGCGCTTCTCGAGCTGCTCCGTGAGCAGCATGGCGATGGAGTAGGCCTCTTCCCCCGTCGAGCACCCAGCGACCCAGACGCGGATCGCCTCGCCCCGCCCGCGGTCGGCGAGCAGCCGGGGCACCGCGACGTCTGCCAGCGCCTTGAAGGCCTCCTCGTCACGGAAGAAGCTCGTCACCCCGATGAGGAGGTCGTGGAAGAGCGCGTCGACCTCGGATGGCGTCTGCTGCAGGTACGCGAGGTAGTTCGGCAGGGTGTCGATCTGGTGCACCGCCATGCGGCGATCGACGCGCCGGTTGATGGTGCTGGGCTTGTACTGCGAGAAGTCGTGGCCCGTCTTCGCGCGCAGGAGCACGCAGACGCTCTTGAGCACGTTCTCTTCGCCAGCCGCCCCGGCGGCCGTGGGGCGCGCGAGCTTCCCGAAGGCGTGCGCGACATACGCGAGGAGCTGCGCGGGCATCTCGGCCGGCGCGAGCTGAAAGTCCACCATCTGCGTGGCGATGGCGCTCTGCGGCATGCCCGCGAAGTCCGTCGTGTCGGGGCGCTGCGCCATCACCATGCCGCCCTCGCCCTTGATGGCCCGCACGCCCTGCGCGCCGTCGCTCCCGGTGCCCGAGAGCACGATGCCGATGGCCCGGTCGCCCTGGTCCTGCGCGAGGGAGCGGAAGAAGAAGTCGACGGGCAGCCGCTGGCCCCGCGGCGCCGAGGGCTCGAGCAGGTGCAGGTGCCCGTCGAGCAGCGCCATGTCGCGCCCGGGCGGGATGATGTACGCGCAGTTGGGCCGCACCGGCATCCCGTCCTCGACCTCGAAGACCTCGAGCGTCGTCGCCCGGCGGACGAGCTCCGCGAGGATGCTCTTGTGGTCCGGCGCGAGGTGCTGCACGAGGACGAAGGCCATGCCCGGCTTGGCGCCGGCGGGCATGCCCGAGAAGAAGGCCTCAAAGGCGGGGAGCCCACCCGCCGAGGCGCCGAGGCCGACGACGGGGAAGCGGTCAGGGGCGGCGGCTGACTTCTCTTTTTGGCCGCGGGCCTTCTTGGCTGCCTTCATGGGAGCAAATCTCCGAGGCGGGGGCGCTGCGGCCCCACCGTGCCACCTTTCTCTGGCGGGCGATGGACTGTTTTCGGTGGGAGAGAAGGCGCGCTGAAGGCGCTCAGCGGAACTCGACGCGCACCAGCGTCTCGCCCAGGTACACCTCGTCGCCGTGGGCCAGCGTCGCGCGCTCCACCCGCTGCCCGCCGTGCCAGGTGCCGTTGGAGCTGCGCAGGTCCTCCAGCACCACCACCTCGCCCAGCAGGAGGATGGCCGCGTGCTGCCGCGAAAGCCGTGAGGAGTCGATGGTGAGGTGGCAGCTCACGTCGCGGCCGATGATGTAGCGCTCGGCGTCCACCGTCACCTCGCGGCCCTCGACGCACAGCACCACCTGCCGCACCTTCTGGACGCCGGGAGCGGTCGACTCGTAGGGCTCTACGTTCGCCGGCGAGCGCACCAGCCACTGGGGCTCGTCCTCGGGGTCGGCCACCACCGGCACGCGGTTCGTCTCGGGCTCCGGCTCGGGCACCCGGGGCGCGTCCTGCGGAGGCAGCGGCGCGTCGGGGCGCGCGGGCCGCCGCTCGAGCGCCGCGTGGGCCAGGCGCGCCACCTCGGCGTCGGTGAGGGCCGGCGGCGCCACCGGGCTGGGCGCGAGGTAGCCGTGTAGCTTCGCCCAGGTGAAGAGGGCCTGGTTCACGAGCTGCGGCGCGGGCACGCCCATCTCCACGCTGGCCTGCTGGAGCGCCGTCCACAGCTGTGGAGGGAGCGTGAAGGTGGGGTCGCTCATGGCTCGCGGAGGTCCTCCTGCCAGGGGGACGAGGCGCCATTCTTCGTCAGCCAGCGGAACATGGCGAGCGTCTCGAGCTCGTGGCGCAGCCGCGCCTCGGCCAGCGGCTCGGTCGGCGCCTCCAGCTCGAGGGCGAGGCAGCGCGCCTGGCAGTGCGCGAAGGCGCGCGCGAAGGCCCGCCGCGGCGCGAGGGCGGCCGGGCGCGCCACCTCGTCGAGGCCGACGGCCCAGCAGAGCCAGCCCAGGGCCGCCCAGTCGGCCTGCGCCAGCTCGAGCAGCCGCAGCGGGTCGAGGCCGTCGAGGCAGAGCGCCGCCTCGGGGAGCAACGCCGGGGCAAGGTGCGAGCCGTCGGGCCGCGCCGGGCAGAGGCGCGAGTCGTCCCGCCGCGCCGAGGTCGGTGCGTGGTGCGAGTCGTCCTGCCGCGCCGAGGCGGGCGCGAGGCGCGAGTCGTCGGGCGGGGCCGGGGCGAGGCTCGAGTCGTCGAGCAGCGCCGAGGCGGGCGCGAGGCGCGAGTCATTCGGCAGCGCCGGGCCGGGCACGAGGCGGGCGTGGTTCGGCGGCGCCGAGGCTGGCGCGAGGCGCGAGTCGTTCGGCAGCGCCGCGACGGGCGCGAGGCGCGAGCCATCGGTTCGGGCCGGTGCGTAGTGCGAGTCGTCAGGCGGCGCGTGCGCCTGTGCCGGCGCGAGGTGTGAGACGTCGGGCAGCTCCGCGACACCCGAGAGGGCCACGCGCACCGCCTCGAGCCGCGCGGCGTACTGAGAGAGCACTTCGCGCACCGCGGCGAGCGGCTGCGCGAGCGAGGCGGGCACCTCGCCCTCGAGCCGCGACGGCGGCACGACGCGGGCGGGCGCGAAGGTGAAGGGCGCGCCCGCGAGCTGTCGCAGCCCTTCGACACGCGCCCGCGCGGGGGCCGACAGCCGCGGGAGGTCCGCGTCGACGAGCTCGGGCAGCCAGCAGCGAAGGAGCGCCAGGGCGCGCGCCTCGCGCGTCACCTCGTCGCGCGGCGTGAGGAGCACCGCGGCGTTGAGCAGCTCCAGGGCCACGCGCGGGCGCCCCAGCTCCGCGACGCGCGCGGCCAGGGCGCGCAGGAGCGTCGGCGCGTGCAAGCCCATCACCAGCCCGGCGAGCAGCGCGCGCACCGAGGGCGTCTCCTCCGCGTAGGTGGCGCTGAGGGCCTCGGCGTCGGGCCGGGTGAAGGGCAGGGCGCTCCCCGCCAGCAGCCCCACGAAGGGCGAGACGTCTCCCGTCTGGCCGCCGGCGCGCGCCGCCGCGAGGAGCGCCTCGGCCACGCGCTCGCTCTTGAGCAGCTTCGACGACTGCGCCAGCAGCGCCTCGGGATCCTCGCCGCTGCGCAGCGCCGCGGCCTCGTCAACCACGCGCACCGACGCGGTCCGCAGGACGACCTCGTGGGCGCCCAGGTACTCCCAGTCGCCGACGGGGAGGTCGTCGGCGTAGCGGCCGCGCACGGGGCCCAGGCGCCGCACGCCCTCGCGCACGCCGCGGGCCCAGGTGCTGAGGTCCACGAGGGCGCCGTCGGCGGCGAAGCGGCGGCTCGTTCCGTGGCGCACGCCCTGGGCGTACTCGGCCTCCTCGAGGAGCCGGCCGAGCTCGTCGAAGCTGCGCCACACGCCCACGGGCTGGTCCGTCTCGAAGGCGCCCTCCTCGCGGAGGCCCCCGCCCTCGTCGAAGCGCCGGGTGATGCCGTGGCGCAGGCCGTCGACCCACAGCGAGGTCTCGCGCAGCACGCCGGGCGCATCCCACGCGCGCCAGGCGCCGTGGCGCTGGCCGCCGGGGCCGGTCTCGCCGTGCTCGAAGCGCTCGAGCTCGTCGTTCCACGTGGCGCGGGAGGGGACACCCTGCGGGGGCTTCATGGGCGGCCGCTTCTCCCACGCGGGCCGCCGCGACGCGAGGTCGAGCGGGCGCCAGGCCGAGCCGTCGCCAAGCCGAGCCGTCGTCAAGCCGAGCCGTCGTCAGGTCGAGCCGTCGTCAGGTCGAGCCGTCGCCAGGTCGAGCCGTCGTCAGGTCGAGCCGTCGCCAGGTGGAGCCGTCGCCAGGTGGAGCCGTCGCCAGGTGGAGCCGTCGCCAGGCCGAGCCGTCGCCAGGGCGAGCCGTCGCCAGGGCGAGCCGTCGCCAGGTCGGGCGGGCGCCGGTGACGAGGGCTGTCGTTCCCCGCCGCGTCGTGGCCAGATGCGCCGGTGGATCTGCTGCTCGCCGCGCTCCTGCTCGCCCTCACCGTCTGGACCGCGCGCGGCGTCCGTCGCCGGTGGCTCAAGCGCCGCCTCGCCTCCGTGCGGGCCTCGCTGCCCGGGTACAGCGCCGATCACCCGCTGGTGCTGACCTCCCGGCACGTGCTCGACGACGCGGTCGCCGCCGCGCGCTGCCCGTGCGGTGGCCGCGTGACGCCGCTGGGCGAGACGACGCGCCTGGGGCTCCGCGTGGTGCGCGGCCGCTGCGTGGAGTGCGACGACGACGTCGACCTCTACTTCGTGTTGCCGCGCATGCTGAACTGAAGCGCCCGTCAGCGCCCGGGGGCGTCGCCAAGGTTGCCGCGGCGCCCCAACTGAGTATGCGGGCCTCATGCGCCTCCTTCTCTCGTCGCTGCTCCTCGCCTCGCACGTCGCCTCCGCCGGAGAGGGCATGTGGCTCTTCAACGAGTTCCCCGCGGCCCAGGCGAAGGAGGACGTCGGCGTCTCCATCGACCCACCCTGGCTCGACCGCGTGCGCCTCGGCAGCCTGCGCCTGGCCAACGGCTGCAGCGCGTCGCTCGTCTCGCCCGACGGGCTGGTGATGACCAACCACCACTGCATCCGCGCGTGCCTCGAGGACCTCTCGACGCCAGAGCGCGACCTGCTCGTCACCGGCTTCCTCGCGAAGGACCGCGCCGCCGAGGAGAAGTGCCCGAAGGTGGAGGTCAACCAACTGGTCGCCCTCACCGACGTCACCGCCGAGGTGCTGGCCGCCACGAAGGGCCGCTCAGGCGCCGACTTCCAGAAGGCGCTCAAGGCCGAGCAGAGCCGCCTCGAGTCGGCCTGCGCGAAGGGCGAGGCCACCCGGCGCTGCGACGTCGTCACGCTCTTCCACGGCGCGAAGTTCCACCTCTACGAGTACCGCCGCTTCCAGGACCTGCGCGTCGTCTTCGCGCCGGAGTTCCAGATGGCGGCCTTCGGCGGCGACCCCGACAACTTCAACTTCCCGCGCTACGGCTTCGACGCGGCCTTCCTGCGCCTCTACGCGGGCGAGGTGCCGGTGAAGACGCCCGAGCACCTCAAGTGGGCGAAGCAGGGCGCGAAGGCAGGCGACCCCGTCTTCGTCTCGGGGCACCCCGGCGGCACCGAGCGGACGCTGACCGTCGCGCAGTACGAGTTCCTCCGCGACGTCTCGCTGCCCTTCCTCACCACCTGGCTCGCCGAGGCCCGCGGCCGCCTCGACGAGTGGATGAAGCAGGCCCCGGAGCGCGAGCGCGTGGCGAAGTCGCGCCTGCGCTCCGTCGAGAACTCCCTCAAGGCGCTCAAGGGCCGCCGCGACTTCCTCGTGCGCCCCGGCTTCCTCGAGGGCAAGCGCGCCGCCGAGGCCGACCTCAAGGCCCGCGCGCCCGAGGCCACCCGCCGCGCGTGGGACGCCATCGAAGGCGCCATGCTGCGCCAGCGCGAGCTCTACCTCGACTACGTCTTGCGCGAGGGCGGCCTCGCCTTCCAGTCGGACCTCTTCACCCACGCGCGCCGGCTGGTGCGCCACGCGGCCGAGACGAAGAAGCCCGGCGCCGAGCGGCTCCGCGAGTACGGCGACGCGCAGCTGCCGGCGCTCCGGCAGCAGCTGCTCGACCCGGCGCCGCTGCACCCGGAGCTGGAGCAGGCCCGCCTCACCTGGTCGCTGACGAAGCTGCGCGAGCTCGCGGGCGCCGACGACCCCTTCGTGAAGAAGGTGCTGGCGGGGCAGCCCCCGGAGGACCGCGCGCGGGCCCTCGTCACCGGCACGAAGCTGGGCGACCCCGCCTTCCGCAAGGCCGCGCTCGAGGCGCCGACGGCCGAGCACCTCGCCGACCCGCTCGTGGCCTTCGCCGCCCTGGTGGACCCTGAAGGCCGCGCGGCGCGCAAGCGCTGGGAGGACGAGGTGGACTCGGTGGTGAAGAAGAGCGGCGAGCAGCTCGCCGAGGCTCGACGCGTGGTGCTGGGCACCAGCGGCGCTCCCGACGCCACCTTCACGCTGCGCCTCACCTGGGGCCGCGTGCAGGGCGTGGGCAAGGCCGTGCCGCCGATGACGACGGTGAAGGGCCTCTTCGAGCGCGCCTCGGGCAAGGCGCCCTACGCGGTGACGGCGCGCTGGCTCTCCGCGAAGGCGAAGCTCCCGCCACAGACGCCGTACAACGTCGCCACCACCAACGACATCATCGGCGGCAACTCGGGCTCACCGCTCCTCGACCAGCGCGGCGACGTGGTGGGCCTGGTGTTCGACGGCAACCTGGCGTCGCTGGGCGGCAACTTCGGCTACGAGCCGCTGACGAACCGCACCGTCGCGGTGCACGGCGACCTCATCATCCTCGCGCTGCGGCAGGTCTACGGCGCCGCCCACGTCGCCGCGGAGCTGGGCCGCTGAGCCGTCACAGCCAGTGGCGCACGCGGAAGGCGAGCCACGAGAGCACGCGCTGCACCAGGCCATAGGCCTTCACGTCGGCCAGCGTCACCCGCTCGCAGTGCGAGAGGTCCTCCACGAAGAGGCGCTCGAGGGCCTGGCAGAGGACCGGCTCGGTGATGAGCGCGTTGACCTCGAGGTTCTGCCGCAGCGAGAGCGCGTCGAGGTTCGACGAGCCGATGGTGCTCCAGGTGCCGTCCACCACGGCCGTCTTGGCATGCAGCACGTGGCCAGCGCGCCACTCGTACACCTGGACGCCGTTCTTGATGAGGCGCGGGTAGAGGCCGCGGGCGGCGTAGAGCACGATCTTCACGTCGGTGGTGGCCGCGAGGATGACGGCCACGTGAACCCCGCGCTGCGCCGCGCGCATCAGCCCCTTGAGCATCTTCGAGGGCGGCAGGAAGTAGGCGTGCGTCAGGTAGATGCGCGCGCTGGCGCGGTCGAAGGCCGCCTCGTACGCCCGGCGGATGCCCTTGCGGTCGAGGGCGAAGTCGTTGCCGACCACGCGCAGCTTCTCGCAGCCGGCGACGCGGGGGCGCACGAAGCGCGCGTCGTCGATGCGCGGGCCGCGCTGCTCCTTCCACGTCTTGAGGAAGAGGCGCTCGAGGGCCTGGGCGTCGGGCCCCTCGATGCGCAGGTGCGTGTCGCGCCAGCCGGCGCCGCCGTCGACCACCGCGGCGTAGTCGTTGCCGATGTTGAGGCCCCCGGTGAAGCCCACCACGCCGTCCACGGTGAGGGACTTGCGGTGGTTGCGGCGCTTGAGCTTCGCGAAGAGGCGGCTGATGGGGTCTCCGAAGCGGAGCGGCCGGTAGGCCAGCACCTTCACGCCGGCCTCGGCGAGCTGCTCGAGCGTCTGCGCGCTCAGCACGCTGCCCCAGGCGTCGTACATGACCAGCACCTCGACGCCGGCGCGCGCGCGGCCCATCAAGGCGCCCAGGAAGCGCAGGCCCACCTCGTCGTCGAGGAGGATGTACGACTCGAGGCAGATGGTGCGGCGCGCGGCCTCGATGGCCGCCAGCATCGCCGGGTAGGCCTGGTAGCCGTCCTTGAGCACCGCGACGAGGTTGGGCCCCACGCGCGCCTCGGCCCAGGGCGGGCGCTGGAGGGTCGTCTCGCGGGGTGAGGCCAGGGCCGGGGGCATCGCGCGCGCACCTTACGCCGGAAGCACGTCGCCCTGCGCCGCGGCGACGAGGGGGGCGTAGACGCCGCCGCGTGCGGGCGTGCACCCTACGCCGGAAGCACGTCGCACTGCGCCGCGACGACAAGGCGCGCGGAGACGCGACCGCGGGCGGGCGCGCACCCTACGCCGGAAGCACGTCGCCCTGCGCCGCGGCGACGAGCCGGGCGTAGACGCCGCCGCGGGCGACGAGCTCGTCGTGCGTGCCCTGCTCGGCGACGCGGCCGCCGTCGAGCACCACGATTCGCTGCGCGTGGCGCACCGTGGAGAGCCGGTGCGCCACCACCAGCGTGGTGCGGCCGACCATGAGCTCGGCGAGGCCGGCCTGCACCTCGTCTTCGGTGGCGGCGTCCAGCGCGCTGGTGGGCTCGTCGAGCAGCAGCAGCGAGGGCTCGCGCAGGAAGGCCCGCGCGATGGCCAGGCGCTGGCGCTGGCCGCCCGACAGCCGCGCGCCGCGCTCGCCCACGTCCTCGTCGAGGCCGAAGGGGAGCGCCGTCACGAAGCCCTCGGCGTGCGCCCGCCGCAGCGCGGCCCAGAGCTGCTCGTCGCTCGCGTCCGCCCGGCCCAGGCGCAGGTTGTCGCGCACCGAGCCCGAGAGGAGCACCGGCTCCTGCGGCACCCACGCGGTCTGCGCGCGCACGCCGGCGCGCGAGAGGGCGGAAAGCGGCGCGTCGTCCCACCGCACCTCGCCGCCGCTGGGCACCACGAAGCCAAGCACCGCCGAGAGCACCGTGGACTTGCCGGAGCCCGAGGGGCCGACGAGGGCGACGTGGCTGCCGGCGGGCACCTCGAAGCTGACGCCGGCGAGGGCCTGACGGCCGTCGGGGTAGGTGACGGCGAGCTCGTGGAAGGTGAGGGCGCGGCGCAGCGGGCCGGCGACGGGGCCGGCGTCGGGCTCGGGCTGCGCGTCGAGCAGCTCGAAGAGGCGCTGGGCCGAGCCGGCCCCCTGCGCCACCTGGGAGGCGGTGTGCGAGAGGGCCTTCACCGGCTGGTAGAGCAGGAGCGAGGCGGCGAGGAAGGAGACGAGCTTGCCGGCGAGCGCGGGCTCGGCCTGCACCGCGGTGGTGCCCAGGAGGAGCGCGGCGACGACGCCGAGCACCCCGAGGAACTCGGTGGTGGGGCTGAAGGCGCCGCGGATGAAGAGGGAGCGCTTCATCACGCCCAGGTAGCGCGCCTGCTCCGCGTCGAAGCGGGCGAGGGCCTGCGGCTCGAGGCGGTAGGCCTGCACGACGGGCAGGGCGTGGAGCTGCTCCGCGGTCAACGTCGAGAGGGCGCCCAGCGAGGCCTGCGACGAGGTGGCGGCCTTCTTCGCCCCGCGGGCGAAGCGCGACACGGGCACGATGGTGCCCGGCAGCACGAGGAAGACGACGAGGAAGAGGCGCCAGTCGGTGAGGGCGCAGACGGCGAGCAGGCCCAGCACCTGGAGCGAGTCCTTCACCACGCTGGAGAGGGCCTGGGCGGCGGCGAACTCGACCTGGGCCACGTCGCTGGTGAAGCGCGCGAGGAGCTCGCCGGAGTGGCGCTGCTCGAACCAGCGCGGGGGCAGCGTGAGGAGCCGCTCGTAGAGGTCGCCGCGCAGGGCGGAGAGGACGCGCTGAGTGACGCGGCCCATGAGGCCGGCGTGGAGGAAGACGGCGAGGGCCTTCACCGTGGCGACGCCGACGATGGTCAGCGGCAGGGTGGTGGTGAGGTCGGCGCGGGTGAGCTGGAAGGGGCCCCAGGCGACGTCGCCGCCCTGGAGCACGGCCTGGAGCAGCGGGCCGATGAGGGTGGCCCAGGCCGCGCCGGCCGCGGCGCCTACGAGCGAGGCGGCGATGGCGCCGGTGAGGAGCCCGCGGTGCGGCGTGGTGCGCGCCACGAGGCGCCACCAGACGCGGCGGTCGGCACGGGCTGCGGGTGCGGAGGGCGAGGTCATTCGGCGGGCGTCAGAGGACGAGCGTCGCGTAGCACGAGAGCCCGGCGCGGTATGCGGCGAGGTCGCGGCGGTCCGGGGGCGTCGGTGGCAGCATTTCGGCGCCGCGGTCGGACGGCTCGGCGGGATTCTCGCCGGGGCCGAGGAGGCCCGACCTGATTCCCGCCGGGGTCGAGGAGGCGCGACTTGATTCCCGCCGGGGCCGAGGAGGCGCGACTTGATTCCCGCCGGCACCGAGGAGGCCCGACTTGATTCCTGCACGAGATGGCCGTCCACGGCGCGAGACGGTCTCGGCCCCGCAACCCCCGGAATGAACCCGGCGCGGGGCCCGGCACGCGGGCTGCTCTTCCGCCGCGCACGCCGGAACTTCCTCCGGCCTTAACCCGCACCACCGAGGAACCACACATGCCGACCATCACCACAAAGTCCGCCCGCTCCATCTCCGCGAAGTTCGACACCTTCAACCAGCGCTCCGCCGAGGTGACCAACGGCCTGCGCAAGCTGCCCAACGGCGCCGAGCTCTACGAGCGGGCGCAGCAGGCGGAGCGCGCGCTCCGCAGAGCCAAGCAGGCCTGGGACACGCAGGACCGCGCCGTCCAGTCGATGCGCAGCAAGCTCGAGGCGGCGCGAAAGCGCCTGGTCGTCTTCTGCAAGGTGGCCGTCACGCTCACGGAGGCCGTCGGTGTCTTCGGGGCGAGCGCGGTCATGATCGCCGACGACAAGGACGAGGGGGCGCAGGCGGGGAACATGCTCGAGTTCGCCCGGCAGGTGCCGCTCGTCGGCGAGGGCCTCGCCGCGGCCATCGAGGCCCGGCGCGCCGAGTGGCTCGCGGCCGAAGCCGCCGCCGCCGACGTCGACGAGGCGTTTCAGCACGCGACCCGGCTCTACGGCGAGGCCTTCTACCAGGCGACGGCCACCATCGCGCAGGGCAAGGCGCTCCTCATGGCGTCTGGCGTGTGGGTCACGGACCGCAAGTCGCCGAAGAAGAAGGCGACCGCGAAGGCGGCGCCCGTGGCCACCGTGAGCGAGCTGCCCCAGCCGAAGACCGAGCCGGCGTTGCTGGCCGTCGGGTGAGGCGTCACCGTCCGGGGGGCGGAGCGCCACGGCGCCCGCCTCTCGGCATATAAAGGCAACCCAGCTGGCCAGGAGGTCCCCATGATTCGCGAACACACCATCACCCTGTGGGGACCCGCGGCGACCGAGGTGGGCGTGTCGGGCCACCTGCTTCGCGACCTGTTCGACGTCCTCGTTCAGGGCGCGGAGCAGTCGCTGCGCTTCCGCATCGAGGGGCGCAGCAGCGCGCGGGGGGCCGCGCCGGCGTGGCTCCGCAGCGCCTCCGACTTTCGAATGATCGACCTGGTCGCGGGGAATGGGGCGCGCACCATGCGCGTGGAGGCCCGCTCCCTGGTCGACACGATGCCAGAGCGCTTCGCGCAGAAGTCGCTGTTCGAGGATCTCGACGCGACGCGCTCGCCCATCGAGCTGTTCGAGGATGCCCTCGAAGAGGCCCTGCTCGAGAGGTCTGACAGCGAGGCCTTCGACCAGCCGCTCCTCGAGACGTTCACGAAGTTTCGGAACCTGCTGGCCGCGGGCGTCGAGGCGGTCGAGCTCCAGAATGGTCGAACGGTTCGCGTGGACCGGGAGGCGATGGAGCGGGTGCTGCGACTCTCGCGGATCGCGTACGCGCCCAGGAGGGTCCGGCTCGCGGGCCGGCTCGACATCATCCGCTACAGTGATTGCCGCTTCACGCTCGTGCTGCAGAACGGCGCGCGTGTCGCCGGCATCGCGCGTGAGCCCGGCGCCGAGGCGCTCCGCGACGCCTTTGGGGCGGAGGTAGTGGTCACGGGCACTGCCGACTTCAGGCCCTCCGGCAGCCTGCTTCGCGTGAACGCCGATCTCATCGAGCCGGCGCGTGCGAGCGAGCTGGAGATGTTTGGCAACGTGCCACGCCCGCTGATCGCGCCCGCTCCCGTCGAGCGGCCTGTCGCCCGTGCTGGCCTCGAGGCGCTCCTCGGGGAGTGGCCCGGTGACGAGTCGCTCGAGCAGCTGCTCGGGCAGCTGGAGCAGCTCGCGTGAGTCGCGAGCTCACGTGGTTCGTGGACCATCGGCGGCGAATCGGCCGTCCACGCCGCCCTGAGCCCGTCGCCCAGCTCGCTTTCCCGGTCGGGAGGCGATTGCTTTCGGGGTGACGTGCGTTAGATGCCTCGCCACCCATGGCTCAGAAGCGCGACTATTACGAGGTGCTGGGCGTTGACCGCAGCGCCGACGCCGACGGCCTCAAGAAGGCCTTCCGCAAGCTCGCGATGCAGCACCACCCGGACCGCAACCCGGGCGACAAGGACGCAGAAGAGAAGTTCAAGGAGTCCTCGGAGGCCTACGAGGTGCTCTCCGACCCGGACCGGCGCGCGCGGTACGATCGCTTCGGCCACCAGGGCGTCGAGGGCTTCGGCGGCTCGGGCTTCAACAACGTCAACATCAACGACATCTTCGGAGAGATCTTCGGCGAGATGTTCGGAGGCCGCGGCGGCCGGCGGCAGCGCAACCGGGGCGCCGACCTCCGCTACAACCTGGAGCTCACCTTCGAGGAGGCCGCCTTCGGCAACGAGGTGACGGTCAAGATTCCCCGCCCCAAGCGCTGCGGCGCGTGCGACGGCACCGGCAGCAAGAGCAAGCAGCAGCGCACCTGCCCCACCTGCGGCGGCGCCGGCGAGGTCCGCTTCACCCAGGGCTTCTTCGCCGTGGCCCGCACCTGCAGCCAGTGCAGCGGCTCGGGCCAGGTGGTGGCCGACCCCTGCCGCGACTGCAAGGGCGCCGGCAAGGTCGACGCCGTCAGCGAGCTGTCGGTGAAGATCCCTCCCGGGGTCGACACCGGCACGCGCGTGCGCCTGGCCGGCGAGGGCGAGGTGGGCGAGCAGGGCGGGCCCCCCGGCGACCTCTACGTGGTGGTGCACGTGAAGGAGCACCCCATCTTCCACCGCGAGGAGTACGAGGTCTTCTGCGAGGTGCCCATCAGCTTCGTGCAGGCCACCCTGGGCGCGCAGCTCGAGGTGCCCACCCTCGACGGCATGGTGAAGATGAAGGTGCCCGAGGGCACGCAGAGCGGGAAGATCTTCCGCCTCAAGGGCAAGGGCATTCCCCACCTGCAGTCCGCCGACCGCGGCGACCAGCACGTGCGCGTCATCGTCGAGACGCCGCAGAACCTCACCTCGAAGCAGCGCGAGCTCCTCGCGAAGTTCGCCGAGGCGTCGGGTGAAGACGTGAACCCCCAGAGCAAGAGCTTCTTCGACAAGGTGAAGTCGCTCTTCGCCAAGTGATGGGCTGGAAGCCGCACTTCAGCCGCTTTCTCGCCGCGGCCCCAGGTCGCCTGCACTTCGCCGCGCACAGCCACCACCCCTGGCCCGACGTCACCTTCGACGCGCACCAGCAGGCCTGGCTCGACGCCGCCCGCCTCGCCGACCACAAGTGGGACCACGTCTTCGCCGCGGTGTGGCCCCAGGCCCAGCGCCTCGTCGCCGCCGAGCTCTCGCTGCCCGACGCTTCGCGCCTCGTCTTCGCGCCCAACACCCACGAGCTCGTACTGCGGCTCCTCTCGTGCCTCGACGGCCGGCCGCGCGTGGTGACGAGCGACGCGGAGTTCCACTCCGTCGAGCGGCAGACCCGGCGCCTCGAAGAAGATGGCGCCCTCGAGGTGGTGCGCGTACCGAGCGAGCCCTTCGCCACCTTCCCCGCGCGGCTGCTCGAGGCCGTGCGCGCCGCGCCCACGCAGCTGCTCTTCGTGAGCCAGGTCTTCTTCAACTCCGGCGCCGAGCTCACCGGCCTCGAGGCCCTCGTGCGAGAGGTGCCCCAGGAGACGCTGGTGGTGCTCGACGGCTACCACGGCTTCGCGGCCGTGCCGACGCGCCTGGGCGCCCTGGCCGACCGCGTGTTCTTCCTCGCCGGTGGGTACAAGTACGCGATGGCGGGGGAGGGCGCGTGCTTCCTCCACGTGCCGCCCTTCGCCGACGCGCTGCGCCCGCGGAACACGGGCTGGTTCGCGGCCTTCGGCGCGCTCGCGGAGAAGACCGCCGGGCGGGTGCCCTACGCGAGCGGCGCGATGCGCTTCATGGGGGCGACCTTCGACCCGTCGGGGCTCTACCGCCTCGTCGCCGCGCTGCGCTGGCGCCAGGAGGCCGGCCTCACGACGGCGGTGACGCGGGCCCACGCGCGCGGCCTGCAGCGGCGCTTCGTCGAGGGCCTGCCCGCGGCGGGGCGCGTGGCGGCGTCGCAGCTCGTGGTGCCGCTGTCCGACGAGGCGCGGGGCCAGTTCCTCACCTTCCGCACGCCAGAGGCTCGGGCGCTGTCGGCCGCGCTCGACCTCGCGGGCGTCGTCACCGACGCGCGCGACGATCGCCTGCGCTTCGGCTTCGGCCCCTACCAGGACGAGGCCGACGTGGACGCGCTCCTCGACCGGGTGCGGGCGCTGGGCTGAGAGCCTGTGACCGCGGCCCGCCAGCCACGCCCCCGCCGGCCCGAAAGCTGGCGCGGAATTGCCCTCGGGGGATGGTGGGTTTGCTATGTCGACCGCCATGCGTGAGCTGTTGTTGATCAGCTGTGTCGCGCTCCTCGCGTGCCCGCGTCCTTCGGGTGGCCAGGGGCCCGATGAGGTCCGCCGGGTCGAGGTGAAGAGCGACCCCGTCGCGGACAGGGCGCTGGCCGAGGCCGCCGCCGTCGCCACGAGCAAGAGCCGGCGCGAGGGCATCGAGGCGCTCCTCGTGGTGCGCAAGACCTACCCCGAGACCACGGCCGGCCAGGACGCGCTCTACCAGGCCGGCATCCTCGCCTTCGAGGAGGGCGACTACGCGCTGGCCCGCAAGACGCTGGGCGAGCTGCTCTTCGAGAACCCGCTCCACCCCAACGCCACCAACGCCCGGCTCAAGGCGGGCCTCGCGGCCACCGAGCTGCGCGCCTACCGCGACGCCTACCAGACGCTCTCGTCGCTCCTCGAGAAGCTCGAGGGCGAAGACAAGAAGCTCGCCGAGGCCGCGTTGACCCGCGCCGCCGCCGGAGCCCAGCAGTTCGGCGAAGCCCTGCGGCTCGCGCTGCAGAAGGTCGAGGCTTCCTCGGAAGGCGAGGACCGCGCGCAGGCCCTCGCCGCCCTCGAGGAGGTGGTGGAGACGAAGACCACCTTCCTCGCCATCGCCGAGGCGTGGAACGACCTGTCGAAGTCGCACCCGGGCTGGCCGCTGCTCACCTTCAAGATGGCCCGCGTCTACTACCACCTGCGCGACTGGACCCGCCTCGACGAGACGCTGCGCGCGCTCCTCACCACCGCCCCCAACTCGCCCTACACCACCGACGCGAAGGCGCTCCTCGAGCGCATCGCCCGCCGCGACCGGGTGCGCCCCAAGGTGGTGGGCGCGGTGCTGCCGATGTCGGGCAAGTACAAGGCCTTCGGCGAGACGACGCTCCGCGGGCTGCAGCTCGCGCTCAAGGGCAGCGACGTGGAGCTGCTGGTGAAGGACACCCAGGGCGACCCCACCCTCACCGGGAAGCTCGTCGAGCAGCTCGTCTTCGACGACGGCGCGGTGGCCATCATCGGGCCGCTCCTCTCGGAGGACGCCAAGCGCGCGGCCCTCGTCGCCGAGGAGCTGCAGGTGCCCCTCATCACCCTCTCGCGCGCCGAGGGGCTCACGGCCATCGGGCCGCACGTCTTCCGCACCATGGTGACCAACAGCCAGCAGGCCGACGCGCTGGCCGAGTACGCCATGGGCACGCTGGGCTACAAGAGCTTCGCGGTGCTGCACCCCAACACCGCCTTCGGCGTGGAGCTCACCAACGAGTTCTGGGACGCCATCGAGAAGCGGGGCGGGCAGATCCGCGGCATCGAGAGCTACGACCACGACCAGAAGACCTTCACGGAAGAGGCCCAGCGCCTCGCCGGCCGCTACTACCTCGAGGACCGCGGCGACTACTTCGAGAAGCTGCGCGAGATCCGCGAGTCCATCACCGACGAGTTCCGCCGCCGGAAGGCCATCGAGAAGATGAAGGCCTCGCTCGACCCGGTCATCGACTTCGAGGCGCTCCTCATTCCCGACTCGTGGCAGCAGGTGTCGCTCGTGGCGCCGGCTCTGGCGGTGGAAGACATCATCACCAACGCCTGCGACAAGAAGGACCTCGAGCGCATCCAGAAGACGACGGGCAAGGACAAGCTCAAGACGGTGACGCTGCTGGGCCCCTCGACGTGGAGCTCGCCCAGGGGCGCCTCCGGCGACCTGCAGCTCATCGAGCGCGGCGGCAAGTACGTGCTGTGCAGCGTCTACGTCGAGGCCTTCTACGAGCAGAGCGAGCGGCCCAGCACCAAGGCCTTCGTGGGCGCCTTTCGCGAGGCGCACCGCGACGCGACCATCACGCTGCTGGACGCCGTGGGCTACGACTCCGGCGCGCTGGTGCGCAGCCTGCTCGAGAAGGGCGCCACGACGCGGGCGGGCTTCCGCGATCAGCTCTCGCGCGTGAAGGGCTTCCAGGGCGCCACGGGCACCTTGAGCTTCGACGACGCCCGCGAGGCGCGCCGCGACCTCTCGCTCCTCAACATCACCCAGAAGGGCGTGAAGGAAGTCACGCCGCGCCGCCCGGAGGGGTGATGCGGCGCCTCGCCCTGGTGGCGGCGCTGGGCCTTCTGGCCTGTCGCACGCTGCCGAAGACGCCGGCCGCCGCGCTGGCCGCGCTCTCGGCGACGCCCGATGGGTACCTCGCTGGCGCCCCCGCGGCCCTCGGCGAGCCGGTGGTGCTCAACCGCGAAGACTTCGTCTACGACGCGCGCCTCTCGCCAGACGCGACCGTCGTCGCCACCTCGCGCCTGGGCATGAAGGCCTTCCACCTCGCGCTCGCCGAGCCGCAGGCGGTGCCGCCGCGGGTGCGCGCCGACGTCGTCGTCAACCCGCTGGAGTTCGACGTCGAGGCCCTCGACTTCTCGCCCGACGGCGCCGCGGTGGCCACGGCCTCGCGCGACGGGGCGCTGCGGGTCTTCTCGGCGAAAGACGGGGCGCCGCTCGCGGCGTGGCTGACTGAGGAGCCCCTCACGGCGGTGGCCTGGCACCCCTCCGGCGCGCTGCTGGCCCTGGGCGGCGCGAAGGGCCTCGTCACGCTCGTCGCCTGGCCGTCGATGCAGCACCTCGCCGAGGCGCGGCCGCACGCTGACGAGGTGCGCGCGGTGGCCTTCACGCCCTCGGGCGAGCTCGTCACCGCCGGGTGGGACGCGCGGCTGCACGTCTTCTCGGTCGCGCCGGCGGCGGTGACGGAGCGCAGCGCCCGCACCCACGTCACGAAGAAGAGCGGCCTGGTGCTGTTCCGCGCCGTGGTGGACCGGGCGGTGTCGGCGGTGGTGTCGCTCGACGCGCGGCTGCCGGCGCTGGTGGTGCGGGGCGCGCTCGCGCAGGCCGCGGGCATCGACGTGCTGCGGCTGACCGACACCGTCACCATTCAGACGGCGCTGGGCAGCCAGGTGGCCCGCGTGGCGCGGGGCCGCACGCTGGCGGTGAAGGGGCTCACCTTCAGGAATGTGGACGTCGCGGTGTGCGACGCCTGCGTGCCGGCGGAGGCCCAGGCCGTCTTCGGCGGGCCGGCGCTGGAGCGGGTCGACACGGCCTTCGACGAGGTGACGCAGGAGCTCGTCTTCACCGCGAAGGCCGAGGCCCTCGACCTCGAGGCGTCGAGTACGCAGACCCTCGCGCTCGAGCGCAGCTTCACGCTGAAGGCGCCGGTGAACGATCTCGCCCTCGACGCCGCGGGGCGCATCGCCGGCGTCGCCCTGAGCGAGACCAAGGGCGAGCGCACCAAGGCCGTGTATGACAGGGAGAAGAAGAAGGAGCTCGAGCCCGAGCGCGAGTGGGACTGCGCCGCGCGCGTGGACCTGGCGACCGGCGCCGTGCTCGAGCAGCGCCGGGGCCACCGCGGCGTGGTGTCGACCGCGGCGGTGAGCCCCGACGGGCAGACGCTCGTGTCGGGCGGGTGGGACAAGAAGGTCATCGTGCACGGGCCGACCCCGGTGGTGGACGAGCGCTACGGCTGGAGCGTGCGGCGCGTGCGCTTCTCGCGAGACGGGCGCTGGCTCGTGGTGGCCGCGTGGACGCCGCAGAACCCGCTGGGCACCCACCAGAGCGACCCCTCGGCGGCCGTCTTCGAGGTGCTGTACGAGGCGGCCTCGGTGTTGCCGCGCGGGTCCTTCGCGCGCTGAGGGGCTTGCCGCTGCGCACCGGGCCGCTGCACGGCGTGTGAAGGCCGCTGCACAGGCCGAGGGTGGTGGACGCCTGTTTTCAGCAGGTTCCCGCTGCCCCGCCGCTTGCACTCGGGGGCGCCATGCTCACGACCCGCTCCGATGGAACCCTGGTGACGTCGCTCTCGGCCACCCGCGCCCTCATGCCGCTCCTCATGGAGCGCCGCTCCGAGGCGACGGTCTTCTTCGAGCAGGAGCTCGACGTCACCCAGACGATGCGCTTCGTCGACGCGTGGAACGAGGCCCACCCCGAGGCGCGCATCACGCTCTTCCACGTCTTCATGTGGGCCATCGCGGCGACGCTGCACGAGCGCCCGCGCCTCAACCGCTTCGTGTCCGGCGGCCGCATCTACCAGCGCAAGGGCGTGCACCTGTCCTTCGCGGCGAAGAAGAAGAAGCTCGACGACGAGGCGGCGCTCGTCACCATCAAGCGCGAGGTGCCCGCCGGCGCCTCCCTCGCCCAGGTCACCGAGGCGCTCCACGCCGACATCCGCTCGGGCCGCGGTGACGCGCAGCGGCCCGAAGATCGCGAGGTCGAGCTCTCGACGCGCTTCCCCACGTTCCTGGTCAAGCTGGTGCTCAAGGGCATGCAGCTGCTCGACCGCTGGAACCTCCTGCCGGCCTCGGTCATCGAGCACGACCCGCTCTACACGAGCATGTTCGTCGCCAACCTCGGCAGCCTGGGCATCGAGGCGGCCTTCCACCACCTCTACGAGTGGGGCAACTGCCCCTTCTTCGCGGCCATCGGCAAGACGCGGCAGGTCCGCACCGACGAGGGCCCGCGCCAGCTCGTCACCATCCGCTACGCCTTCGACGAGCGCATCGACGACGGGCTGTCCTGCGCGCGCTCGCTCGAGCTGCTGCAGCGCCGCGTGGAGCACCCGGAGGCCTTCGAGGCCGCGCCGGCGCGCGAGCTGGCGCAGGCGGCCTGAGGCGGCACGAGAGATAAGGGGCGAGCGCGAGGCTGGGCTGGGCGGGGAGGGGGAGTCGCGGCGCACCGACAGCGGGCTCGACCGACCTCGGGCGGCCGGGCCGATGGCTGCCTGGTGCAGATGGTTCCGAATGACTCCCAGGTCACGTGTCGGGGGGCGCGGGCGCCCCGAGGGGCCTTTCGCTCGCCCCGCTTCAGGCGTTGAGGAAGACGCGCTCCGGCGGCACGCCCAGCGGCCCCAGGAGCGCCGTCACGTCGCGCATCATCTCCGGCTGCCCGCACAGGAAGGCGACGGCGCCCTCGGGCAACGCGGGGCCCAGGTGCTGCTGCACGTAGCCCACGGCGCCGCGCCAGTCGGCGTCGGGCATCGAGACGGTGGGCACGAGCTCGACGCCGGCGGCGCGCAGGGCGTCGAACTCCGCGCTGAAGGCGAGCTGCGTCGGCGAGTGGGCGCCGTACACCGCGCGCACCGGGCCCCAGGCCTCGCGCTCGCGAAGGAGCGCGCGCAGCACCGAGCGCAGCGGCCCCCAGCCGGTGCCCGTGCCCACCAACCACAGCGGGCGCCCGCGGGCGGCCTCGAGGGGGAAGCCCTTGCCCTCGGGCAGCGACACCTCGAGGGTGGCGCCGACCTCGAGGTCGGTCCACGTCGTGGAGACGAGGCCGGTGCGCCGCACGAGGTACTCGAAGGCATCAGCGCCGGGGGCCGACGCGATGGCGAAGGGCGCCTCTCCGGCCTCCGCGAAGCGCACCCAGTGGTACTGTCCGGGGCGATGAAACGCCGCCGCGACCTCCGGGGGAACCTGTACCGTCAAGCGATGCAGCCCGGGACCGACGGCGACGTTGTGCGTGAGGGTGGCTTCGGCCCATTCCTGCATGGGGTCGCCTCGTAACATTCGTCGTCCCGCTCTTCAGGAATTCCCGTGCGCGCGCTCAAGACGCTCTTCAAGGTGACCCTCTTCGTCGTCCTCCTCGTCGGCGTCACCGGGGGCGTGCTCGTGCCCATGACGTGGCTGTACGTGGCGAACAACCTGCCCAACGCGCTCGAGAGCGAGCTCGACCTCGAGACGCACCTGCGCCAGTCCATCGAGAGCGAGCGGCAAAGCATTCAGATCGCCCGGCCCGCCCGGGAGCGCGAGAGCGTGAAGTGGGAGCGGCCCGACTTCTCGCGGCTGCCCAAGCACCTCATCGCCTTCTACATCACCGGCACCGGCTGCCCGCGGTACTTCCAGAGCCCGCGCGAAGACGGCTGGCCGTGGACCAAGCGCGTGCTGCTGAGCACCCTGGGCATGCAGCTGCCGGGCAACGGCGGGTGCGAGCTCATCTTCGCCGAGCTGCTGGCCATGGAGCTGGGCGCCGCCACCACGCTGCAGCTCGCCGTGGGCGCCGACCGGGTGCACCGCTTCCTCAAGAAGGACCAGCTCGTGGCCTTCCGGCTGCACACCATGCGCTTCGAGCGCGGGGTGGTGGGCGTGGAGAAGGCCTCGGAGGTCATCATGGGCAAGCCCCTGGGCGAGCTGACCCTCTCGGAGCTGGCGGAGCTGCAGCTGGCCATTCCGCCGCACGGCTACTGGGACGACATCAAGCTGTGCCGCAACGCCGCGCAGATCAAGGAGGCCCGCGATCTGCTCCTCGTGGAGCTCGCCGGCGTCTCGCACATCAGCGAAGAGATGGCGCGCACGGCCATCGCCCAGCCGGTGCGGTGCCTTTCGGTGAAGCGGTAGGCGCGTCAGTCGAGCGCGAAGAAGGCGCGGATGCGGCCCAGCAGGTCGCCGGCGTCGCGGGCGGCGCGGGCCTTCGCCGTCGCCGCGTCGAGCCCCTCTCTGGCGGCCAGGAGCGTCGCGCGGCGCTCGGCCAGCACGTGCGCCAGCTGCGCGGCGAGCTCGGGCCGCGCCTCGAGCACGCGCTGCACGGCGGCCTTGTCGAGGCGGAAGCACTCCACGTCACCCTGGGCGATGACGGTCGCGCTGCGAGACTCGCCCGTCAGCAGCGACATCTCACCGAAGAAGCACGGCCCCTGCAGCTGCGCCACCTCGCGCTCCGTCACCCCGTCGCTCACGCGCACCGAGGCCTGCCCGTCCTCCACCAGGTAGAGCCAGTGCGCGTCGGCGCCCTGCTTCGTCATCACCTCGCCCTTCGCGAAGGGCGCGTACTTCATCTGCCCCGCCAGGGCCGCGCGCTCCTCGTCGGAGAGCATCTTGAACAGCTCCATGGTGCTCAGGAGCCGCTGGCGCCGCGCGAGCTGCTTGGCGCTCTTGCTGGCCTTGCGATCGCTCGTCTCCTCGGTGACGAAGAGCGCGTGGGCGGGCATGGCCAGCGACATGTCGGCGCGCTGGAGCGCGAAGTACACGCAGGCGCGCACCTCGGAGTCGGTGGGGTCGTCCACCGCGAGGTCGGTGAGGAAGTAGCGCACGGCGTAGCGGCCGAAGGTCTCGGTCATGTCCATCAGCACCACCGAGGGCTCCGGCTCGCGGGCCATGTTCGGCACCTGGGCGGCGCTCACCGCCGTCTGCACCACGCCGATGACGTCGCCTGGCTGGTGGCGCCAGTCGACGTTGAAGTACACCCACCGGCGCTGCTGGCGCGGCTGCCCTCGCCGCCGGCCCAGCACCGAGACGTTCGCCTTGGTCATCACCGTGTTGGGGATGAGGACCGTGTCCCAGTTGCGCGTCTCGACGGCGGTGTGGCGCCAGCGCACCTCCACCACGCGGCCCACCACGTCGCCCACCTTGATCCAGTCGCCCTCCTCGAGGGAGTTGTCGACCTGCAGGGCGAGGCCGCCGGCGATGTTGCCGATGACGTCCTGGAGCGAGAAGCCGAGGATGGCCGTGAAGACGGCCGAGGTGGCGATGAGGCCCGAGAGGTTGACGCCCGCGTGGCTCAGCACGCCCAGCGAGGTGGCGATCATCGCCATGCCCACGGCCACGTCCTGCACGATGGGCGGCACCGGCAGGTGGAGCCGCGGCAGGAGCACCGAGAAGAGCATGGCGGCGGTGGCGCCCACCACCGCGGCGGCGCCGAAGATCCACGTCGGGGTGCGCAGCGTGTCGGCGAGGCCAGCGCCGCCGGTGGCGAAGGCGGCGGTGAGGAGCAGCCCCACCACGTGCGCCGCCATGAAGAAGAGCACCACGCGGAAGCGCGGCCGGTCGAGGGCGGCCACCTTCGCCAGGCCAAAGGCCACGGCCGTCGCCACCAGCACCCAGGGGGTGTAGGCGCCGCTCGCCTCGGTCCACAGCGCGTCGAAGAAGTTCACGGCGCGGAGGGTACGACGACTCCGCCCTCCGGCTCCTCCTTCTTCTCGCCCTTGAGCGCGTCGGCGAAGGCCAGCACCCCGGCCACGTAGGCGTCCTCGTGGTTGTAGCCCCACACCGCTTCCTTCGGGCTCTTCGCGAAGCCGTGCGCGGCGAGGTAGCGGCCGATGGAGGCGATGGCGTCGGGCATGTGGAAGAGGTCGATGACGCCGTCACCGTCACCGTCGTCGGCCCAGCGCAGCGAGGCGGGCATGAACTGGGGGAAGCCCAGGGCCCCGGCCCAGCTCCCCTTCATCGAGAAGACGTCGATGCCCTTCGTCTTGCACTGCCGCGCCAGCGCCAGGAGGTTGGCCCGCCCCCGCGCGCGGATGCGCTCGACCCGCTTCTTCTGCGCCGCCGCGTCGAGCTTCGTCTTCTCGTCCTTCTGCGCCAGCGCCACGGCGTTGGCCTCGTCCACGAAGAAGGCCTGCGAGGCGAGCGAGTTGAAGGCCACCCAGTCGCCGGTGATGGTGCCCAGCTTCGACTCCCACATGAGGATGCCGATGATGACCTCGCGCGAGACGCCGGTGCGCTTCTCCACCGCCGCGAGCACCGCCTCGTGCTCCTTCGCGAAGGCCCGGCCAGACTCCACGCGCTCCGGCGCGAGGAAGCGCTTCATCAGGTCGAGGTGCTCCTGCCGGTGCCGCGACACCATCGAGGGCGCGACGATGCTGACGGTCTTCTCGCCGTACACGCGCTGCGCCCGCGGGTCGTCGAGCAGCGCCTCGGCCTCGGCGCGGGTCAGCGGCGTCTCGCCGATGCCGGCCCCGGGCGCCCGCGCCGCGACCAGGTCGGTGAGGAGCGCCTCCCGCAGCGGCGTGCCTGGGCCCAGCTTCACGTCCATCGTCCAGCTCGCCGGCACCGCGGGGTCGAAGCCGCCGTCGGTCGGCGCGCCGGCATCGGGGAGGGCGCCGGCGTCGAGCGCGGCGAGGAGGCTCACAGAGAGCAACGTCAGCATGGCCGCGACGGTACCCGCGCTGGCGCCACCTGGCGCGATTTCGACCCCGCCGGGCAGGCAGGGCTTCCAGCACGCGGGGCGGGAGGCCTCGGTGCAGCTGCAGCGCTCGCTGCGCAACGCGACGACGGGCGAGGGCCTGGGCACCGCCTCGGTGCCGTTCCTCGTGCAGCGGTGAGGGTGGGCCGCGCCTTGAGCGTGGGCTTTGCCCGGCAACTGTGCTGAAAACCCGGCCGTGGCCGACGTGCACGGACATCTCGTCTTCGCCTGCGGGTCGAGCCTCTACGCGGTGCCGTCCGACACGGCCTCCGAGGTGGTGAACCTCCCGACGCTGACGCGCGTGCCCGGGGCGCCGGCGCACCTGCTGGGCGTCTTCGCGCACCGGGGCGAGGTGCTGCCCGTCATCGACCTCTCGCGCCTCGTGGGCCAGGGCGCCGACGAGGTCTTCAAGCGCGCCGTGCTGGTGCGCGCGCCGAAGGGCGCCGTGGCGCTCACCGCCTCGCGGGTGCTGGGCGTGGCGACGCTCGAGGGCAGCCTCGAGCGCCTCGGCGACGCGGGCGTGCAGCGGCACCTCCTCGGGCCGGCCCGCGCGCCGGCCGGCGAGGTGGCCGTGCTCGACACGGATTCCTTCATCGAGTTCCTCGCCCAACAGGGCTGACCTTCAGGGAGACGACGCCGCGTGAGCCCGGGGGGAGCCAACGTCGAGGGCGTCGTGCTCTGCCTGGCCGGTGGCCACCGGCTCGCTGCGCTCGCCCGCGAGGTGGTGGCGATCGAGGCCCCCGACGGCGAGGCGCCCTGGGCCGGCGTCGGCTTCGACTCCACCGCGACGCCCGCCGCCGAGGGCCGGCTGCTCCGCCACGCCACGGGCGGCCTCGTGGTCGACAGCCTCGAGGTCCACGGTGAGCCCCTGGCGCTGCTGCCCGTGCCGCCGGCGCTCGCCGACGCCCGGGCGACGCTGCTGGGCTTCGTGGAGGCCGCCGGGCACCTGTGGCCGGTGGTGTCGCTGCCCGCCCTCGCCGGGCGCCTCGGGAGGGTCGCCTCGTGACGGCCTCGCCGCTCGCCGGCCGCAGCACCTGGCTCACCACCTGGAGCACCGTCGCGGTGCTGACCGGCGTGCTGGTGGCCATGGCCTACGCCTGGGTGGGCATCGACTTTCCGCCGGGCACGCTGGGGCCCTTCATCGCCATCCTCGCGGCGGTGGTGGTGGTCTTCAACACCCTGGGCAACGGCTTCGAGCAGCGCCGGCTCCTCACGCTGCGCAAGCTCGGCGACGGCCACCTCGCGCCGACGCCAGAGCGCCTCCTCGAGGCCGCCAACGAGGTGGTGCGCGCGCCCGACGTCACCTTCCGGGTGGTGGTGGCCTTCCTCTCGTTCGGCTGCGTGCTGGTGGCCGCGCTCTGGTCGCTGGTGTCGGCGCCGCCGGCGGCGGTGACGGTGCGCGTGGCCTTCGTCGGCCTCGCCATCGCGCCGCTCACCGCGATGATGGCCCACCTCGCCATCCTCCCGCGCGCGCGGCAGCTCCTGCGCGAGCTGGTGGAGCTGGGCCTCCCCGTGACGACGCTGTACGCCGGCGTGCCCCGGCGCTTCGTGCTTCGGCGCCGCCTGGTGCTCTACGCCCTGGCCGCCGTGGCCACGCCCATGGCGCTCGTCGCCGACGTGACGCTCACGCGCGCGCGGGGGCTGCTCGAGCGCCTCGCGGTCGCGCCCGACGCCGCGACGCTGCAGGCGCTCCACGCCGCGGGCCGCGACGACGGCCTCGTCTCGGTGCTGGCCCTGGGCGCGCTGGTGCTCCTGCAGGTGGTGGCCGGCGCGTGGCTGTCAGGCACGGCCCTGGGCGAGCCCCTCAAGGAGCTGGCGCGCGAGACCGAGCGCCTGGCCCGCGGCGAGTACGGCGCGCCGCGCTTCGTGCCCGCGGAGTACGAGACCTGGGCCGCCGCCGGGGCGCTGGCGTCGATGGAGGCCGAGCTCGTGGCGCTGCTCTCGCAGCTCGGCCAGGCCGCGGGCGACATCGGCGCCGTCACGGGCGCGCTGCACCCGGAGCGCCGGCGGGCCTCGGGCGGCGACGGCGGGCAGGCGGCGGGCCTGGCAGACACCAACCTCACGACCGGCGAGCTGGCGCGCTCGGCCCGAGACATCGCGGCCAACGCCCAGCGCGTCTCCGAGCTCGCGCGGCAGACCCTCGACGCGGCCCGCGACGGGCGCCACGGCGCCGAGGCCTTCCTGGCGGCCATGGCGCAGGTGCGCGAGGGCAACCAGGCCATCGCCGACTCGGTGGTGCGCCTCAACAAGCGCGTGCAGCAGGTCGGCCGCATCATCGAGTTCATCGACGGCATCGCCGACAAGGCCGACCTCCTCGCGCTCAACGCCGAGCTCGAGGGCAACAAGGCCGGCGAGGTGGGGCGCGGCTTCTCGCTGGTGGCCGCCGAGATGCGCCGCCTCGCGGAGTCGGTGATGCAGTCCACCCGGGAGATCGCCGGCCTCATCGAGGAGATCCGCGACGCCACCAACGCCGCGGTGATGGCCACCGAGGCGGGCGTGAAGGCCACCGACGCCGGCGCGGGCCTGGCCAGCAAGGTGGGCGTGGGCCTGGCGAGCATCGTGGAGTTCGCCAACCAGTCGGCCGACGCCATGCAGAGCATCAGCCTGGCCACCTCGCAGCAGCAGGCGGGCACCGATCAGCTCGTCACGGCCATGGCGGAGATCCTCCGCAGCACGCGGGCCTCGGAGGCCGCGGCGGGCGCGCTGGCCGGGGCCCACGAGGGCCTGCAGCTCGTCGCGAAGGACCTCGCCGCCACCGTGGCGCGGCTGGGGGTGAAGTCGTGAGCCTCGAGGCCTGGCTCCGCGGGCGCACCACCTGGCTGCTGGCGCCGTCGGTGGTGGGCAACTCGCTCGTGGTGGGCCTGGGGCTCCCCTACGCCTCGGCGGTGCTGCCGCTGGGCGGCGAGGCCATGCGCCTCTTCATGCTCCTCGCGGTGGGCCTCACCTTCGCCCTGCAGGTGGGCCTCACCGGCGTCATCCTCGGGAGGCTGGTGACCTTTCGCGGCCTGGTGGCGGGGCGCTTGTCGACCACCCCCGCGCACCGCCTCGCCGCGCTCGCCGAGCTGCGGCGCCTGCCGGCGCTGGTGGCGCTGCTGTCGCTGGTGGGCTGGGTGGGGGGCGCGGCGATGGTGGCCGGGCTCCTCGCGGCGCTCGTCGGCCTCGACGGGGGCGCGGTGGCCCGCATCGTCAGCCTCGGCGTCTTCTTCGGGCCGCTCTCCACGGTGATGGTGTCGCTCCTGCTCACCGCCCGCGCGCACGAGGGCCTCGATCGCCTCGCCGAGGGCCTGCCGCCGCACGACGTGCTGGCCGTGGCGCCGCCGCCGAGCTGGAGCGTGCGCGGGCGGCTGGTGGCCTTCACGCTGCTGCTGACGGTGGTGCCGGCGGTGATGCTGCTCGACGTCGCCCGCACGGCCACCGACGAGGCAGCCACCCGGCTCCTCGCGCTCCCGCCCCAGGCGCGCCTCGTAGCGGCGGAGGCGGCGCTCTCGGACCTCACCCTGCGGCTGGTGGCGCTGGGGGCCCTCGCGCTCCTCTTCGCGGGCGTGGCGGCGGCGGCCGGCGGCGCCACCATCGCCCGCCCGATGCAGCAGCTCGCCGACGAGGCGCTGCGCATCGCCGGGGGCCGCCTGGCGCAGCCCCGCGTCATCGCCGCCGACGGCGAGGTGTGGCGGGTGACGGGCGTCTTCGCGCAGCTCCACGAGCGCCTCGCCGAGCTGGTGGGCAAGGTGCTGTCGGCGGGCGCCGCCGTGAGCCAGGCGTCGGTGGCGCTGCGCGAGACGTCGACCCGCTCCGAGGTGACGGCCGCCGAGCAGGCCGCCGCCCTCAACGAGACCTCCGCCACCACCGAGGAGCTGGCGCAGAGCGCGCGGCAGATCGCCGGCAGCGCGGCGGCGGTGCAGGACCTCGCGCGCCGCACCCTGGAGGCCGCGGAGCAGGGCCAGGCCGACGCCACCGCCTTCCAGGTCGCGGTGGACCGCATGAAGCAGGACAACCGCAGCATCGCGGGCGCGGTGGACCGCCTGCAGCGGCGGGTGCAGCAGATCGGCCGCATCGTCGAGCTCATCAACACCGTGGCCGACCGCAGCGACCTCCTCGCGCTCTCGGCCGAGCTGGAGGGCACGCGGGCCGGCGATGTGGGCCGCGGCTTCTCGCTGGTGGGGGCAGAGATGCGGCGCGTCGCCGAGAACGTGCTCGAGTCCACCGCCGAGGTGGAGGAGCTCATCGCGGAGATCCGCGACGCGACCCAGCGCACGGCCGACGCCACCGCGCGCGGCTCCAGCCTCACCGAGCACGGCACCTCGCTGGCCGACGGCGTCACCGCCTCGCTCTCGCGCGTGGCGGACCTCGCGCGCGACACCTCGACCGAGGTGCGCACCATCAGCCTCGCGACGCAGCAGCAGCAGAGCAGCACCGACCAGCTCGCCGAGGCCATGGGCGACATCCTCGCGGGCACGCAGCAGGAGCTCGTCACCAACCAGCGCCTCGCCGAGGTCAACCATCGGCTGCTGGAGCTGAGCCGCACGCTGGAGAAGGTGGTGACCCGCTTCCGCGCGGCGCAGGAGGGCCGCTGAGCGTGGCCACCGGGCGCGACAAGCTGGTGGCGCAGTTCCGCGGGCTGGTGGGCGAGCGCCTGGCCCGGGTGAGCCGCGCGCTCATGACCCTCGAGGGTGGCCCCGACGCCGAGGCCGGCAAGCAGACGCTGCGCGAGCTCCACGGCCTCAAGGGCGAGGCGCGCATGATGGGGTTTGCCGACATCAACGCCCTCGTGCACGAGATGGAGGAGCTGGTGCGCGTGGCCGAGCCGCGGGGCTACGCGCTCGTCGGCGGCTCCGTCGACGCGCTGCTGGTGGTGTCCGACGCGGTGGCGGTGCTGGCCGGCGCGACCGCGGGCGAGCCGCCCGACGTGGCGAAGCTCCTCGCGTGGCTCCAGCAGGCCGTCGAGGCCGAGAAGGCCGTGGGCGGCCAGGCGCCCCCGTCGCCCGCGCCCACCGCGCCGCCGCCGCCGCCGAGCGCGCCGGGCGTACCGCCGCCGCCGCCGTCGTCGCCCAGCGTCGTGTACGCCACGCCCTCTGCCAGCGGGCTCCACGCGGCGCCGTCGGGGAGCGGGCTCCACGCCTCGCCCACTGCCGGACGGGGCGAGCCGCGGCCCCAGGACTCCAGCATCCGCATCAGCCAGCAGAGCCTCGAGGTGCTGACGAGCGCCACCACCAACCTCCACCAGCGCGCGCGGCAGCGGGAGCTGACGGCGTCGCGGCGGCGCGAGCTGACGCGGGAGCTGGTGGCGCTCCACCGCCTCGCGGAGGACCTGGGGCCCGCGGCCCACGGCCTCGCCGCCCGCCTGGGCCGCGCGAAGGAGCTCGCCTCCGACATCAACCGGCGCTCGACGCTCCTCAACACCGACGAGCTCAAGGACCTCTCGGTGCTGACGGAGGAGGTCACCGCGCTGCGCATGGTGCCCCTGGTGGGCCTCTTCGAGTCGTACCCGCGCATGGTGCGCGAGCTGGGCCGCGACCTGGGCAAGGACGTGGAGCTGACGGTGGAGGGCGAGAACGAGCGGGTGGACCGCTCGGTGCTCGAGGCCCTCGCCGAGCCGCTCTTGCACCTCGTGCGCAACGCCATCGACCACGGCCTCGAGGGCCGCGAGGAGCGCGTGGCCCTGGGCAAGCCCCCCCGCGGCGCGGTGCGGCTCCAGGCCCGCCGCGAAGGCGAGCGCCTCGTCTTGCGCGTGGAGGACGACGGGCGCGGCCTCGACCCGGCGCGGCTCCGAGTGGCGGCGGTGCGCAAGGGGGTGCTCGACGAGGCCGACGCCGAGCGCCTGTCGGACGCCGCGGCCATCGACCTGGTCTTCCTCTCGGGCTTCTCGTCGAAGGAGGCCACCACCGACATCTCGGGCCGCGGCATCGGCCTCGACGTGGTGCGCACGCGCCTGCGCTCGGTGGGCGGGGAGGTGACGGTCACCGGCACGCCGGGGCAGGGCGCGGTCTTCGAGCTGCGCGTGCCCATCAGCCTCACCGTGGCGCCGGTGCTCTTCGTGCAGGTGGGCGACGACCGGCTCTGCCTGCCGGCGGCGAACGTGCTGCGCGCCTTCCAGGTCGCCGTGGAGCAGCGCCGCGAGGTCGCGGGCAAGGCCGCGCTGGTGGTGGAGGACGAGGTGCTGCCCTTCTCGTCGGTGGCCTCCATCCTCTTCGGGGCGCCGGAGCGGCCGGCCTCCGAGGGCGAGCTGGTGCTGGTGCTGCGCGGGCGGGGCCAGACGGCGGCCATCGCCGTGGACCGCGTGCTCGAGGAGCGGGTGCAGGCCATTCTCCCGCTCAAGGGGCTGCTCGCTCGCTACCCACACCTCTCGGGCGCGACGCCGCTGGCCGACGGGGTGCTGGCCCTGGTGCTGTCGGCGCCGCACCTGGTGGCCGCGGTGCAGGGGCGCGAGCTGCGCCTGGGCGCGCTGCCGGCCTCGCGCCAGGCCCAGCGCAAGCGCCGGGTGCTGGTGGTGGACGACTCGCCGCTCACCCGGGAGCTGCTCGTGCAGCTGCTCGAGGCCGTCGGGTACCACATCGTGCAGGCGGTCGATGGCGCGCAGGCCCTCGAGGTGCTGGGCCGCGAGGCGGTGGACCTCGTGGTGACGGACCTCGAGATGCCCAACGTGGACGGCCTGGAGCTGACCCGCAGGCTCAAGAGCCACGGCACCTTCCGCAGCCTGCCGGTGGTCATCGTCACCACCCGGGGCAGCGAGAGCGATCGCCGCAAGGGCATGGAGGCCGGGGCCGACGGCTACGTGACGAAGGGTGACCTGGTGCGGCAGGATCTGGTCGACGTCGTGGCGCGGTTGCTGGCATGAAGTCCACAGGTGTCCACGACGTGTCGCCCGCCGGGGGGAAGCTGATGTCGAATCGCGTCAACGTGCTGGTGGTGGACGACTCGCCACTGATCCGCCAGCTCATCACCGACGCGCTGCAGCGCGACCCCGACGTGCGCGTGGTGGGCACCGCGGAGCACGGCCAGGAGGCCCTCGAGAAGGCGTTGGCCCTCAAGCCCCACGTCATCACCATGGACGTGGACATGCCGGTGATGGACGGCCTCACCGCCACCGAGCGCATCATGGCCGAGGCGCCGACGCCCATCCTCGTCTTGACGGCCGACCCGCGGAACCAGGCGCCGGAGCTGACGCACCGGGCCCTGGCGGTGGGCGCGCTGGCCCTGCGCGTGAAGCCGGCCCTCGACGCCGAGGCCGAGATGCTCAACCTCGCGCGCGAGGTGAAGCTGCTCTCGACGGTGCGGGTGATTCGCCACGTGCGCGGCGTGCGCAAGAGCGGCACCGCGGTGTCGTCCACCGGCTACCCCGTGGTGCCCACGCCGGCGCCCTTCGTCGCGTCGCCCGTGGGGCTGGTGTGCATCGCCTCGAGCACCGGCGGCCCGCAGGTGGTGCAGAAGCTGCTGGCGGACCTCCCGGCCGACTTCCCGGCGCCCCTGGCCATCGTGCAGCACATCAACGCGGCCTTCTCGGAGTCGCTGGTGAGCTGGCTGGCGGGCACCTCGCGGCTCAAGGTGAAGGTGGCGGCTGACGGAGACCTCCTCTCGCCGGGCACGGTGCTGGTGGCCCCGCCCGACGCGCACCTCGTCGTCGCGCAGCGCGGCCGCGTGGCGGTGCAGAAGGGCGTGCCTCGCGACGGGCACATGCCCTCGGGCACGGCGCTGCTCGAGTCGGCGGCGAAGGCCTACGGCCGGCGCGTGGTGGGCCTCATCTTGACGGGCATGGGCAGCGACGGCGTCGACGGCCTCGCGGCCATCCGCGCCGCCGGGGGCAAGACGCTCGCCCAGAGCCAGGACTCGTCGGTCGTCTTCGGCATGCCCGGCGCGGCGGTGGCGCGGGGCGTGGTGGACCACGTGGTGCACGGCGACGAGCTCGCCGGGGCCCTCGTGCGCCTCGCGCGCGGGCAGGAGCTCGCGAAGGGCTGATGGACGACGCGCGCGGCCAGCTCGACGCGCTGGTGGCCCTCGTCGCCCAGCGCACCGGCACGAACCTCTCGCGCCAGCAGCGCGAGCGCCTCGAGCGCGAGCTGACGCGGCGGCTGGGTGAGCGACCCGCGGCCGGCTACCTCGCGCAGCTCCAGGCGCGCGCCGGGGCCCACGAGCTCGCGCAGCTGCTGGCCGTGGTCTCGGTGCACAAGACGGACTTGTTCCGCGATGAGCAGCAGCTCGAGGCCCTCGCCACCCACGTGCTGCGGCCCCTGGTGGCGGAGGGGCGCCCGCTGTCGGTGTGGAGCGCCGGCTGCTCCACCGGAGAGGAGGTGGCGACGCTGCTGGTGCTGCTCGCCGAGGCCGGGGCGCACCCCGAGAGCACGGTGCTGGCCACGGACCTCTCGGCCGAGGCCCTCGCCCAGGCCCGGGCGCTCACCTTCAGCCAGGAGGTGATGCGGCGCGTGCCGCCAGCGCTGGCCCTGCGCTACTTCACCGCGAGCGACGGTCGGCACCGCCTGGTGCCTTCGCTCGCCGCGCGCGCGCGCTTTCAGCAGCACAACCTGATGGACCGGCCCTACCCCTTCCCCGAGGGCGGCGGCGGCTTCGACGTCATCGTCTGCCGCAACGTCCTCATCTACTTCACCGCCGAGGCGGCGAAGCAGACGGTGGAGGCCTTCGCCGAGCGCCTTCGGCCCGGCGGCACGCTGGTGCTCTCGGCCACCGAGCCCCTGCTGGAGGCGGTGCCCGAGCTGACGACGGTGCGCGTGCCCGGGGCCTTCTTCTCGGTGAAGGGCCT
>CAYUZK010000030.1:0-39716 GCA_964449625.1 uncultured Archangium sp.
CCCTGGAAGAAGGGCAGCACCGAGAAGGCCGCGCACCCCAACTCGCGCTTCACCGCGCCGGCCTCGAACAACCCCATCCTCTCCTCGCACGTCAACGACCCGCGGGGCGTGCCCATCTCGGCCATCATCTTCGGCGGCCGCCGGTCGACCACCATTCCCCTCGTGATGCAGTCGTTCAACTGGGCCCACGGCGTGTACCTGGGCTCGACGATGGCGTCCGAGACCACGGCCGCGGCCACCGGCGCGACGGGCGTCGTGCGCCGCGACCCGATGGCCATGCTGCCCTTCGCTGGCTACAACATGGCCGACTACTTCCAGCACTGGCTGACCCTGCAGAAGTCGGTGCCCTACCCGCCGAAGATCTTCATGGTGAACTGGTTCCGGAGGAACGCCGCCGGCAAGTTCATGTGGCCGGGCTTCGGGGACAACATGCGCGTGCTCAAGTGGATCATCGACCGCGCGCACGGCAAGGTCGGCGCGCAGGAGTCGCTCTTCGGCTGGGTGCCCAAGCAGGGCCACATCGACCTCTCGGGCATGGACATCGACCCGGCCGTGGTCGACGAGGCGACGCACATCGACGAGGGGGAGTGGAAGACCGAGCTCGAGGACCAGAAGCAGTTCTTCGAGCAGTTCGGCGACCGCATGCCCAGGACGCTCGAGCTCATCCGCCAGCAGCTCCTCTCGCGGCTGAGCTGACGCTCGCCCGCGGTGCGTTTCGGGCGGGCCCGGCGCTTTGGGGGTAGCATGGCGCGCTGTCATGCTTCGCCTCGCCCTGGCCCTCGGCCTCACCCTCGCCACCCTCGCCGCCGCGGCCAACCCGAAGGCCACGGCGCTCGCGAAGGAGGCCGACAAGCTCTACCGTGAGAACAAGTACCGCGAGGCGGCGCAGCGCCTGCAAGAGGCCTGGGCGCTCGAGCCCAGCGCGCTCTACGTCTACAACATCGCGCGCGCGTACGATCAGGCGGGCGAGCTCGAGCTCTCGCTGGAGCACTACCGCAAGTACGTGGGGCTCCCTTCCCGGGAGACCCAGCCCGACCTGGTGAAGAAGGCCAACCTCGCGATGGACCGCCTCCGCACGCTGGTGGCGAAGGGCGAGGCCGACAAGACGGTGCGCGAGGCCGAGAAGCAGCGCCTCGAGGACGACGCCCGCAAGGCCGAGGAGCGCGCCGACGCCGAGGCCGACGCCGCGCGCAAGCAGCGCCGCGAGTTCGAGGCGAAGGAGAAGCTGCGCAAGGAGGGCGAGTCGAAGACCCTCAACACCCGCAAGCTGGGGGCCTTCATCGCCGGCGGCGTGGGCGTGGCGGCGCTCGGCACGTCCTTGGGCTTCGCGCTCGGGGCCAACGGCACCAAGAGCGCCTTCCGCGAGGCGACCACGCTGGCCGACAAGCAGCGCCTCGAGGGCGAGACCCGCACCCTGGCCGCCGTCACCGACGTCGCGCTCCTCATCGGCCTCGCGGGCGTCACCACCGCCGCCATCCTCTTCCCCTGGGGCGGCGACGAGCCCGACAAGCGCGTCACCGTGGTGCTGGCGCCCGTCGCGGGCGGGGCCGTGGCCGGCGTCGGGGGGACTTTCTGATGCGCCGCCTCGCCCTCGCCGTCGTCGCCGCCCTCGCCCTGGCCCAGGGCTGCAGCTTCACCACCGCCTCGGGCTTCCAGGAGTGCACCGCCGACGTGGACTGCGGCAACGCCGCGGCGTGCAGCAGCGGCTACTGCCTGCCCCTGCCGACCGGCTGCCGCCGCGACGAGGGCCCGGGCTTCGAGACGGGCGACCGCATTCCTTTCGCGGCCCTGCTGCCGCTGACCGACGAGGGCAGCCGCGACCTCTCGGAGGAGCAGGGCCTCAACGCCATCCGCCTCGCGGTGGCGGAGGCCAACCAGGCCCGGGGCATCAAGAACCGCCTCTTCGGCCTCTTCGTCTGCGACTTCGGCGCGCCCGACGCGGGCCTGGGGCCGCAGCTCGAGTGGCTGGTGCAGAACGCGCAGGTGCCCGCGGTGCTGGTGTCGGGCAGCGGCGCCACGCTGGAGGCGGCGAAGAACGCGGTGCGCCTCGACGCGGGCACCTTCATCATCTCGGCCACCGCGACGAGCCCGGCGCTCACCTCCACCTTCCAGGTCGAGGGCAACGTGTGGCGCGTGGCCCCGCCGGACACGCTGCAGGCGAAGGTGCTGGGCGCGCTGCTCCTGCAGGACTACCCCGACGCCGGCGGCACCACCGTGGGCGTGGTGCACCTGACCGGCATCTACGGCGACGGCTTCGGGCTGCCGCTGGCTGAGACGCTCAGCGGCCTGGGCTACCAGGTGAGCCGCCGCCCCTTCACGCGCAACGACGTCACCAGCCAGACGACGGCCATCAACGAGCTGAGCAACGACCAACCGGCGGCGACCGTCCTCATCGCCTTCCCACCCGACGTGCGCACGCTCATCGGCCTGGCGCGCACCCGGCCGTCGCTCCAGCGCTCGAGCGGGCACCGCTGGTACTTGACCGACGCCAGCAAGGACCCAGCGGTCCTCACCGACACGCTCCCCGAGCTCGACGGCGCGCTGGGCACGGCGGCGGCGCAGGGGGCCGGGGGCGCCTTCAGCTCGTTCCGCGCCGGCTTCCAGACGCGCTACCGCATCGACCCCAACAGCCTCTCGTACACCTCGCACAGCTACGACGCGACGTGGGTGGTGATGCTGGCGGCGGCCGCGGCCTCGCAGGGCGGCGCGGCCATCACCGGGCCGGCGCTGGGCGCGGCCATGGGCAAGCTGGTGGCCACCAGCCAGGTGCCCCTGCAGCTGCGCCCCGACAAGTGGACCGAGGCGTCCGACCTCCTCTCCGCCGGCACCGCCATCAACATCGAGGGCGCGTCGGGCCCCCTCGACTTCGACCTCGACGCCGGCGCCCCCTCGGCGCCCTACGAGGTGTGGCAGGTGCGCGACGGCGGCATCGGCTTTCTGCGCCTCGTCGACCCCTGACTTCAGCGCCCCGGCCGGGAGCGGATCCACCCCACGAAGGCCTGGGCCACGTCGGCCTCGTGCGTCGGCGCGCGGCCGCGCAGGCTGTCGAGCGCGTAGGCGAAGCGCGTGCCCTCGGGCGTGGCCTCGAACGACGCCGAGCCCGACACGCCGTCGCGCAGGCCCGCCGAGGGCACCCAGCGCACCTTGAGGGCCGCGTCGTCGTAGGCGTACACCAGCGCGTACGAGAGCGACTCGCCGAACTCGTAGCTCACCTCGAGCGCGCGCCCGCCCGCGTCGGTGCGCACCACGCGCGCCTTCTTCAGGCCCGGCAGCCACAGCCGCGCCGTGCGCAGGTCGCAGAACTCGTCGAAACAGAACCTGGGGCTCGCCGGCAGCAGCGCTTCGAACATCGCGGGCCGCATCGTGGCGGATCTGCGGGCGCGTCGGGAAGTCACGGTTGCGTCACGGCCGCGCCGGGGTAGACGCGGGGCCGACATGCGCCGCCTCGACCAGCTCCTCTCGGCCCTGGGCTACTGCAGCCGCAAGGAGGCCGCGGCCCTCTGCGCCGCCGGGCGCGTGACGGTGGGCGGCCAGCCCGAGCGCGACGCCAGCCGGCGGGTGGCCGGAGCGCAGGTGGCCCTCGACGGCGCGCCGCTGGAGTTCCCCGACGGGCTCTTGCTCGTCCTGCACAAGCCGGTGGGCGTGGTGTGCAGCCACGACGCCCGGGAAGGCGCGCGGGTGTACGACGCGCTCCCGGCCCGGTGGCTCGCCCGCGACCCGAAGGTGACGACGGTGGGGCGCCTCGACAAGGACACCTCGGGCGTGCTGCTCCTCACCGACCAGGGCGCGCTCGTGCAGCGCCTCACCTCACCCCGGCGGCACGTCGAGAAGGTGTACGTGGCGACGCTCGACGGCGACGTCACCGAGGCGATGGTGCGCGCCTTCAGGGCGGGCCTGCCGCTGCGCGAGGGCACCGCGATGGAGCCGACGCTCCCGGCGACCCTCGAGGCCCTGGGCCCGGGCCGGGCGCAGGTGACGCTGCGCGAGGGCCGCTACCACCAGGTGCGGCGCATGTTCGCCGCGTGCGGGCGCACGGTGCTGGCCCTGGAGCGCACCCGCTTCGGCGAGTGGACGCTCGACGGGCTGGCCCCCGGCCAGTGGCGCGCGGTGCCGCTGCCCTGAGGCGTCACGCCAGCGCGGCGTCGTCGCCTGGTTGGCCCGGCGCGTAGCCCGCGGGGAAGAACTGGAGGTTGCGCTGCAGCGAGACGAGGAGCGAGAACCACAGCTGCCGCTCGGCCGGCGTGAGGGCCGCGCGCTCGAGCAGCCGCTGGTTGAAGCGCGGCATGAACTCGTTCTTCGCCTCCTCGAGGCCCGTGACACCGTCGAAGTGCGCGTCGACGAGCTCGCGCAGCCGCCGCGCCCCGAGCGAGCGCAGCGCCTTCATCTGCGGCAGCGCGCGGTGGCTCATGGCGCGCTCCTGGCCCGTGGTGATGCGGTCGGAGAACGTGTAGCGAATGGTGCTGCGCTGCATCGCCTCGTTGAGGGCCTCGTAGAGCGGGCTGCGCGCCGCCCGGGCCCCGAGGAGGGTGCGCGTGCAGGCGGCCATCATGCGCGAGACGGCCATGTGGCGGTTCTCGTCGACGGTGTGCAGCATCGACAGCCGCGTGAGCGCCTCGGCGCCGCCGTCGAGCCGGGCGACGCGCGTCTCGAAGGCCTTGCCCATGTGGTTCACCAGCCCGCGCCCGAGGAAGTAGGTGGTGACGAAGTCCGCCCCGAAGGCGCGCACGAGAAAGCCGATGGCCGCGCGCGACACGAGGAGCGGGCGCAGCGGCTTGACGGGCAGCCGCAGCGAGGCCATCTCGTGGTGCCGCCGCAGCGCCTCCAGCACGCGGCGGAAGGCGGCGATGTGGTCCACCTCCTCGTGGACCTCCAGGCGCAGCAGGCCCGCCAGCTCCGGCTCGGCGCCGGCCACGAAGTCGGCCACGGCCTCGTTGACGCGCACCACGAAGCGCTCCCCGTCGCCGATGCGGAAGTACATCATCACGTAGGTCCAGTGGTTGAGCGCGAGCTGCTGCGCCTCGTCGAGCTCGAACCAGTGGGGCGTCTTGAAGCCCAGGCTCATCTCCCAGGGCACCAGCGGCGCGCGCGCCAGGGCCTGCTCCCACGGCGCGCGGTCGAGGTAGCCGCACAGCGGCGGCCCGTGCGGGTGGGCCAGGCGCTTGCCGGCGAAGGCGCGCAGGCGGCTGAGCTCTTCAGCGGCGACGGAGGCCATGGACGTCTGGGAGGATGCCACGATCCACCGCCGCGCTGCGTGCGGCGTTGCCTGAGGGGCGCCGCTGGAGTGAAACCCGCTCGCCATGCCGCGCCTCCGCCCCGCCCTCGCCTGCCTCGCCCTGCTCTGTGCCTGCGCCACCTCGACGAGCTCCGGCCCGCCGAAGGCTCCCGGGAGTCAGGCCGCCCCCGTCGCCGCGAAGGTGGCCCTCACCAACGTCATCCCCTTCGACGTGGCGGCCTGCGGGCCGCGGGCGCTGACGCTGGCGCCGCTCAACGGCGAGGTGCTGATGGGCGCGCTCCTCTCGATGGGGCCCGCGACCCAGGAGTGCTTCGTCGCGCCGGGCTCGCGCGACGGGCGGCCCTTCGACCTCCAGGCGGAGGTGACGGTGACCGACGGCACGGTGGCCATCGACGTCGTCGGCACCGGGGCCTCGGCGGAGGGGCTCGCCTGCGTGAAGGCGGCGCTGGCGAAGCTGCCGCTCCTCTCCGGGTCTGCGACGGCGCAGGTGCCGCTCTCCACCGCGCCGCAGGTCGTGAAGCTGGGCGACGACGCGCCCAACGACGCCGCCGGCGCGCTGCGCCTCGCGCTGCCCGGGGCCTGCGCGTGCTTCGCCTCCCTCTCGGGCGCCCCGCCGAGCCTCGAGGCCGAGGTGGAGGTGTCGGCCGCGGGCGCGACCGTCGCGCTCACCCCGGCCGGGCCGCTGGCCGACTGCCTCGCGCCGCGGCTGACCGCGGCGCTCCCGAAGGCGCCGGTGAAGCTGCGGTGGCCGGTGCTGCTCAAGCACAGCTACGGCGAGGTCGACGCGGGGGCGAGCGCGGCCCTGCGCTTCCAGCAGCTCGACGGGCTGCGCGGGCAGCGCACCGCCGACGTGCTGCTCGCGGCCGGGCAGCGCGCAGCGGCGGCCAGCACCTACGACGAGCTCGGCGCGCGCTACAAGAAGAAGCCCGGCAAGGGCATGCTCGCCGAGCTCGAGGCGCGCTGCGCCGCGGTGGTGGCGGCCGACGACGCCTGGCTCGCCGCGCTCCGCCGCCTGGTCGACGTCTTCGACGCGTCGGCGAAGCTGGCCCTGGCTGAGAAGGCGAACGACGCGCAGTGGGCGCAGGTCGAGGGCCCGCTCGCGCAGCAGCTCACCACCACCACCGCCGAGGTGGTGCGCGTGGAGGCCCAGAAGAGGAACGATCAGGCCGCCTGCCCGAAGGCCTCCTCCCGCTGAGGCCTTCGGCTGCGCGCGGCGGACGTCAGACGGTCTCGGTCGGCTTCTCGGCGTGCGTGCGCCAGATGAACGTGTACACGTCCATCAGGTCGCGCGGCTTCTGGCCGGCCTCGAGCAGCATCGCCTGCGTCTTCGTGGCCAGCTCGAGGAACTGCTGGTACCCGCGGGCCGACACCGGCTGCGCCTTCTCGAGCGCGAGGCCCAGGGTGGCCGACTGCCCGGCGAAGGGCGTGGGCTTGACGCAGGTGTGGAGCTCGGGCGCGAAGAGGGCGCCGAAGACGGTCGCCAGCGGCCAGGTCACGACCTTGCCCTGCCCCTTCTTGTCCTTGAGGTCGAGGGAGCCGGCGAAGCGCTCGAGGCGGCCGCCGTACTCGCCCTCGCCGTGGAGCAGGTTCTTGAGCGCGTCGAGGGCGCGGGCGCGGCTCTCGCCAGCCATCGCGGCGAAGGGGATGAAGCCCTCGATGGGGAAGACGATGTTGGTGGCCTGCAGCACCCTCTTGGCGCTCTCGAAGAGCTCGTCGGGCGACGCGGTGGCGAAGCGCTCCGCCGACAGCTCGGCCTGAGCCAGGGCGATGGCCGCCGTCTTGCCGCCGGCCTTGCCCGTGACGCCGGGGAGCCCGCGCTCGGTGGCCGTGAAGCGCTCACCCTCGAAGCCGCCGGGGAAGAGCTTCTCGAAGAACATGACCTGCTGGGCGAGGCTCTCGAAGCGCGCGACGGTCTTCTTCGCCGCCGAGGGCTTGCGGGGCGCCGCCTTCTTCGCGCCGGGGCGCTGGTTCTTGCCGTGCGAGCGGGCCTCGAGGGCCGCGAGGGCCCGGGGCTCGAGCGTCACCGGCACCAGGCCGCGCGCCTTGCTCTTGATGAACTTCTTGCGGCCGCCGTGCTCGAACACCAGCACCCAGTGGTCCGTGCCATCTTCCACTACCAGGCCCATGCCCCAGTCGGGCTGACTCTCGCTCTTGAACACGGTGGTCATCGTCATGGAGACCATCTGTGTCACCCCTCGGGCCCGGCCACCACCCCCAACTGGCAGATAGTCGGCCCTGGGGCGCCTTGCGTCGGGGCCGGGGCCGATGGAAGAAGGCGCGCCGATGGCCCGCTTCCACGACATCGCGCAGCTCGAGGCCGAGGGCCGGCCCTTCGTGCTGTGCACCGTCATCGCCGTGCAGGGCTCGACGCCGCAGAAGCCCGGCTCGCGCCTGGTGGTGCTGGAAGACGGGTCGCTGCGCGGCACCGTGGGCGGCGGCGCCATCGAGCAGCAGATCATCACCGCCGCGCTCGAGCTCTTCGCCGACGGCGCGGCCGCCACGCGCACGATCGAGACGCACCTCACGCACGACCTCGGCATGTGCTGCGGCGGGCGCATGACGGTGTTCCTCGAGCGGCACGGCGCGCCGCCCTGCCTCACCGTCTTCGGCGCAGGCCACGTGGCGAAGGAGCTCGCCGCGCTCGCCGCCCACGTAGGCTTCCGCGTCACCGTGGTGGACGAGCGCGCGGCGTGGCTCACGGCCGAGCGCTTCCCCGCGGCGAGCCGGCGCCTCGAGCCGCCCGACGAGGTCGCCAGGGCGCTGGCCGGCGGGCCGCAGGCCTACTGCTGCGTGGTGACGCACGACCACCCCCTCGACCAGGCCTGCGTCGAGGCCCTGGTGAAGAAGCCGCTCGCCTTCCTCGGCGTCATCGGGAGCCGGCGCAAGGCCGCGCGCTTCCGCCAACGCCTCGAGGCCGCGGGCTGCAGCGAGGCCGAGGTGGCGCGCTTCGAGAGCCCCATGGGCCTGGGCATCGGCGCGCTCACGCCGCAGGAGATCGCCGTGTCGGTGGTGGCGCGCCTCATCGCCGTGCGCCGGGGCGAGGCCGCCGCCCGGTGACGACGCCGCGTCCACTTGAAATGCCCTTCGACGCGCCCGCCCGTCGGGCAGTAGGTTCACCTCCCGTGCGGCTGGCGCTCCTCTCCCTCTCCTCGCTCCTCCTCTGCGCCTGCCCGCCGGCCATGACGCCCATCGACTCGGGCCCGGGCGATGATGACGCGGGCTTCGACGCGGGCGCGCCCGACGCCGGCCGCCCACCGCGCGATGCGGGGGTGCCCGACGCCGGCTTCGTCGCCGCCCCCGTCGACGCGTGGTGCGCGCTCCTGGCCCAGGCGAGCTGCCACCGCGACGCGCGCTGCGGCCGCCTGGGCGACGCCGGCGCCGCCGACTGCCTCCTCCTCGCCACGGCCACCTCGCGCTGTGACCAGCTCGCCTTCACCCGGGGCGTGGCCGAGCGGCGCCTGCAGTACCTCGAGAGCGAGGCCGTGCGCTGCCTCAACGACTACGCCCAGGGCCGCTGCACCGGCGCGCCGCCGGCCTGCGAGAGCGTCTTCTCGGGGCTGGTGCCCGCCGACGGCGGCTGCGTGCTCTCGGAGGACTGCAACGAGGCCGACGGCTTCTGCAACCTCTACGATGATCGCTGCCCCCACCGCTGCCGCGGCTGGAGCGCCCAGGGCCAGCCCTGCGACGGCTTCTTCTCTCGCTGCGACCCGCTCACCGGCAGCTGCGACCAGGTCGACGGCGGCGCCGTGTGCGTGCCGAAGAAGCGCGCCGGTGACATGTGCACCCGCTACGACGCCTGCGGCGACGACATGGCCTGCACGGGCGGGAAGTGTGTCACCCGCCGCGCGGGCCCCGGCCAGCCCTGCGGCGAGGTCAACGGCTTCCCCTTCTGCGACGAGGAGCACTTCTGCCGCCAGGCCCCGGGCGCCACCACGCCCGGCACCTGCGAGCGCAAGGCCGGCCTCGGCGGCACCTGCACCGGCCCTGGCGCCTGCCTGCCCAGCCTGCGCTGCAGCACCCTCATCACCACCGGCACCTGCCTGGCCAAGGCGGTGACGGGCGAGGGCTGCATCGCCTGGGACGACTGCCAGGACGGGCTCTACTGCGACGTGCAGAGCCAGCGCTGCGCCCGGCTGCCCGGGCCCGGCGGCGACTGCTCCTTCGACGTCACCGGCTACCGGTGCGCGGCCGGGAGCGCCTGTGCGTTCTCTGCCACCTCCGACGACCGCTGCGTGGGCTGGAAAGACGTGGGCGCCGCGTGCGGGTATAGTGGCGAGTGCCTGTCCAACGACTGTGAGTACGGCGCCTTGCCCGACGGTGGTTTCGGTGGCACATGCGTCGAACGCTGCTCCCAGCGGGCCGATGGCGGGCCGTAGCGCCCCAGCACCGACGTGACACGCCAACGCCCCTTCCGCCTCCTCGCTGTCCTCCTCGGCCTCGCCGGCTGCGGGCCCATGGTGGTGGTGCCCCCGCCCGACAAGGACGGCGGCGTGACGACCGACGCCGGCAAGCCGCCCACCGACGCCGGGGTGGTGGTGCGTGACGCGGGCCTGAGCCCCGCCGAGGTGTGCACCTCGCTCAACACGGCGCGCTGTGAGTACCTGGGCCGCTGCGGGCTGGTGGGCAACGACGCCCCCGCGCAGGCCGAGTGCCAGCAGGGCCTCGCCGCCACCTGGTGCGGCCCCACCACCTGGCCCGCGCACGTCGCCGTGGGCGCGCTGCGCCTGGACACGACGCGGGCGGCCGACTGCGCGCAGGCGCTCACCGCCGCGCGCTGCGCCGACTGGGCGAGGCTGCCCGAGTCGTGCACCCGCTTCCTCCTGCCGCGCGTGGCCCTGGGCCAGCCCTGCTACGACGGCTACGCCGCGTGCCTCGACGGCGTGTGCCGCGGCGCCGCGTGCCCGCGCACCTGCCAGCCGCGCGGGGTGCTGGGCGAGGTGTGCAGCCTCGACGGCGACTGCCGCAGCGGCCTGTATTGCAAGGTGGCGACCGGGGCGAGCGGCGTCGGCCAGTGCACGCCCTTCGCCACGGTGGACACGGTCTGCGCCGCCGACAGCCACTGCGCCGAGGGGCTGCGCTGCATCGACACCTTCTGCCGCATGCTGCCCGGCCTCATGGAGCCCTGCTTCATGGGCCACTGCGACGAGGGCCTCTTCTGCGGCGACCTGGGCCAGGGGCCCGTCTGCCTCACGCGCCGGCGCGAGGGCGACGCCTGCGTCGGCGACACCTGCGGCGAGGGCCTCGTCTGCGAGCCCGTCATCGGCCAGTGCGCGCCGCGGCAGGTGGGCACCGGCGAGCCCTGCGGTCTGCTCCAGCAGTGCCCCGCGGGCCTCGCGTGCGTCGGCCTCACCGCCTCGGCGCGCGGCGCGTGCAACACGCCCCTCGTCATCCACGACGTCTGCGAAGGGCCGGTGGACTGCGAGAGCCACCTGGCCTGCACCGCCCCAACCGAGGAGGAAGACGCCGGCACCGCCTGTCGCGTGCGCGGCGCCCCGGGCGACGCCTGCCTCGGCAGCGCGCAGTGCCAGGTGAGCGGCACCTGCGTCGACGGCGGCTGCGTCGCGCTGCCGCTGCCCGGTGAGCCCTGCGCCCTGACGCGGGCCTGCCGCTGGGGCCTGTGCCGGGCCGGCGCGGTCGACGGCGGGTTCGCCTGCGGCGCGCTGCTGGGCCCCGGGGCCACCTGCCGGCGCCACGAGGAGTGCGCGTCGGGCCAGTGCGCCTCGGGCACCTGCCTGGCCCGCTGCGTACCCTGACCTCAGCCCCGCGGCGGCTGCCAGCCCCCCGGGAGCCTCAGGCGCGCGAGCCCCGGCCCCCGGGAGACGCCCGCCATGGCCGCCACCATCTGCGCGCGGACCCACGGCACCCGCGCGGCCGTCGCGAGGCCCACATCGCGCAGGGGCGCGAGCCACGGGAGATCCGACTGGAAGAAGGGCGTGAGCCAGCGGGTGACGTACTGGTACCAGCCCAGGTGCCAGCGGCGGCGGCGCGAGTAGGCGTAGAGCGCGTCGGGCACCGAGGCGGCGTCGCGGAGCGCCTCGGCCAGCGTCCACGCGTCGAGGAGCGCGAGGTTGGCGCCCTGCCCCAGCTGCGGGCTCATCGCGTGCGCGGCGTCGCCCAGGTACACCACGCGGTCCGTGTTCCACGGCCACATCACCACGTCGTGGTAGTCGCTGAAGAGGAGCTCGCCCGGCCCCGAGAGCTGCGCCAGCACCGGCGCCGCCTCGGGCACGTCGGCCAGCACGCTCGCCTTCCAGCCCTCGAAGTCGCCCGCGCGCCACGCCTCCACCTGGTCCGCGCGCAGGCTGTAGAAGAGGCTGACGTGGTGGGTGTCGCCGCGCGGGCCGAGGCCCGTGGGCATCAACCCCACGAGGCGCCGCGTGCCGCGCACCACCTGGAAGAGGCGACCGCGGAAGGCGTGCGCCGAGTCGGGCACCACCGCCCACAGCGCGCCCCAGGGGTAGCGCGACACCTGCTTCTCGAAGGCGGTGTCGTCGCGCAGGGAGCTCCGCGCGCCGTTGCACACCACCACCAGCTCGTGCGGGCCGTGGCGGGCGCCGCTGCCGCGCTCCACGGCGAAGAGGCGCCCGCCTGCGCCCGGCGCGAGGTCCTCGATGTCGAGGCCGGTGCGCACCGTCACCCCCGGCTCGGCGAGCGCCGCGCGGAAGAGCACCTCGAAGAGCACGCCGCGGTGCAGGCCCACGCCCGTCCACCCGGCGGCGAGCTGCGCGTACTGCAGGTCCATCACCGGACGGCCGGCGACCGTCTGCACCCAGAGGCGATCGATGGGGTCGCCGCGGCTCACCACGGGCGCCTCGAGCCCGAGCGCGCGCAGCACGGCCATGCCCGTCGGCTGCAGCATGATGCCCGCGCCCACCGGCGTCGGGTCGGCCACGCGCTCGTAGACGGTGACGCGGTGGCCCTGCCGGGCGAGGAAGAGGGCGGCGGCGCTCCCGGCGGTGCCGGTGCCCACCACCGCCACGTCGAGCGGCGTCACGGCCCGGCCTTCACCGGGGCGGCGCGGCACTGGCCGGCCTCGCAGGTCAACCTGGTGAGCGACGCGCTGCACGCCTCGCAGGTCAGCACGCACTTCGTCGCGGCCCGGGCCGCCTCGTCCTTCGCGGTGGCCTCTGCCTGGTGGGCCTTGTTCACCGGAAGAGGGTGGGCACAGCTGCGGCAGCCGTCGCCCGCCAGCACGCAGTCGGCGGCGGCGGCGCAGGCCGTCCACGCGCGCGGCAGCTCCAGCTTCGGCAGGCACGTCTGCGCCACGGCGAGGGCCGGCGACAGGGCGGCGAGGAGCAGGAGGAGGCGGCGCATGGGCGGGGCCCGAGTCTAGCGCGCCGCGCCCGTCAGGACGCCCGCACGAAGTTGAGCCGGTAGCCGTCGGGGTCCGTCACCACCAGCTCCGTCGTGTGCCAGGGCTGCGCCTCCGGGCCCTGCACCGGCGCCGCGAGGCCCTTCGCCGTCTCGGCCAGCGCGTCGAGATCGCCGTCGGTGGTGAAGCACAGGAGCACGCCCCACCCGCGCTTGCCGTCGAGGCGCACGCCCGTGGGCGCGCCGACGAGGAAGACGTCTCCCGCGGCGCCAAAGCGCAGGTGAATGAAGGTGCCGTCGGCGCCCACGCGGGTGAAGCCCAGGGCCTCGTAGAAGCGGGCCGAGGCGGCGGGGTCGAGAACGAGCAGCTTCACGAAGGCGCCGAGCGGCTGAGACGACATGGGGCGGGCCGTGTAGCAGACGCGCCCGCACCTTCCTCAGGGTCGCTCGACCTGAAAACTTGAGCAGGCCGCTGCTCGCCCGTACAGTCCCCTGAACGGGAGAGCAGCCAATGGACCTCACCTTCACCTCGCCGCGCAAGACCCCCTGGGCCGCCACCACCGGCGTCGACGCGCTCCTCGCGCAGTGGCATCGCGACCCGCGCGTCGCGCCCCACCTCATCCTCGACGAGGTGCTGCCCGGGCACGAGGCGCGCAGCGTGCCCCTCCCCGAGGCGCTGGCGCCGGCGCTCCGCGGCGCCCTCGAGCGGCGCGGCATCCGCGAGCTCTACACGCACCAGGCCGAGGCCTTCGCGCTCGCCCACGGCGGGCAGGACCTCGTGGTGGCCACCCCGACGGCCTCGGGCAAGAGCCTCTGCTACGTGCTGCCCGTGCTGCAGGCGCTCGCCACGCGCCGGGAGTCGCGCGCGCTCTTCCTCTTTCCCACCAAGGCCCTCTCCCGCGACCAGGAAGAGTCGCTGCGCGGGCTGATGAAGGACGCGGGCCTCGACCACGGCGCGGTCACCTTCGACGGCGACACGCCGGCCGACGCCCGCCGCGCCGCCCGGGAGCGCAGCGGCGTCATCTTGAGCAACCCCGACATGCTCCACGCCGGCGTGCTGCCGCACCACGCGAGCTGGGCGCGCTTCTTCGCGGGCCTCGACTACGTCGTCATCGACGAGCTCCACGCCTACCGCGGCGTCTTCGGCAGCCACCTCGCCAACGTGCTGCGGCGCCTCGACCGCGTCGCGCGCTTCCACGGCGCGAAGCCCCGCTACCTCATGGCCTCGGCCACCATCGGCAACCCCCGCGAGCACGCCAGCCGCATGCTCGGCCGCGAGGTCGCGCTGGTGGGCGAGAGCGGCGCGCCGCGGGGCGAACGCCGCGTGCTCGTCTACAACCCGCCGGTGGTGAACCCCGACCTGGGCATTCGCCAGTCGTACGTGAAGGCCAGCGCGCGGCTGACCGCCGACCTGGTGAAGGCCGGCGTGCCCACGCTCCTCTTCGGCCAGTCGCGGAACACCGTGGAGGTGATGCTCAAGTACCTGCGCGACGCGCTCGAGCAGGCGCGGCTCTCGCCGGAGCTCGCCCAGGGCTACCGCGCCGGGTACCTCCCGCAGCAGCGCCGCGACATCGAGGCGCGGCTGCGGCAGGGCGACGTGCGCTGCGTGGTGGCCACCTCGGCCCTGGAGCTGGGCATCGACGTCGGCGCCCTCGACGCGGTGGTGTGCGCCGGCTGGCCTGGCAGCGTGGCGGCGCTCTGGCAGCGCTTCGGCCGCGCGGGGCGCAGGCAGGGCACCAGCCTCTCGCTCCTCGTCGCCTCCAGCGCCCCCGTGGACCAGTACGTGGCCTCCACCTCGAAGGCGCTCCTCACCGCGCCGGTGGAGCAGGCGCGCATCGACCCGGACAACGTCGAGGTGCTCGTGCAGCACCTCAAGTGCGCGGCCTTCGAGTTGCCCTTCGAGGCCGACGAGGCTTTTCGCGACGTGCAGCCGAGCCAGGTGAAGGAGGTGCTCGGCTACCTCGCCTCGCACCAGGTGCTGCACGCCACGCCGCTGCCCGACGGGCGCGAGACCTGGCACTGGAGCGCCGACGCCTACCCGGCCAACGACGTCAGCCTGCGCAGCGTGGGCTGGGACAACTTCGTGGTGGTGGACCTGTCGACCGACAAGACCATCGCCGAGATGGACTGGCGCTCGACGCACACCATGCTGCACGAGCAGGCCATCTACCAACACGACGGCCGGCAGTTTCAGGTGGAGCGCCTCGACTTCGAGAACCACAAGGCCTTCGTGCGGCCCGTGGAGCCCGACTACTTCACCGACGCGATGACCTACACCAAGGTGACGGTGATGAGCCGCGCCGCGGAAGAGGCGCAGCCCGCCTGCGACCTCGGCGCCGGTGAGGTGTCGGTGGTGGAGCGCGTCGTCGGGTACAAGAAGATCAAGTTCCACACGCACGAGAACGTCGGCTACGGCGACGTGCGGCTCCCCGAGCTGCAGATGCACACCACGGCCTTCTGGCTGACGGTGCCCGAGCGCGTGCTGCTGCGGCTGGTGGCGCGCGGCACGCCCCGGCCAGACCTGCTCGACGCCCTCGGCGGGCTCAACGCCGCGCTGCACACGGTGGCCGCGGTGGGGCTGATGATCGACCCGCGCGACCTCGGGCGCTGCCTCGGCAGCCGCGACGGCAAGGGCGGCCAGGGCGACCCGCTCTCCGATCCGACGCTGTACCTCTACGATCACGTGCCCGGCGGTGTGGGCCTCGCGTCGCGGCTCTTCGACGAGCGCGAGACGCTGCTGCGCGGCACGCGAGATCTGCTCGAGCGGTGCGCGTGCGACCACGGGTGCCCGGCGTGCGTGGGGCCGGTACTCGCCCCGGGGCGCAAGGCGCTGGCGCTGGTGGTGCTGGGCGAGCTCGGCGTGCACGCGGTGTCGTGATGAGGGGAAGACCGGCTTCATGGGGAGACGGGGGCTGGGCTGGCGGGGCGCCGTGCGCGTCGCGACCGAGCCCCTCGACGCGAGGCCAGGGGGCGACGGGGGCTCACGCGTTGATCGAGGTCAGCCGAGTCGCCGGCTCGCTCCGTCGAGGCGCCCTCGGCGAGCGTCACGTTGCGGCCCCCGGCCTGGTAGCGCGGAGTTCCCCGCGATGATGCGCCTGGGTCAGCTGCCATCGCCGCGGGTGCGGGGCGCCGCGCTCACGACGACGCCCACCACGCCCGTCGCGGCGCCCGGGCGCTCCCCGCTGGAGGCCCTCGTTCCATCGCGCGCGACGGCGCACGGTCCGCTGCACCTCGTGGAGCATTCCCTCGGGCCCGCCCCGAGCTTCTGCCCCGAGGCCCTCGCGGCGCTCTGCTTGAGCGAGGCGCCCCTCGACGTGCGCGCCCCGCTCTTCTTCGACACCGAGACCACGGGCCTCGCCGGCGGCACGGGCACCCTGCCCTTCCTCGTGGGCATCGCGGAGTGGCGCGACGGCCAGGCGTGGAGCGCGCAGGCGCACCTGCCGGCGCCGGGCCTCGAGCGGCCGCTGCTGCGCTGGCTGGCTGAGCGCATCGAGGCGAGCACGGTGCTCGTCAGCTTCAACGGCAAGAGCTTCGACTGGCCGCTCTTGCGCACGCGCTTCGTGATGAACCGCATCCCCCTGCCGCCCGAGCGCCCCCACGTAGACCTCCTGCACTGCGCCCGGCGGGTCTACCGCCACCAGCTCGACGAGGTGCGCCTGCAGACGCTCGAGCGGCGCGTGCTCGACCACCACCGCCAGGGCGACATCGACGGCGCCCTCATTCCCGCGGCGTGGTTCGACTACTTGCGCACGGGGCGCATCGGCGTGCTGGCGCGGGTGCTCGAGCACAACGCGCGCGACGTGCACTCCATGGTGCAGCTGACCGAGCGGCTCCTCGCGGCGTGGGAGGAGCGCCACCCGCTGCTCCCGGCGACGGCGCTGGGCCTGGCGACCGTCGCCGCCCGCGTGGGCGCGACCGAGAAGGCGCTGCGCCTGCTCTCCGGCACCACCACAACGAGCGCGCCCTGGACGCCCATGGCGGCGCTCCTCCACGCGCGGCTCCTGCGGGCCGACGGACAGGTAGAGCGAGCGGTCGAGGTGCTCCGCGCGGCGCTCCCGGCGGCGAAGCAGCCCGCGCTCCTTCACCTGCACCTCGCGCGGCTCCTCGAGCGGGAGCTGAAGGACCCGGCCGCGGCGCTGCCTCACGCGCGGCTCGCGCGAGTGGCTGAGCCCGCGGAGCTCCATGGTCGACGGCTCGCGCGGCTCGAGCGTCGAGCGCAGGCCGAAGCGGCGCTGCCGTAAAGCCACGCCCCGGCAACCCTGTGTGTTGAACCACAGGCCCGTGTGGTCCAGCACACAGAGAACGAACGAGCGCCCACGCAGCGCGGACGCGGCCCGGGGTCGAGGGGCTGTTCAGACGCGCGTCGCGCCACGACATCCGCCAGCTCCGGGCACCCTCGAAGAAGCTGGCGTCGGGAGGATGGCCCACGGGCGCGCGCACGGACCGGCTCGAGCGGGCGGCGCTCCCTCACGCGCGGCTGGCGCGTGACGCCGAGCCGGCGGACCTCCCACGCGCGCAGGCGCTCGTCCCTCCATCGTCGGTGCCGCGGTCACTCCCCGACGCTGGAGCGCGACCGCCGCGCGCGCCGGGCTCGCCGGGGCGCCCGGGCGCATCGGTCGACGCCTCCACGCCGAACGCGCTAGGAGCGCCGCATGCGTCCCCTTCGCTGGCTCGAGCTCGCCGCCACCGCTGAGGGTCCGTCAGCCCTCGTCCTCCCGCGCGTGGTGGCGGGTGCCATCTTCGTGTCCGAGGGCCTGCAGAAGTTCCTCTTCCCGGAGGCGCTCGGCGCGGGCCGCTTCGTGAAGCTCGGCATTCCCTGGCCGGAGGTGCTGGGCCCCTTCGTCGGCGGCCTCGAGCTCGTCGCTGGCGCTCTCCTGGTGGCGGGATTGTTCACGCGCGCGGTGTGCGTGCCCCTGTTCGTCACGATGACGGTGGCCCTCGTGAGCAGCAAGGTGCTCCCCTTCGCCGAGGTCGGCTTCTGGAAGACGGCCCATGGCGCCCGCACCGACCTGCTCATGCTGGCGACCCTGGGGCTCCTGCTCTGGCTCGGGGGCGGTCCCCGCTCCGTCGACGGCTGGCTCGCCGCGCGCCGCCGCGCGGGCTGAGGCCACCTCAGCGCTTGCTGGCCGGGCGCGCCGCGGCGAGCAGTGCGAGCGCCGTCTCGAGGCCCGCGTCGACCTGCGCCACGGCCTCGGGCACGTGCGCCTGGGTGAAGCGGCGGAGCGCCGAGAGATCGCACACCGCGCCGAGCGACGCCTGCTCCTCGGCGAGCGCGGCGACCTCCTCGCCGAGCCACTCCCGCGCGTAGCGCACCGTGCGCAGCGCGCGCCGCAGGGCGTGCACGGCCTCGAGCGCGTCGAGGGAGAGCCGCCGAGGCAGCTCGTCGCGCCGCGCCGCGAGCCGGCGCTCCAGCTTCGCCAGCACGCGGCGGCCGTCGCGGCGACGCGGCGCGCGCACCCGGCCCAGCGCCGCGCGGAGCCCTCGCCACCGAGGCCCGTCGAGGGCCCGCCGCACCTCCTCCTGGGCCTCGTCGCGCAGCGGCCCGAGGGCGGGGCCGTCCACCACGTCGCCGAAGACGTCGAGGTCTCGCGCTCCGGACAGCGCGCGGCAGAGCCAGCGGAGGTCGCCCTGCAGCGCCGGGTGCTCGCCCAGGCGCAGCCACACCCGGAGGCGCCGGGCGGCGACGCGCACCTGGTGCACGCCCTCGGGGTCCTTGCCCTCGAGGGCCACGCGGCGGGCGCGGTCGAGGTGCTTGAGCCACGCCGCCGCGTCGAGGCGGCTCACGGCGCGACCCTCCGGAGCACCTTGGGCGGCAAGAGCGCGACCAGCTCCATGCCGCCGGGCCGCGGCTCGCCCTCGAGCACGGCCACGGCGCCCTTCTTGAGCTCCACGTGCGCGCCCAGCGTGCGGTCGCCCGACACCAGCCACGCCAGCAGCGTCGAGAGGTGCGGCTCATGCCCGACGAGGGCCAGGTCGTCGCCGCCGAGCGCGTCGAGGAGCGCCTGCGACGGCGCGTGGGCGAGCAGCGCCGAGACCTCGAGCCCGCCGGGCGCCAGGCCCGCGAGCAGCTCCGCGGTCTCGAGCGCGCGCAGCTTCGGCGAGTGCAGCACCCGACCGAGCCGCACGCCCAGGGCCTCGAGGCCCTCGACCTCCCGCGCGAAGCGCTTGCGGCCCTCGGGCGAGAGCGGCCGCGCGGCGTCGTCGGCGCCCTCCTCGGCGATGGCGTGGCGGATGAGGGTCAGTCGCATGGGGCGCTCCTCCAGTTGGGGGTCAAGCCTGTGGCAGGGTCAGGCCGCGCTGCAGCGCGGTGACGCCGGCGCCGGGCGTGAAGGCGTGGCCGAGGCTCGCGAGCGCGCGCTCGAGGGCGCCGATGGTGGTGATGAGGTCGCCGGCCGTGACGGCGCCCATGTGCCCCACGCGGAAGTACTTCGCCTTGAGCGCGGGGTGCAGCCCGCCGGCCACCACCACGCCCTGCGCGGCGATGGCCTTCACCAGCCCCGCGTCGAGGGTGCCGGGGTAGTAGAGCGCCGTCAGCGTGTGGGCCTGCAGGCCGGGCCGGGCGAGCGACTCGAGGCCCAGCGCGGAGAAGGCCTCGCGCATGGCCGTGGCCATCATCACGTGGCGCACCACCCGCGTGCCCAGGCCCTCGGCGAGCAACTGCGAGAGGCTCACGTCGAGGGCGCTGATGAGGTTGACGGCGGGCGTCGCGAAGTACGCGGGCCGCTCCGCCTCGTACGCCTCGTGGATGGGGAGCCACTCGCCGAAGTCGAGGTACATCGAGGCCACAGGCTTCGTGCGCGCCCGCCACGCCGTCATCGCCTTCGGCCCCGCGAGGAGCACCGCCAGGCCCGGAGGCGCCCCGAGGGCCTTCTGCGACGCGGTGAAGGCGACGTCGACGCCCCAGGCGTCCATTTCCAGGGCCTCGCCGCCGACGCTGCACACGCCGTCCACCACCACCAGCGCGCCGTGCTTCCGGGCCGCGGCCGCGAGCGCCTTCACGGGGGCGAGGGCCGCCGTCGAGGTGTCGACGTGGGTGATGGTCATCACCTTGAACTTCGCGCCTGAAAGCGCGCGCTCGACCTCCTCGATCACCGGCACGCCGCCGGGCTCGGCGCGCACGTGCGTCACCGCCGCGCCGTGGCGCTCGAGCATGGTGGCGAGGCGGTCCGAGAAGTAGCCGGTGTTCACCACCAGCGCCGCGTCGCCGGGCTGCACGAGGTTGGCGACGGCCATCTCCATGGCGAGCGTGCCGCTGCCGGCGACGACGAAGGGCTGGGCGGAGGGCGCGGCGAAGACCTGGCGCAGGTGGCGCAGCGTGCGCGCGTAGGCCTTCATGAAGACGGGGTCGAGGTGGCTGCGCGTCTTCTCGCCGAGGGCGCGGAGCACCGCGGGCTCGACCTCGATGGGCCCGGGGATCATCAGGAGGTTCCGTTCGCTCATGGGCGACGGTGTACCACTGCGCTAGAGGGGGCGTGATGCGGCAGCGATGGCCTTTGCGAACGAAGCCCCAGCGGACGGCCGGCCTGCACTACGACGCGGGCTTCCTCTCGGACCAGGGCCGCGCGGAGCTCGTCTCGTGGCTGGCGACGCTGCACCCGCTGTGGGAGTGGCGCTTCTCGGAGCACCGCCCGCCGCCCGAGGGCGAGACGCAGCGGCGGCTCCTGCGGCCGGTGTACTGGCTGGGCAACTGGCAGTTCGCCTGCCTCGACTACTACCGGCCGCCGCAGGGCCTCTTCGACCGCGCCGTGGCCGCGGAGCCTTTTCCTCCCCTGCTGGCGAGGCTGGTGGCCACCATGGAGCAGCGCGCGCGGCGCATGTTCCGCGGCGACGACCTGCCGGAGAAGTGGCACCTCAACACCTGCCTCATCAACTTCTACGGCGCGCGGCTCGAGGCCGGGAAGTGGGTCGACACCGCGCGCGTCGGGGAGCACAAGGACTTCGAGCCCGGGCCGGTCGCCTCGCTCTCATTGGGCGAGCGCGCGCTCTTCCAGTTCGTCACCAGCCGCCGGCCGGGCGACCGCGACGGCGTCGTCGAGCAGCAGTGGCTCGACGACGGCAGCCTGCAGCTCTTCGGCGGCGAGCAGTGGAAGCGCCGCACCTTTCACCGCGTGCAGCGGGTGGACACGAAGGGCGGCCACCGCTTCGACATCCGCGTGCGCGACTTCGAGGTGCGGCGCGTGAACTTCACCGTCCGCTCCGTGCCCGACGAGCACGTGGTGCGCTTCAAGGACCTCTCGGCCCAGGCGCAGACGGACGTGGAGGGCTACGTCGCGCAGCTCGCGCAGCACGCGCCCTTCTTCGCGCGCGAGCTGGAGGCGGCGCGAAGCTGACGCGCGGCGGGGTTCAGGTGCCAGGGTAGAGGAGCCACTGCCCCGCGGCCGCGCACAGCGCCACCACGAGCCACGCGGGCACCCGGCGCCAGGTGAGCAACGCGAAGGCCACGACGGCGAGGGCGACGTGCACGGGGCCATGGAGGCCCTCGGCGCCCACGGGGTCGATGAGCGCGGCGAGCAGCAGGCCCACCACCGCGGCGTTGGTGCCCTTGAGCGCGGCCTGCATCCACCCGCGGGTGCGCAGCCGCCCCCACGCGGGGAGCGCGGCGCCCACCAGCAGCCACGCCGGCAGGAAGATGGCGAAGAGCGCCGCGACGCCGCCGAGCCAGCTGCCCTCGATGACGGTGCCCAGGTAGCCGGCGAAGGAGAAGAGCGGCCCGGGCAGCGCCTGCGCCGCGCCGTAGCCGGCGAGGAAGAGATCGTCGGTGAGCCACCCGCGCGGCACGAGGGCCTCGCGCAGGAGCGGCAACACCACGTGCCCCCCGCCGAAGACGAGCGCGCCAGGCCGATAGAAGGCGTCGAAGAACGTCGGGGCCCAGGCGCCGGACACCTCGCCGAGCGCGCGCGGGAGGACGAGCAGCAGGCCGAAGACGACGAGGGCCGTGAGGCCGGCAGGCGAGAGGGGCCTTGTGGGCGCAGGCAGTGGCGCCGAGGTCGCCTGGGCCTCCGCGCCGTCGCGGAGAGGCGCGCTCGCTGGGGACGTCGCGTGGCGTTGCGCGCCGCCGGCGCGCGCGAGGGCAACCCCCAGGAGCCCGCCGACGACGATGAGCGCGAGCTGCGTCAGCGCGCCCGGGAGCGCCCAGGCCAGCGCGGCGGCCAGGAGCGCGAGGGCCCGGCGCGGCCAGTCGGGGCACAGCCCGCGCGCCATCGCCCACACGGCGTGCGCGACCACGGCCACGGCGGCCACCTTGAGGCCGTCGAGCCACGGCGCGCCCGTCGTCACGCCGAGGCCCGCGAGGCCCTGGGCGAAGAGGATCATCAGCACGGCCGACGGGAGCAGGAACGCGACGGACGCGACGAGCGCCCCCGCGAGCCCGCCGCGCTTGAGGCCCAGCCCGAACACCACCTGGCTGCTGGAGGGGCCGGGCAGGAACTGGCAGAGCGCCACGAGGTCGGCGTACTCCGCGTCGTCGAGCCAGCGGCGGCGCTCCACGCACTCGTCGCGCAGGTAGGCCAGGTGCGCCACGGGCCCGCCGAAGGAGGTCAGCCCCAGCTTGAAGAAGGTCCCGGCGACCTCGGCGAGCGACGACATGCTCTCCGCTTATCGCGTCGAGTGGCGGTGCGTCGCGGCCTACTCTCGCGGCACTTCGCCCCATTCCCTCCTCGACCCCAGTTCCGCTGGGCCGCTCACGAGGGGGTGCCTTCCCACCCAGGGTCGACCTGACCGGGGGAGCGGGTCACCCTGCGCCCGAGCGTGACCAGTGGTGCGGCGCACGCGGCGCCTCACGTTGCTGTAGCCTTCGCGTCTGCTGAGCGTGCGCAGTGCGGGGAAAGGGTTCGCTGCCTGAGTCAGGAGATGGTGTCAGCCTTCGGCGCGCTGGTGCTCAACGTGAGCCTGCTCCTTGGCTTCGCTCACGTCTTCTATCTCTTCAGCGACGCACCACCCTCGCTGCGAGGCGCCCGCAACCAGCTGGCCGCGGGGCTGGCCACGGGCGCGGTCAGCGTCGCGCTCATGTTGGCGCCATACCAGCTCGAGCCCGGCATTCAGTTCGACGCGCGCTCCGTCGTGCTCTCGCTGGCGGGCCTCTTCTTTGGGCCTGGCGCCTCTCTCGTGGCGGTCGGAGTCGCCGGCGCCTTCCGGCTCTCGGTGGGTGGGCCCGGCACCTTGCCCGGCGTCGGCGTCGCCGCGACCTCGGCGGCCCTTGGCCTGCTGCTGCGCTGGGCGTGGCGCAAGGAGCGCGCGGCGCTGCGGTGGGTGCACCTCCTGGCGCTCGGCGTCGTCGTGGCCGTCACCATGCTCGGGTGGATGTTCACCCTTCCCGGTGGGGCGGGTCTCCACGTGGTGCGCGCCATCGCCCTGCCCATCTTGACGATCCACCCGCTGGCCACGGTCCTCGTGGGGCTGACCTTCGTCGGCCGGCTGCGCAGCCGGGCCCAGGCCGAGGGCATGGCGCGCCAGGAGGCGCGCTTCCGACTCCTCGCCGAGAACGCGCTCGACGTGGTCTACCGCTTCGAGCTGCGCCCCACGCCGCACTTCTCCTACGTGAGCCCCTCGGTCACCAAGCTCGTCGGCTATACCCCCGAGGAGCACTACGCCGACCCGAACCTCGGGCAGAAGATCGTCGCCGAAGAGGACCGCCACGTGATGGCGCAGGTCACGGTGGCCGAGCGTGACGCCACCACGCCGCTGCTGCTGCGCTGGCGCCACAAGGACGGCCACCTGGTGTGGACGGAGCAGCTCGTGAAGGTCCTCCGCGACGACCACGGGGTGCCCATCGCCATCGAGGGCACGTCTCGCGACGTGACCGCGCGCGAAGCGGCGGCGGCGCACCTGCGAGAGCGCGAGGAGGCCTACCGCCGGCTCTTCGAGGCGCACCCGCGGCCCCTCTGGGTCTACGATCTCGAGACCCTGCGCTTCGTGGCCGTCAATGACGCCGCCGTGCAGCACTACGGCTACTCGCGGGAGGAGTTCCTCGCGATGCGCATCACCGACCTGCGGCCCCCGGAGGACCTCCCCGCGCTCGAGGCCAACCTCGCGACCCTGCGCGAGGGCCACGTCGATCACGCGGGAACGTGGCGGCACCACACGAAGGCCGGCCGACTCCTGAAGGTCGAGATCACCTCCCACCTCCTCACCTTCGAGGGTCGCCTCGCCGAGCTCGTGCTCGCCGATGACGTCACCAGCGACCACGAGGTCCGGCTCGAGCGGGAGCGCCTGTTCACCGCCATCGAGCAGTCCCCTGACGGAGTCCTCATCACCGATCGCGCCGGGGCCATCGAGTACGTCAACCCGTCCTTCGAGCGCAGCTCGGGGTACTCGCGCGCCGAGGTCCTCGGCCAGTCTCCCCGGCTGCTCGAGTCGGTCCAGCAAGACCCGGCTCTCCTCCGCGAGATCTCGGCGGCGCTGCTCGAGGGGCGCAGCTGGGCCGGCCGGCTCGTCAACCGCCGAAAGGATGGCTCGGCCCTCACGCTGGATACCGCGATCTCGCCGGTGCACGACGCGCACGGCGCCATCGTCAGCTTCGTCGCCGTGATGCGCGACGTGTCGCGGCAGCTCGAGCTCGAGGCGGGGATCCTCCAAGCCCAGAAGATGGAAGGCGTCGGGCGCCTCGCGGCTGGCGTGGCGCACGACTTCAACAACCTCCTCACCATCATCAACAGCACCTCGGAGCTCGCGGGCCTCGACGCGCCCCCTGGCTCACAGCTTGCGACGGACCTCGCGGAGATCCGCGCCGCGGGCCAGCGCGGGGCGGCGCTGACGCGGCAGCTGCTCTTGTTCACCCGGCAGCAGGTGGTGAGGCCCGTGGTGTTGGCGCCTGACGAGGTCGTCGGGGGCTTTCAGAAGCTCCTGCGGCGCCTGATGAGCGAAGACGTGCGCCTCGAGGTGCGTGCCGGGGCGCCGGAGGCCCTCGTGCGCATCGACCCGGGGCACCTCGAGCAGGTGGTGTTGAACCTCGCCATCAACGCCCGCGACGCCATCGGCGCGGGTGGGACCGTCACCATCGAGACCGCGGTGGTGCCGGAGGTCCCCCCCCGAGGGCGCCGCGCTGCGGCCATCGACGCCCGCCGGCCCCTGCGTATGCCTGGCCGTCCGCGACACGGGTGTTGGCATGCCTGCCGACGTGCTCGACCGGCTCTTCACCCCCTTCTTCACCACCAAGCCGCTGGGCCAGGGCACCGGGCTCGGGCTGAGCACCGTGCTGCGTCTCGTCAGTGAGGCGGGGGGCGGGCTGCGCGTGCGGAGCGAGCTGGGCCAGGGATCGACCTTCGAGGTGTACCTGCCATGCGTCGCGGGCCACGAAGAGGCGCCGGGGCCCACCGCCAGCGAGCCGCGCGCGGACGTCGCGGGCCTCACGGTGCTGGTGGTCGAAGACGACGACGCGGTCCGGCAACTGGCGATGCGGGCCCTGGAGCGCGCCGGGTACCGCGCAGTGGGCGCCACGCACGGGCGTGAAGCCCTCGAGCTCGTCGCGGGAGGTCTCGTGAAGCCCGCGGTGGTGGTGACCGACGTGGTGATGCCGGAGCTGGGCGGGCGCGAGCTGGCCGAGCGCCTGGCGAGCGTGGCTCCAACGGTGCCCGTGCTCTTCGTCTCGGGCTACGCGCCGCAGGGGGGCCAGCCCCTGGCAACGGAAGGCTTCCTCGCCAAGCCGTACACGGCCGAGTCGCTGGTGGCCGCGGTGGGCGCCACGCTCGCGGCGACGCGGCCGGGCTGAGCCCATGCGCCCCCCGAGGGGTCGTCAGGGCCCGAACAGCGCCCGGAGCGCCACGGCGAGCTGCACCTCCTGGTCGAGCGCGGGGTCGCCGGTGGAGGCCCGCGCCTGGGTCAACCCGGCGACGGCCTCGTCGGCCCGCGCCCGGGCCGTGACGTCGTCGCCCGCGTGGTGCGCGCGGCAGGCCTCCTTCGCCAGGTCGACGAAGCGGGCCAGGGCCACCGTCTTCTCCACGCCGGGCTCGGCGAAGACGGGCGGCAGCCCCGCGGGAGCCAGCGCGTCGAGCTGCTGCGTGACGACGCCCAGGTCGGTCGTCTCGTAGCGCAGCATCAGGTGCGCCAGCGAGCCGCTCGCGGGCGTTGGGCCCGTCAGGCGCGCCAGCAGCGCCCCGCCGCTGCTCGAGCGCGAGAGGAAGAGCGTGGCCACCTTCGAGGTGAGCTGGCCCGACGAGGGGTCCACGCCCGGCACGCCGTACATCGCCGTCATCGCCAGCGCCGGGTCCACCACGAAGCTCGTCTCGAGGTCGAAGGCCAGGGGCGTCACGAGGAAGTCGAAGTCGAGGTCGAACACGGTGCGCAGCCGCTGGGTGTCGGCGAGGAAGACGAAGTTGGCGCCGCGCGTGGCGGCCAGCTTCGAGACGAGCGCCTGCCCGAAGTCGAGGCCGACACCCATGGCCGTCAGGTGGCGGCCGGCCTGCGCGTTGGCCTCGAGCAGCGGCACGAAGTCCGTCGGCCGGGTGCCGCCCACGTTGGGCTGGGCGTCGGTCATCAAGATGACGCGGCGCTCGCGGGCCGAACTTGGCGGCAGCTGCGCGAGGAGCCCGTAGCCCAGGTCCAGCCCGCACTCGATGCAGGTGGCGCCTCCGACGACGAGGCCGCCGATGAGATGCTTGAGCGCCGCCCGATCGCTGACGGCCACGGGGGGCGAGACCACCTGCGCCGTGCCGTCGAACTGTACGAGCGCGAAGGTGTCGTCAGGGCCCAGCTTGTCCACCAACGCCGAGAGGGCGTCCTTCGCCGCGGAGAAGCGCCCGCCCTCCATGGAGCAGCTGCGATCGAGCACGGCCGCCACGTCGAGCCGCGGGCGCACGAAGGTGGCCTCCGAGAGGCCGGAGGCCATGCCCAGCTGCACCCAGTGCTCCAGCCCGCCGTCGGCTCCAGGCGTCGTCGCCTCGGCCACGCCCAGGCACAGCAACCGCGTGCACGGAGGCGCCGCGAGGGGCAGGTCGTGCTCGGCGAAGAGCCCCTCGGTCACGAAGTCGTCCGCCTGGGGCACGCGGCCCGCGTCCACCAGGGCCCGGATAAGGGAGAAGTCCTGCGCGCCACCGGCGACGACGCCGAGGCCCCCCGGCTGGCCGGCGTTGAAGCCCGCGCCCCCCGCGGCGCCGCCCCAGGTCGAGCCCGCGCCACCGCCAGTCGCCGAGCCGCCCGTCGGCCAGCGATCCTGCTCGGCGTCCGAGAGCGGCGGTGGCCCGGAGGAGCCGCTGGTGCTCGGGTCGCCACAGGCAACGAGGAAGCCGACGACGAGGAAGGCGACAGTGAGACGGCGCATGGGTGCTCCCGCGGGTGCGGCGCCCGGCGCGCCGTGTAGACCACAGACACGCGAGCCGCTCCGGCTGGGACATGGGCTGCTACGGAATTGCACCTCACGCCCCGTCGTCGCCTCGCGCGAAGCGTGGCATCGTCGCCCCCTCATGCGCGTCCTCGCGCGCGGGCAGTTCGACGTCCTCCAGTGGTTCGCGCCGGCCCCGCTCGCGCAGGGCGTGGAGAAGACCGTCGCGTTCCTCCGCGCTGAGGGCCTCGTGCCGAAGGCGAGCTGAGTGACGATGGGCGCGGCGCCGTCAGCCGCCGCAGCAGGCGAGCTGCCGGGCGACGTTGCACAGGTTGTAGCCGAAGCCCGAGGAGACGCCCTGCGCGTCGTAGTACCGCATGTACTGCCCGGGCCCGTTGTTCGAGCGCCAGTTGTCGCAGGTGTAGGTCATGTCGCGATCGCGCGGGTAGTAGTTGGGCGAGCTCGAGGTCGAGCTGAACGAGCCGTCGAGCCAGAAGCCGTCGTTGCCGGGCGCCACGCCGGAGCCCGCCCACGTGTACTCGCGGTAGGTGCACAGGTGCGCGCCGGGGTACTGCGCCGCGCACTTGGCGTTGGCCCCGAGCGGGCCGCCGAGGTTGCCGTCGTAGCGGGTCGAGGTGAAGCCGCGGAACCAGCCCTGGTGGGGCGAGCGGCAGCAGGCGAGCTGCCGGGGCACGTTGCAGAGGTTGTAGCCGAAGCCCGACGACACGCCCTGAGCGTCGTAGTACCGCATGTACTGGCCGGGCCCGTTGTTCGAGCGCCAGTTGTCGCAGGTGTAGGTCATGTCGCGATCGCGCGGGTAGTAGTTGGGCGAGCTCGAGGTCGAGCTGAACGAGCCGTCGAGCCAGAAGCCCGCGGTGCCGGGCGTGGCGCTGGGGCCGGTCCAGACGAACTCGCGGTAGGTGCACAGGTGGGCGCCGGGGTGCTCCGCGGCGCACTTCGCGTGGGCGCCGATGGGGCCGCCCAGGTTGCCGTCGTAGAGCGCCGCGGTGAAGCCAGCGAAGGTGAAGCCCTCGGAGTTCGAGGCCGGGAACACCGCGCCCCCGTCGAGCAACAGCGCCGGCCCGGGAGGTCCAGGCGGCCCCTGGAGCCCCTGAGGACCTGACGGACCTGCACTCCCGGCAGCGCCTGGCGGACCAGCGGGCCCCGTCGCGCCTGTCGTGCCTGCAGGCCCCGCAGGCCCCGCAGGCCCCGCAGGCCCGAGCGCGCCCATCGGGCCAGCGATGCCCTGCGGGCCTGCGATGCCTTGTGGACCCGCCACACCCGTGGCGCCCAGCGGCCCCGCCGGGCCTTGGGGACCGACGAGGCCGTTGCAGATGACGCGCGGCGAGCCACCGTCCTCGAGCGACACGCGCACGCCGCCCGTCGCGCAGACGGCGCCCGCGTCGACCGACCCCAGCACCACGGACGCGCCCTGCGGCCCCTGCGGCCCCGTCACCACGCCACCGTCGATCACCAGCACCGTACCCATCGGCCCCTGCGGCCCCATCGGCCCCTGCACACCCTGGTCTCCCGGGTCACCCTTGGGCCCCTGAGGGCCCTGCAGGCCCGCCGGCCCTTCAGGCCCCGCCGGCCCCGTGTCACCCGTGGGTCCCTGGGGCCCCGTTGGCCCTTCGACGCCGGAGGAGGTCGGACAGCCGAAGAGCGCGAGGCAGCCAAGGGCCGCGAAGAGGTGGAGCCGGTGCATGCTGTGCATGACCCCTCAGCCGTGGACGAAGTGCAAGCGAACGAGGCGATGTGATGAAAGGCCTCAGGCCCATGAGCGAGCAACCTCGAGTCGGCGTCGGCGTGCTGGTGATGAAGGAAGGCCAGGTGCTGCTCGGCCGACGGAAGAACACCCACGGCGCCGGCGAGTACGCCTCCCCCGGTGGGCACCTCGAGCACCTCGAGTCCTTCGAGGCCTGCGCGCGGCGCGAGGTGCGCGAAGAGACGGGCCTCGAGCTCGGCGCCGTCGAGTTCCTCCGGGTGCTCAACACCACGCAGTACGCGCCGCGCCACTACGTCGACGTCTCGCTGGTCGCCCAGTGGCGCAGCGGCGAGCCCCGCGTGCTGGAGCCGGAGAAGGTGGAGCGCTGGGACTGGTACCCGCTCGGCGCCCTGCCGGGCCCGCTCTTCGGCACGCTCGCTACGTCCTTCGAGGCCCTGCGCACCGGGCGCCGCTTCTGGGACGCGGCGCCGCCGTCAGGCTCAGCGGACCCCTGACTCCGCGCGCGCCGCCACGGCGCCCGTGAGCGGCCCCGTTGGCCATGGCCGCGTCGACCGCGCCGCGAGCACGATGGCGTCGCCCACCAGCGGCGCCAGCAGGTAGCGCCCGCCCCAGGTAATGCCAGAGAGCTCCGCCGTGCGCAGCACCGCAGCCCGCCAGGCCTCGTCGCCCCGCCGCGTGGCGTCGGCGAGCGCGAAGCCCGTCGCCGAGGGCGAGACACCGGCGACGAGCGGCCCCGAGTCGACGTCGCCCTGCCCCTCGACGCCGCGCGGGTGCTCGCGGATGCCGCCCAGCCAGCCGAGCGCCGCGGTGTCGCCGAAGGTGGCCCACAGCCGCGCCGACTGGTCCGCCGCGAAGGCCTCATCGACGAAGGGCAGGTAGAACGCGTTCCACGCCGCGCCGCTCCCGCGCGCCCGCTGGCCGGGCCCGAAGACGAGCAGCCCGTTGTCCGCGTCGACCCACCGCGCGCGCACCTGCGCGAGCCACGCGGCGATGAGCTCGGCGTGATGCGCCGTACCCGTGCACGCGTCGAACTGCCGCAGCGCCGCCATCACCACGACGTTGTCGGGCACGTAGATCTCCCCCGGGTACGTCTCGACGAGCCCCTCCGGGGCCTCGCGCATGCGCCGCGCCAGGGCCTCAACCAGCCGCGCATGCAGCGCCTCGTCGCGCTCGCCGCCCAGCAGGCACGCCGCGTCGAGCGCCAGCACCACGTGCCCCAGGTACCCGGCGTGCGCCTGCGAGGTGTCCAGCGTCTCGAGCGCGTCGGCCCCCCACGCCTTCGTGTCGTAGGCGCGCACCTCGTCGGACAGCAGGCGCCTGGCCCACGCCGACACCTGCTCGGCGCGCGCGGCCCGCGTCTGGGGGTACGCCACCGCGAGGTTGGTCGCCGCCACGGCCGCCATCGACAGCGTGCCCAGGCGCCACTCGCCGTCGAAGGGGTGCCCCGGCGCCACGCCTGGCAGCGAGCCGGCCTCGATGCGCGAGGCCACGTAGGCGAGCCGCGCCTCGTCGTCTTCGCGCGTGTCCCCGGGCGCGAGCTGCACGCGGCCCAGGTGCAGCGCCACCAGGCCCAACAGCGCCCCTGCCATCACTCGTCGTCGGTTCATGCCCCCAGCGTGCCCGACCCCAGACGACTCGCGCCGCGGCCACTGGGTGAGCGGTCGCGGCGCGGGGTCCAGCGGTCAGGGTCGCGGGGTCAGTCGAGGTAGCCGCGCTTCTGCTGGTCACGCTCGATGCTGCGGAAGAGCGCGCCGAAGTTCCCCTCGCCGAAGGAGGCGTGGTTCTTCCGCTGAATGAGCTCGATGAAGATGGGCCCGATGAGGTTCCTGGTGAAGATCTGCAGCAGGTAGCCCTCGTCGTCGCCGTCCACGAGCACGTTGCGCTGCTGGATCTCCGCGTGGTCCTCGGTGACGTTCTTCACGCGATCGAACACCTCGCGGTAGTAGGCGTCGTCCATGTCGAGCATCTCGATGGCCGAGCCCTCGAGCTGCTCGAGCGACGCGAGCAGGTCGTCGGTCATGAACGCCAGGTGCTGCACGCCCGGGCCCTTGTACTCCTCGAGGTACTCGTTGATCTGCGACTTCTTCTCGTCGGCCTCGTTGATGGGGATGCAGAAGCGGCCGCAGGGCGAGCGCAGCGCGTAGGAGGTCAGCCCCGTCTTCGCGCCGCGGATGTCGAAGTACCGCACCTCCTCGAAGCCGAAGACCGACTTGTAGAAGTCGGCCCAGCGCCCCATGGTGCCCTTCTCGACGTTGTTGGTCATGTGGTCGATGACCAGGAAGCCCTTGCTGCGCACCAGCTCAGGCTGGTCGAGCACCACGAAGCCGCGCTGGAGCCACGCGTCGGCGCGCTCGTAGTTGTCCACGAAGACGATCTGGCTCTCGCCGATGCCCCAGATGGCCGGCAGCCGCTCGCCGTTCATCGAGAGGTCCGCGTCGGCTCGCCGCGCGCCGCGCGCCACCGCCGCCTCGAGCGCCACCTTCGCGTCGCGCGTGCGCCAGCCCATGGTGCACAAGCTCGGCCCGTGGAGCTTCCCGAACTTCGCCGCGAAGGAGTCGGGGTCGCGGTTGACGAGGAAGGTGATGTCACCCTGCCGGTAGAGGTCGATGGGCCGGGTCGCGTGGCGCATCGTCTTGCTGAAGCCGAAGGCCTTGAAGAGCGCGTCGAGGCGCTCGGGCTGCGGCGAGACGAACTCGGCGTAGTCGAGGCCGTCGAGGCCGCAGGGGTTCACCGCAGAGACGGGAAACTGGGGAGCGAGTCGGGTGGTCATGGTCGTTGGGTCCTGGTGGTCGTCGAGGTCAGCGGCTCATCCAGCTCTTCCAGTACTCGGCGCGCTCCACCGTGTTGGCGGCGGGCAGCACGTCGAGGGGCATCTTCGTGTCGAGCATCACCGCGACCTCCTCGGTGCGCGTGGCGGCCGTGGAGCGCTCCTGCGCCTTGCCCTGCGGCCCGTGGTGGATGCCCTGCGGGTGGAACGTGAGCATGCCGGGCGCGATGCCCTCGCGGCTGAAGAACTCGCCCGAGTGGTAGAAGAGCACCTCGTCGAAGTCGATGTTCGAGTGGAAGAAGGGCACCTTGAGCGCCTTCGGGTCGCCGTTCTCGAGCGGCCGCGGCAGGAAGCTGCAGATCACCGCGTTGCGCATCACGAAGGTCGTGTGGGCCGACGGCGGCAGGTGGTACCGGTCGCTGAGCACCGGGCGAATGTCGCGCACGTTCAGCTTGAGCGCCGAGAGCGTGCCCTTCCACCCGACCACGTCGTGCGGGTTGAAGGGGTAGAAGATCTTCGTGAGCTGGCCGCGGTGCTGCACGCGCACCTCCCACTCACCCTGGGCGCTGGCGGCGAGCGTCGAGCCTTCCGGGCTCGGCACCTGCACCACCGCGGGATCGAAGAGCGCGTGCTGCCCGAGCATGCCCTTCTCGGGGAAGTCGACCTCCGAGAAGGCCTCCACCACCAGGGTCTTCGTGGGGCTCGTCGGCGAGAGGCGGTAGGCCGTGCCGCGCGGCAGGAGCAGGTAGTCGCCAGACTCGTAGGCCAGCGGCCCGAAGTCCGTCTCGAGCCGGCCCGCGCCCTGGTGCACGAAGAGGATCTCGTCGGCGTCCGCGTTGCGGAAGAGGTACGGCATCGGCGCCGAGAGCATCGAGAGCGAGAGCTTCACGTCGGCGTTGCCGAGCACGCCCATGCGGCCCTCGAGCCAGTCACCGCTGCCCGACAGCTCGCGCAGATCGTACGCGCGCGGCTTGAGCGGCCCGTCGATGCGCGTCCAGCCCACCGGGGCGTGCTGCCGGTAGAGGTGCGCGTACTTCCCGAAGAAGCCGTTGCGCGCGTACTCCTCCTCGAACGTGCCCTCGGGGAGCCCGACGTGCGCCTGCGCTGCGACCTTGCCGCGAATCCAGGGGATGTCCATGAGGCGAGGTCGTAGCGACCGCGGGGGCTCCAACGAAAGTGACAAAGACTTGAGCGTCTCTGTCGATTCGACCGACAATCCCTTGATGCACGTCACGCTTGATCAAGCCCGCACCCTCGACGCCTTCGCCCGCGCCGGCACGCTCCAGGCGGCCGCGAAGGCCCTGCACAAGGGCCACCCGGCGGTGCTCTACGCGCTCAAGCAGCTCGAGACCCAGACGGGGCTCTCGCTCTTCGACCGCACCGGCTACCGCACCCGGCTCACGGGCGCGGGCGAGGCCGTGCTGCGCCACTGCCGGGAGCTCCTCGACGCCGAGCGGCGGCTGCACGAGACGTGCGCGGTGCTGCAGTCGGGCTGGGAGCCGCGGCTGCAGGTGGTCTTCGACGCCGTGTTCCCCCTCGCGCCGCTGCTGGAGGCCGTGCGCGTGCTGCGCGAGCGCGAGGCGCCGACGCGCGTGATGCTCTCGGTGGACTCCCTCGACGGCGTGGAGAGCCGCTTCGAGGCCGAGAAAGCGCAGCTCATCATCAGCGTGCTGCCGCCCCGCTCGCCGGACCTGAAGAGCGAGGCCTTACCCAGGCTGCAGGTGCGCCTGGTGGCTCACCGCAAGCACCCGCTCGCGAAGGTGCGGCGCGTGACGGAGGAGGAGCTGGGCCGCCATGTGCTCCTCACCGTGCGCGGGAGCGACCCGCGCCTACAGCTCGCCACCGCGTCGCTCGATCGCCAGTCGAGCGTGCACCTGTCTGACTTCCACGCGAAGAAGGCCGCCATCCTCTCTGGCATCGGCGTCGGCTGGCTGCCCGACTGGCTCATCGAGGCCGAGCTGGCCTCGAAGGCCCTCGTGCCGCTCAAGCTGCCGCAGGGCTCGGTGCACACGTTTCATCCGCGGTTGGCCTGGCGCGGTGAGCTCGGGCCCGCCGGCCAGCTGCTGCGTGACCGACTGCGCGCCTGACAGCCGCGGCCTGCCCGGCCCTGCAGCAGCTCAGAGCAGCTCTTCGAGGGCGCTCTTCCAGCTCGAGCTGCCCTTCTTGAGGCCCTCGATGGACGTCTTCTGGGGGTCGATCCACACCTGGAGCGTCGTGCCGTCCAGCTTCACCTTCGTGCCCACCGTCGAGTGCCGGCAGCTGACCTCGCGGACCTTCGCCACGCCCTCCTTGCCCGCGGGCGTTCCGCAGAGGGCCACCAGGGTGTTCAAGACGTCTCGGCACGGGGCCTCAGTGCGGTCCTCGAGGGGGTCGAACGACGGGAAGCTGCCCTTGTCAAAGGTGGCGGCGAGGCCGACGCCGCACGCCGCCTTCACCGCCTTCGCCTTCTCCTCGAGCATCTTGGCGCGGGCCGCCCAGGCGTTCTTCTGCGCAACGGTCTTGTCGACGTCCTGCGCGAGAGCGGTGCCGCCGAGGAGCAGCAGGAGCACGACCGGGGTGGCGTTCTTCATCGAGATCTCCGGGGTTTGTTCGTTCCGTACGGGACGGGTGAGGGACGAGAGCGAGGCCTGCGAGGGGAGCCTACCGCTGATTCGCCGGGCTCACGCCCGAAGTCAGGCGGCCCGCACCACGCTCGAGCCCGTGCTTGTTTGGCCCGCCAGAGGGGCTTAGCCTGACCCTCTTCCTGGAGGTGGTTCGATGAGCGTTTCGCGCGTGGGTGGGAAGGTGCCGACGGCGGTTCCGAAGGCGAAGCCCGCGAAGCCGGCGAGCGCCCCGCGCGTGGCGCCCGAGCGACCCGGCGCGGGTGGGTGGCAACCGAAGGCGCCCACGACCCCCGCCGAGGGGCGGCTACGCGCGCTCGAGACGTCTGCGCGGGCGGTCAGCGCCGACGAGCTCACCGGCGTCTTCGTCGAGCTGCGCGCCGCGGCGGCGGGCACTGGCGTGCCCCAACCCACGCTCGACCGGTTCCGACAGCTCGTGGAGAAGTCCGTCGACGGCGCGCTGACCTCCGCCCGCGCTCAGCCGTTGCCCACGGACCTGCGCGCGGTGCAAGCCGAGAACCTGGGCAAGCTGCTCGTGCTCGCCCGCGGGTGCCTCGAGAACCGTCACCAGCCCCCCGCCAGCCTCACCGCCCGCGAGGCGCAGGTGCGCGACTTCATGCAGAGCGTCGTCAATGACCGCCTCGGCGAGTTCCGGGGCCTGGTCTCGCGGGCGGGGAGTGACCCCGCGGGCGCGATCCGCGACGCGGAGGGCCTCAAGGTCTCGCTGGACTCAGACCTCTCACGCCTCTCCCGCTACGGCTTCGAGCCGCCGCGCGTCGACACCGCGGCCCTGGTGCGCGACGTCGGCGCCAGCGCGGTGCAATCCTTCGGCCGCCGCTGACCTGGGCGCGTCGCGGCGGCCTCGTCAGCGGCCCGCGTCGGGCGCGCTGAAGGGCTCGTCGCGCAGGGGGAACTTCCCCGCCCCGGGCAAGTCGTAGTGCCACCACTCCATGGGGTTCTTCTTGAAGCCCGCGCCCTCCATCGCCGCGCGCAGGCGCTCGCGGTTCGCCCGGGCCGCCTCGCTGCCGCCCTGGAAGGCGTGGTGCGCGGCCTTGCCGAAGAAGTCGTAGCCCGAGGGAAACTCCACGTCCTCCCCGGCGAGGGTGACGAGGCCCAGGTCCACCGCGCCGCCGCGGTTGTGGTTGCTGCCCTTCTTCGGGTCGGCCACGTAGCCCGGCACCGGCAGCACCTTCCACAGCTCGAACTGCACGGCGTGCGGCCGGTAGCAGTCGTAGAGGCGCAGCCGGTAGCCCTGCGCTCGGAGCACCTCGGCCGCCGCCTGGAGCCGCTTCGCGCTGCGCTCGAGCAGCAGGCACCGCGCGTCGGCCGGGTACACCTGCTTCTTCATGAAGTTGTCGGCCGTCGCGTAGCGCAGGTCCACCACCGCGTCGGGCACCAGGCTCGTCACCTCCACGAGGGGCTCGGGCGCGGCGGCGAGCAGCAGGGCGACGGCGGCGGCGATCACGCCGTCGAGTCTCGCACGTAGCGCGTGGGGTCCGGCACCCCGGCCTCGTCGAAGCCCTTCTTGCGCAAGAGGCACGAGTCGCAGCGCCCGCACGCGAGCCCGTCGGGCGTCGGATCGTAGCAGCTGTGCGTCGCCGCGTAGTCCACCCCCGCCGCCACCCCGGCGCGGATGATGTCGGCCTTGGTCAGGCCCGAGAGCGGCGCGTGCACCGTGAAGCGCGCGCCCTCCACGCCGGCCTTCGTCGCCAGCGCCGCGAGCTGCTCGAAGGCGCGGATGAACTCCGGCCGGCAGTCGGGGTAGCCGGAGTAGTCCACCGCGTTGACGCCGATGAAGAGGTCGGCGGCGCCCACGACCTCCGCGAGCCCCAGCGCCAGCCCAAGGAAGATGGTGTTCCGCGCGGGCACGTAGGTGACGGGGATGTCGGCGGACACGTCGGCCACGTCGTCGTGCTTGGGCACCGCCACGTCGGCCGTGAGCGCCGAGCCGCCGATGGCCCGCAGGTCGAGGCGCACCACGCGGTGATCCGTCACCCCGTGCGCCGCCGCCACCGCCTTCGCGCGCTCCAGCTCCACCGCGTGCCGCTGCCCATAGTCGATGGACAGGCACACCACCTCGAAGCCGGCGCGCTGCGCCATGCCCAGGCACGTCGTCGAGTCCAGGCCGCCCGAGAGCAGCACCACGGCCTTCTTCATCGTCGGGCTCCGTTGAGGCGAAACTTCACGGTGCAGCTCCCGCACTGCGGCGCGCAGGCCCCGCCATCGGCCGTGCCGTCGGCCACCACGCGGCTCTCAAGCTCGCCGCACACGCGCACCGCGTCGTAGCCCTCGCTCGTCGGCCCCGGCAGCGACACGCCCGCGTCAGGGCTGGGCGCCGGCACGCCGCCGTCGAGGGGCTCGGCCGGGCACTCGCCGCCCAGCGCCGCCGCCTGCGAGCGGCTGAGCACCGCCACCTCCAGCCGCTCGATGACGCGGGTGTTGCAGCCGCCGCACGCCCCGAAGACGCGCGCCGCGGTGGCCACGCTCGTCACCACCTGCCCGTCGAAGCTGGCCGCGCGGGAGTAGCCGTCGAGGGTGACGAAGGCCTGGTTGGTGGCCACGAAGCGCGAGAGGGCCGCGTCGAACTCGAAGTCGTCGGCGCTCACCTCGTCGAGCTCGCACGCGCGCTCGGCGCCGGAGGCGGTGACGAAGTAGAGGCCCATCTGCTCGTCGCCCGGCGGCGGCGCCGGGAGGCAGGCGAGCAGCCCCGCCGCGAGCGCCCACCCCAGCCGGCGCATCACGGGCCCTGCGCGGCGTCGCCCAGGAGCCCCAGGGCCGCCAGCGCCACCGCGCGGAACGAGCGGCTCGCGCCCAGCACCTTCACCAGCTCCAGGCGCGACGGGTCGCCGCCGCGCACGCCGTCGTCGAGCTGCGCCAGCACGCGCGCCATGGCCAGCGACGCGGGGCAGGCGCGGAAGGCGCGCACCGCGGCCTCGTCGAGCCCCGGCACCGCGTCCGTCGCGCGCAGCGTCGCGCCCTGCTCGCCCAGGGCCAGCGCCAGGGCCAGGAGCGCCGTGAGCTCGGCCTGGCCGAAGACCGTCAGCGCGCCGGCGCCCAGCACCAGCTTCTCGCCGGCGAGCCACGCCTCGACGCCGCCGTGCACGTCGAGCAGCAGCCCGGCGCGCCCCCCGCTCAGCGTGGCCAGCGGCGCCTGCAGGGCCGAGAGGAGCCGGGGCATGCTGTCGTCCGTCACCGGCTGCGCGCCCGGCGGCGGCGCCTGCCAGCTCGGGCTCCACGGCAGCTCCTGGAGCCGGGCCGCCGGCGCCGGGCCCGCGCTGTCCGTCAGCGCCGCGCCGAAGCCGTCAGCCAGGGTGGCCGCGGCGTCCTGGCCCAGCTTGCGCAGCGCCTCGGCCAGCAGCGTCCACCCGTCGGCGTCGATGACCGCCTCGGCCAGCAGCCCCGTCCACGCGCGCACGGCCAGGGCCGCGCCCTGCTCCGTCGGCGCGAGGCGCTCGGCCAGCAGCCGCAGCAGCGCCTTCGGCAGCGCCGCCTCGGCCCACAGGCGCGTCCCCAGGCGCACCGCGAAGGGCACCAGGTCCGCCTTGAGGTACCCCTCGAGGATGGCCTCGAACTCCTCGCGCGTGGTGGCCACCTTCTCGCGCAGCGCGAGGGCCTCGCCGCCCAGGCCCAGCTGCTCCGCCAGCCGCGCGCGGCGGGTGAGCCGCGCCGTCGTCTCCTCGAGGGCGCCCAGCAGCTGGTAGGCGTCCTTGAGGCGGCCCTGCGCCTCGTAGGCGTCGGCCAGCGGGGCGCGCCACGGCGCCAACGCCTCCGGGCCCGCCAGCGCGCCCAGGCGCTCCACCATCGAGGCGAAGCGCGACGGCTCGCCGCCCTGGTAGAGCTCGACCAGCTCACGCACCGCCGCGAGCTGCGAGCCGTCGTCGGCCAGGGCGCGCTCGAAGGCGGCCGCCGCGGCCGTGGGGTCCTGGAGCTGGCGCAGCAGCAGCTCCCCGCGCTCGATGTGCAGCACCGCCCGGGCCGCTGGCGCGTCGACGAGGCCCGCGAGCGTGGAGAGGGTCTCGACGGCGTCGGCGAAGCGCCCGGCCTCGCGGCGCAGCGTCGCCAGCTCGCGCAGCATCGACGGGCGGCGCGCCGGCGCGACCAGGGCCACGACCTCGAAGAGGGCCTCCCGGGTGGGCACCTCGAGCGCCCCGGCGTAGGGCAAGAGCGCCAGGAGCGTGTCCTTCGGCTTCACCTCGAGGGCGCGCACGGCGAGGGCCTGCGCGGCGCCCGCGGCCACCACCGCCTCCACCACCTCGTCGTGGGCGAAGTCGCAGGCGAGCTCGATGCGCAGGGCGGTGGCCACCAGCGGCGCGAGCTCCGCCACCTGCCGCGCGAAGGCCACCAACGCGGCGACGTCCTTCGCGTCGCGCAGCAGGCCCAGGTAGCGCATGGCCGCGGGCGACTCCGGCGCCTGGCCCGCGAGGAGCGCGAGCACCTCGAGGCGCTTGCCCGCGTCGTCGGCGGCCTCGGCGAGGGCCAGCGCCTCGTCGAAGCGGCCGGCCCGGAGCGCGGGCCCGTACGCGACGTCGAGGGCGCGGCGCGGCAGGCCGAAGTCGAGGAAGCGGCGGCCGGCCTCCGCCGGCGTCACGGCGGCGGGCGCCTCGCGCAGCACGCGCTCGAAGGTCTCTCGCGCAGCCTCGGGCTCGGGCGCCGCCTCCCACGCCGCCACCGCCTCGAGCAGCAGGGCCGCGCGCTCGGCCCCTTCGGTGAAGTCGGCGAACTGCGTCAGCGCGCGGGCGAGCGTCTGGGCGTCGCCGCCAGCGCGCGCGAGCTCCACCAGGAGCGTGAAGCCCTCGCGCGACGGAGAGATGGTGAGCGACTCGCGGGCCAGGCCCAGGGCCCGGTCGAGCAGCTCCGCGTCGCGGAAGGAGCCGGCGGCCACCAGCAGCCGCTCGGCGCGGGGCGAGGCGCCCAGGAGCGCGGCGGAGGCGAGCTGCAGCTCGGCCAGCCCCACGACGTCACCGAGGGCGTTGGCGGCGCGCTCGAGGGCCGCGAGGGCCTGCGCGTAGCCGGCCGCCGCGGCGCCGCGCGCGCGCAGCGGCTCGAGCGTCTCGCGGGCGGCGAGGAAGGCCTTGCGCCCCTCCTGCGCGGCGGCGAGCTCGAGGCGGAGCTCGTCGGCGCGATCGAGGTCGGGGGTGCCGGCGATCATCACGCCCAGCAGCGCCTCGACGCGCGCGGCGTCACCGCGGCGCCGCGCCTCGCCCAGCACGCGCTCGGCGGCGTCGAGGTTGGTGGGCTCGGCCTCCAGGGCGGCCTGCCGCAGCTCGTAGGCGCGCTCGGGCTCGCCGAGCTCATTCTCCAGCACCTCGGCGGCCGAAAGCAGCGCGCGCGCGGCCTGGGCCCCGCCCGTCGCGGCGGCGTGGCGCTCGAGGAGGCCGACCAGGTCGCCCAGGCGGCCCAGGGCGCGGTAGGCCTGCTGGCCCTGGGCGGCGAGCCCCTCGTCGCCCGGGTGGCGCGCGAGGAGCCAGTCGAGGGCCTCCACGCCGTCACGCGGCGTCTCGGCGAGCGCGAGGGCCCGGCGATAGAGCGCCTCCACCTCGTCGCCCTCGGCGCGCGCGGCCAGGCGCAGCGCGGTGCGGTACTGGCCGCCCAGGTCGCGAGCCCGGGCATAGGCCTCGGCCAGCATCGAGAGGGCCTCGCGCCCGCGCGCGCCCTCGGGGTCCAGGGCGAAGGCGGCCTCGAAGGCGTCGATGGCGTCGCGCCAGGCCGACGACTCCACCGCCGCCTGGCCCAGGCGCGTCCACACGGCGAGCCGCGTGGCGGGCGGGAGCGCGTCGCCGCCCAGCTGCACGAGGCGGCGGTCGAAGGGCTGGGCCGCGCGAGCG
>CAYUZK010000031.1:0-39277 GCA_964449625.1 uncultured Archangium sp.
TGCCGCCGCCGCCGCCCACGGTGCCGCCGCCGCCGGTCTCACCGCCGCCGCCGCCCGTCTCACCGCCGCCACCGCCGGTCTCACCGCCACCACCGCCAGTCTCTCCGCCGCCGCCGCCGGTCTCTCCGCCGCCGCCGAAGCCGCTCGTGGTGCAGAAGCCGCTCAGGCACGTCTGGCCGGGGAAGCACGCCGCGCACGAGTTGCCCCGCAGCCCGCAGGCCTGCTCCGAGGGGATGACGATGCACTCGCCGTCGGTGTCGCAGCAGCCCTGGCAGTTGCTGGGCAGGCACTTCACCTTCGGGCTGCCGCAGCCGCCGAGCGCGAGGAGCGAGACGGACACGGCGAAGAGGAGAGGACGAGCGAACGACATGCGGGCTCCTGACGACATCAGCGAACGACGAGCACCGGCTTGGTGCAGATGTGAACGAGGCGATCGGCGACGCTGCCGAGCATGACGCGGGCGACGGTCGAGTGCCCCTTCGCGCCCACCACCACGCCCCACACGCGGTCCGCGAGGGCCAGGTCGGCGATGGCCTCGGCGGGGGCGCCGTTGGTGATGACCGTGTCGGCCTCGACGCCGGCGGCGCGGGCCACGGCCTTCGCCTGCTCGAGGACCTCGGTCGCGGCGGCGCGGTTGCCCGCTTCGATCTTCACGATCGTCTCCGCGTAGACCCCGGGCGGCAGGAGGATGGGCGGCATCACGTTGACCAGCTCCAGCTTCGCCGTGCGCAGCTTCGCGAGCTGCGCGCCCTGCTCGACCCCCTTCAGGCTGTGGGGGGACCCGTCGACCGCCACCAGGATGCTCTCCATGTCTGCCTCCAGCCGGCGAAGGTAGGGGAGCCGTCAGCGGGACACCAGCGTCACGCCGTCGCCCACGCGCACGAGGCCCGGCCGCTCGACCCAGGCCACGAGGCCCCGGCGGTCCCAGGCGGCCTGCACGAAGCGCGGCGCCAGGGCCTCACCGACCCCCGCCCCGCGCGCCACGGCCCGGCCGGCCTTGGTGCACGGCTCGTTGTCGCCGTCGATGACGAGCACCGCGCCCGACGAGAAGACCAGCCGCGACGAGGGCGAAAGCTGGGTGAAGCCCGGCTGGCCGCTCAGCAAGAGGTTGGCGCCGAGCCACGTGAAGTCGAGGCGCGGGAGCGAGAGGCCCTGCGCGATGGCCGCCAGCTCCTCGACGCTGACGAGGGAGAGCTGCCGGGCGTTGCGCAGCTCCGTGCCCTTTGGCAGGTGCTTCTGCCGCACCCCCGCCTTCATGGTGAGGCCCTCGTGCCGGTCGCCGGCGAGCCCCGCGTAGCCCAGCACGAAAGACTCGACGGGCCGGGTGACGAACTCCCCGGACAGGTCGGCGATACCGAGGGCCTCGACGCGCATGGGCTTCTTTCCCAGCACATTTCGTGTAGAGGCACGAGGATCATGGCGTCCTTCAGCATCATCAACGTGTCCAAGGGCTACGGCCCCAAGAAGCTCTTCGACAACGTCAACGTCTCGTTCTCGGCCGGCCGCCGCTATGGCCTGACGGGGCCCAACGGCGCGGGAAAGACGACCTTCATGAAGATCCTCGCCGGCGACGAGGAGCAGGACATCGGCGACATCCTCCGCCCGAAGAAGCTCGGCATCCTCCGGCAGGACCACTTCCAGTACGAAGACCTGCGCGTGCTCGACGTGGTGATGATGGGCAACAAGGGCCTGTGGGCGGCGATGAAGGAGAAGAACGAGCTGCTCGAGAAGCCCGACCTGACCGAGGCCGACGGCAACCGGCTCGGCGAGCTCGAGGGCATCATCGCCGAGGAGGACGGCTACGTGGCCGAGCCCGACGCGGCGGCGCTGCTCGAGGGCCTGGGCATCGAGGAGCGGTTCCACGAGGGGCCGCTCAAGGGGCTGACCGGCGGCTACAAGCTGCGCGTGCTGCTGGCCCAGGCGCTCTTCGGCAAGCCCGAGGGGCTGTTGCTCGACGAGCCCACCAACCACCTCGATCTCGACTCCATCCGCTGGCTCGAGCGCTTCCTGCACGAGTACGAGGGCGTGCTCATCACCATCTCGCACGACCGGCACTTCCTGAACTCGATCTGCACGCACATCGCCGACATCGACTACGAGACGATCATCACCTACACCGGCGGCTACGACGACATGGTGCGGCAGAAGGCCCAGGTGCGGTCGCGCATCGAGTCGGAGAACGCCGAGAAGCAGAAGAAGATCAGCCAGCTCCAGGACTTCGTGGCCCGCTTCGCGGCCGGCACGCGCGCCAGCCAGGTGCAGAGCCGAAAGAACCAGCTCGACAAGCTCAAGACCGAGGACTTGAAGCGCTCGAACATCGCGCGGCCCTTCATCAAGTTCGAGCAGAAGGCGCCCTCGGGCAAGCAGACGCTCACCATCGACGGGCTGACCAAGTCGTGGGACGGGCAGGTCGTCATTCCCCCCTTCTCGGCGCTCATCACCAAGGGCGAGAAGATCTGCATCATCGGCAAGAACGGCGTGGGCAAGTCCACCCTGATGCGGATGCTCGCCGGCGCGGTGCAGCCCGACGGGGGCAAGCTGGAGTGGGGGCACAACGCGCTGGTGGGCTACATGCCGCAGGACCACCACGGCATCATCAAGAAGGGCACCACGGTCTACGGCTACCTGCGCGACCTCGACTCCAAGCTGGGCAACGAGGAGATCTCCGGTCTGCTCGGCCGCATGCTCTTCTCGGGCGAGGAGCGCATGAAGCCCACCGACACGCTCTCGGGCGGCGAGACGGTGCGCACGCTGCTGTGCCAGCTCATGATGCGGAAGGACAACGTCCTCATCCTCGATGAGCCGACCAACCACCTCGACCTCGAGTCCATCGCCTCGCTGGCCGAGGGGCTCCAGAAGTACGAGGGCACGGTGATCATCGTCACCCACGACCAGGAGCTCATCTCCGAGGTGGCCACGCGCATCTGGGCGCCGCGCCCCGGCCACCCCATCATCGACCACGTGGGCGGCCTCGACGACTTCCTCGTCAAGCACGCCGACGTCGCCGCCCAGCGCCGCTAAACCCACCTCGCCGCTTCGTTTCTGGGCGGGCGGCTTGCGTCTGGCGCCCGGGAAACGGACACTCAGGGACTGCATGCGCCACCTTTCCACCGTCTGTGTGTTGACGTGTGTCCTCTTCGCGACCGGCTGTGACAAGCCGAAGCTCGTGGCCTCGACCTGTCGGGCCGACGACGACTGCGAGGCGGGCTACCTCTGTGAGAACTACGAGTGCGTGCCGCGCGAGGCGAAGGCCTGCGACGTGGTCACCGAGGGCAACCCCATCCTCCAGCCGTCGCCGCACACGGTGGACTTCGGCACCGTCGACGCGCAGGCGGCGCTGCTGCAGACCATCACCCTGCACAACATCGGCAACTGCACGCTGACGCTCTTCGAGGCGACGCTCAAGGACACCGGCGTCGGCTTCACCTGCGACCTGTGCAACACCACCTTCCCCAAGGAGATCTGGCCCAACCGCTCGGTGGACGTCACCATCAGCTACGCGCCGGGCGCGGTGCGCGAGTCCGTCACCGAGCTGACGCTCCTGTCGGACGACAAGGAGTACCCCACCCTGCGCGTGCCCATTCGCGCCGACTACATCGGCACGCCGCAGCTCGTGGCCGCGCCCAACCCGGTGGACTTCGGGTACACGGCCGAGGGGCGCCTCACGCGCCGCACGGTGTCGCTCTCGAACCAGGGCACGGGCACCGCGCCGCTGACCATCACCGGCCTGGCGCTCTCGCCGGCCGACACCATGGACTTCTCGCTGGTCGACCCCATGACCCTGCCGCGCACGCTCGCGCCGGTGACGGTGGACCAGCAGGCCGTCGAGTCGCTCGAGGTGCGCTACACGCCGCGCACGCTGGCCGACCACCAGGCCGACCTCGTCGTCACCACCACCAAGGGCACCTTCACCGTGCCGCTCAAGGGCTCCTCGGCCTCGGCGCCCAAGGTGACGGTCAACCCGCAGGACCTCGACCTGGGCGACGTGACGCTGGGCACCACCGCCTCGCGCACGCTGACGGTGGTGAACGAAGGCGGCGCCGCGCTGACGGTGAAGCCGACCTGGGGCGGCATGAGCTTCACCACCGACTTCTCGACGGCGCCGCAGGTGGTGCCCGACGTGGCGCCGGGGCAGTACGTCGAGGTGCAGGTGCAGGTGACGGCGACCCGCGAGGGCCTGTTGCAGGCCATCCTCAACGTCGAGACCAACGATCCGCTGCGGCCCATCGTCAGCATCCCGGTGCGGGCGCGCGGGGTGCTGGGTGCCGGCGGCGAGGTGGTGAAGCTCGAGATGACCTACGACAACGGCTCCGACAACGCCTTCGACTCCGACGTGCGCAACGTGGACATGACGCTCGAGCACCCCTTCGGCTACGTCTGCAACAAGCAGACGCCCAACCCGATGAACTGGGGCAACTACGGCAGCGCCTCGTGGCTGGCCTTCGCGCCGAAGGAGGAGCCGGAGCGCATCATCCTCGCGGACTCGCGGCAGGACGGCACCTACCGGGTGATGGTGAGCTACCAGGAGGACTGCGCGTCGATCCCCACGCAGCTGTTGGCGGGCATCCTCGGCATCTCGGTGGAGGTGCTCATCGGCTACCTCACGGGAGGCCTGGTGCCCATCCCCGGGCAGGACGTGGGCAACCTCATCTCGAACATCTGCCTGAGCAAGAAGAGCACCACCGTCACCGTGAAGGTGTACGTCAACGGCAACCTGGTGTCCGAGAAGAACAAGTCGCTCGGCCGCAAGGGTGACACGGCCTACGTCCTCGACCTCGTGCGCTCGAGCGGCACGTTCTCGGTGCCCTGATGCGACGCCTCGCGCTTGCCTCCTTCGCGCTCCTCGCGGCGTGCGGCCCGTCGGTCTCGCCGCAGCCGGGCGACTCCGGCGTGCCCGCCTTCCGGGGGCTGCTCGCCACGCCGCGGCAGCTCGCCTTCACCTGCGTGGTGCCCGGCTGCGACACCACCCTCAAGGTGAAGGTGGCGTCGAACGTCAACCGGCGCATCGCCATCAAGCGCATCGTGCTCTCGCAGGCGGCCGGCGAGTACACGCTCTCGCCCGCCGAGCCGCCGCCGTTCATCCTCGGCGCCGCCAGCGACTTCGACATCGACGTGCGCTTCGCGCCCACCACCGCGCCCAGGAGCGAGTCGATCAACCTGCTCGTCACCTACACCGACGCCTCGGGTGAAGAGAGCGCGGATCGCATCGAGGCTGGCGAGCTCTCGGTGCCGCTGGTGAAGCGCCTGGTGGGGGAGCCGCTGCTGGCCGCGACGCCCACCACCCTGTCCTTCGGCGTGGTGGCGGTGACGCAGCGCAAGGAGCTCGCGGTCACCGTGCGCAACGACGGCTTCGGCAACATCGCCCTCGCGGTGGACCAGGCCGACTCGGGCGTGGCGGACCTCGACGTGCGGCTGCCGGTCGACGTGTCGCTGGTGCCCGACGCCGGGGTGACGGTGCCCTTCGTCTTCCTCCCGCAGACGGAGCAGCACCTCAAGACCGAGGTGCAGCTGGGCTCCAGCACGCCGGGCGTGCCGCCGGTGTTCGTCACCGTCGAGGGCACCAGCCACGCCTGGGCCCGCGTCATCCTCGAGCCCGAGGAGCGGGCCCTGGAGTTCGGCGACATCCGCAAGGGGCAGCAGCGCACGGTGACGGTGCGGCTGGCCAACGTGGGCGGGCAGCCGCTCAACATCACCTCGGTAGCCGCCACCGACGCCTCGGGCCGCGTCAGCGTCGCCTTCCCCGGCGGCATGACGACGGCCACCCTGGCGCCGCTCGAGCGCCTGGCGCTGGAGGTGAAGGTCGACGGCACCACGCCGGGCATCATCGACGTGCCGCTGGTGGTGAGCTCGAACGACCCGACGCGGCCGCAGCTGAGCATCCCCATTCGCGCGGTCATCACCGAGCCCCGGCTGCAGGCCGCGCCGGTGACCATCGACTGGGGCACGCTGCCCATGGGCTGGGTGGTGTCGAAGCCGGTGGAGCTCAAGAACGTGGGCTACGGGGCGCTGACCATTCGCCGCATCTCCTTCGTGGGCGGCACCTCGACGCTCTTCAGCCTGCGCAACCTGCCGGCGCTGCCCATGACGCTCGAGCGCGACGGCCGCGTGGCCTTCGAGGTCGAGTTCCGCGCCGAGACGGCGGCCAGCTTCAACGGCGGCCTGTCCATCGAGACGGACGACCCGGTGAACCCCTTCTCGGAGGTGGCGCTGGCGGCCACCGGCGGCACCTGCGCCGCGAGCTGCCCCATCACCAACGGCACGCCCTCCTGCGCCACGGGCACCTGCTCCGTCGGCATGTGCAACACCGGCTGGTACGACACGGACCAGTCGGCGGCGAACGGCTGCGAGTGCCGGGAGATCGGCACCGACCCGGGCGGCTTCTGCTCCACGGGCGTGGACAAGGGCACGCTCGCCGACAACGGCTCCTCGGCCAACCACACGGGCATCATCCACTCGGTGACCGACGAGGACTACATCCGCTTCTACGCGGAGGACCGCTCGCAGTTCCTGTCCGACGACTTCGACGTGCGCATCACCCTCACCTCGGCAGACCCGAACATCACCATGTGCGTGAGCCGCTACGACACCGGCACCAACGTCAACGAGTGCTACCCCGACAGCAACAAGGTGTGCGGCATCCGCTCCCTGCGGCGCGACGGCTCGCTCGGGCGGGAAGACGGCGCGGTGTTCTACATCAAGGTGTACCGCACGGGCACGACGGCCACGTGCACGCCGTACACGGTGTACATGGTCAACGGCTGATGGTCCGCGCGCTGGTCTTCCTGGTGGTGTTGGCGGGCGCCACGGCGCTGGCCCGCAACGGCGGCCTCGAGGCCGCGAGCTGCAACGGGTGTCACGGCACGGGCTCGCAGACGACGGCACTGACGCTCGCGCCCTCCACCTTCGGGCCGGGCGAGACGGTGACGGTGCGCGTGACGATCCGCGGCACGGGCAGCACCGGCGGGCTCTTCCTCACCACCAACGGCGTGGGCACCTTCGCCACCGTGGCCGGGCAGAACACGCGGCTGGTCAACGGCAGCGTGGTGCACTCGAGCCCGAAGGGGGCCAGCAGCGGCGCCGTCACCTTCGACGCGCGGTGGACGGCGCCGGGCACCATGGGCGGGGTGGACTTCGAGGTGGCCACGGTGCTGGCCAACGGCGACGGCACACGCAACGGCGACCAGTCGGGCGAGGCGCGGCTGTCGGTCGCCTTCGGCTGCGCGGGCACCACCTACTACCGCGACGTAGACGGCGACGGCGTGGGGGCGGCCTCGTCGGGCACCACGCGCAACTGCATGGTGCCCCTGGGGTACTCCGCGAGCGACGGCGACTGCGACGACTACGACAACCGCCGCGCGCCGGGGAAGCCCGAGGCCTGCAACGGCCTCGACGACAACTGCAACGGCCAGGTGGACGAGGGCCTGACCGCCACCACCACCTGGCCCGACGCCGACGGGGACGGGTACGGGTGGAAGCTGGGCGCGCCGATGTCGGGCTGCGCGGGCGGCAACCGGGCGCAGAACGACCTGGACTGCGACGACGCGAACCCCAACATCCACCCCGGCGCGATGGAGATCTGCAACCAGAAGGACGACGACTGCGACGGCCAGGTCGACGAGGGCGCCCGGGTGCGCTGCGGCGTGGGCTGGTGCCAGCGGCTGGGGCCCACCTGCAACGTGTCGGACTGCTCGCCGGGCGCGCCGCTCATCGAGCGGTGCAACGCCCTCGACGACGACTGCGACGGCCTGGTGGACGAGGGCGAGCTGTGCGGCGCTGACGCGCGCTGCGTGGAGGGCCAGTGCATCGACGGCGCAGCCGAACCGGCCGACGCGGGCGTCGACGGGGGCACGGGGCGCCCGCCCGGCGGCGAGCCTGAGGGGAGCTGCGCGGCGGCCCCGCTGCTGCCGGCGCTGCCGCTCCTCGCGCTGTGGCTGCGGCGGCGCGCTTTGCAGAGGCGCTGAGCACAGCCCCTCACCCCTGCGGCAGCTCGAGCGTCAGCTCCACCATCGTCGGCCGGTAGCCCAGGGCGCGGAACAGGGCCTGCCCTTCAGCGTTGGCGGCCGCCGCGTAGAGCACCACGCGCGGCAGCCCGCGATCAGCGAAGCGCGCGCGCGCCCCCTCCAGCAGCGCCCGGGCGACGCCGCGACGACGCGCCCCGGCCTCCACGAAGACGTCGTGCACGGCGCCGTGGCGCTCGAGCAGCATCGCCCAGTCGCGCGCCTCCTCCGCCGTGCCGTAGAGGTAGCCGACGACGCGGCCCTCCAGCTCGGCGACGAGGAGCACCAGCCCCGGCGCCCCGAGCTGGCTCTCGAAGTAGTCGCGGTAGGCCTGAGCGACGTCTGGCGTGGTGAAGAAGCGCCTGGGGTCCCACGCGTGGTGGCGCTGCACGAGGGCCTCGGCCAGCGCGCCCACGGGCCCCAGGTCTGCCGCCGTCATGTCGCGAACTCGCACCATGCCGACGTGGTAGGAGAGCGCCCCCCGCCATGCAACCGCGCTGCGTCCAGGGCGACGCCACCACCGAGAGCGCCTGGGCCGCCGCGCTCGACGGCCGCCGGGCCGACGTGCTGCTCTGCGACCCGCCGTACTGCCTGCTCACCCGGCGGCGGAAGGGCGGCGACGAGCGCGACCCGAAGCACCGGAAGATCGAGCGCGGCCCGCTTCGGCGCTTCGACGACGTGCGCGAGTTCCGCGCGTTCACCCGCGCCTGGCTCGAGCGCGCCGTGGCGCACCTGGTGCCCGACGCCCCGCTGGTGGTGTGGATGAACCTGCTGGGCCGCGAGCCGCTCAAGGCCGTCGCACGGGAGCTCGGCTACGGCCACGTGGTGGGCGAGTTCACCTGGGGCAAGCGCACCCGCGAGGGCAACAGCGGCGAGGAGCTGCTCCGCGTCGTCGAGACGGCCCTCGTCCTCACCCGCGCCGCGCCGCCGCCGCTCGAGGCCTCGTCGCCCGCCCTGCCCTGGGCCGCGGTCGCCGGCTACGACGACGACGGCGAGGCCGCGCGCTGGGGCAGCCACCCCAACCACAAGCCCTTCGGCGTGCTCGAGCCGCTGGTGCGCACCTGGTCGAAGCCGGGGCAGCTCGTGGTGGACCCCTTCGCGGGGTCGGGCTCCATTCCCGCGGCGGCGCTGCGGCTCGAGCGGCAGGTGGCCTGCATCGAGCTCGAGGCCGAGTGGGCCGAGCGCGTCTCCGCGCGGCTCGCTTTGAAGTAGCCTCGCGCGCGCGATGCTCCCGCTGACGCTCCTCGTCCTCTCGCTGCCGGCGCAGGCGTCGCTGGCCGACCACCTGCCCCGCGGCGTGCACCTCGTGGAGGCCACCCTCCTCGCGCAGGCCGAGCCGCCGCCGCTGCTGGGCGCCGACCTCGCCCCGCCAGTGTCGCTCAAGCAGCTCCAGGCCGACTACGACGCGCTCCGCCGCTCGCGCCCCAGCTTCGGCGGGCCCATCACCATGCTGGGCCTCGGGGGCGGCGGCAGCCTCCTCGGGGTGACCTACCTGGTGGTGAGCACCTCCATGGGCCTCTTCTCAGGCACCACGGTCTTCCTGGTGTTGGGGATCGCCTTCCTGGCCGTCGGGTTGCCCCTGGGCATCATCGGCGCGTGGCTCCTCTACCACCGCATCGCCGACCGGGTGCGCCTCGAGCAAGAGATGAAGGCGCTGCAGGCGCAGATGCAGGAGCTGCGGCAAACCCCGGCGCAGGAACTCCCGCCGCCCCCGCCGCTCCAGGTCGAGGGCCCGGCCCCGCGGCTGCTGCTCGCGCGCTTCTGAGGCGCGCGGCTACTTGACGAGCTGCCCGCGCAGCGCGACGCCCGCGGTGAAGGTGCCCGCGTGGCACTCGAACTCGGTCGTCGACGAGAAGACGACCTTCTTGAAGTAGCTCTCGATGCCCACCACGGAGGTGGCGCCGACGGCCTTGGCGCGCTTCTGCAGGTCCATGAGCGCAGAGAGCATCACCCAGCGGCAGGCCTCCTCGTCGGTCTTGTTCGCCGCGTTCGTCTTGGGGTTCACCACCACCTCGCCCCGGCTCTCGCCCTTCGGACCCTTGCCGGTGCCGAAGTAGAACTTGATGTTCGGGTCGAGGCGCCCGGAGGCCTCGGGCATCGCCAGCACGTCGGCCACCTTGAGCAGGTACCTCGTGTCGCGCGCGAAGGCCGCGCCCGAAGACAGGACCACCACCGTCACCAGCATCGTCGTCAGTCGCTTCATGGTCGTTACCCCCTCCGGTCAGGCCCAGCGGCGGAGGACCAACGAGGTGTTGATGCCGCCGAAGGCGAAGTTGTTGGTCATCACGAACTCGGTGTCGATGACGCGGCCCTCGCCGCGCACGTAGTCGAGCGGCGCGCACTTGGGGTCGATGGTCTCGAGGTTGAGCGTGGGCGCCATCCACTGCGCGCGCTGCATCTGAATGGTCATCCACGCCTCGAGGGCGCCGCAGGCCCCCAGGGTGTGGCCCATGTAGCTCTTGAGCGAGCTGATGGGCATGCGCTCGCCGAAGACGGCGTTGGTCGCGCCCGACTCGGCCACGTCGCCCTGGGCCGTGGCGGTGCCGTGGGCGTTGACGTAGCCGATGGCCTCCGGCGGCAGCCGCGCGTCCTCCAGGGCCAGGCGCATGGCCTGGGCCATGGTGGCGCTGTTGGGGTTCGTCACGTGCGTGCCGTCGCTGTTGGTGCCGAAGCCGACCACCTCCGCGAGGATGGTGGCCCCGCGCGCCTTCGCGTGCTCGTACTCCTCCAGCACCAGCGTGCAGGCGCCCTCGCCCAGCACCAGGCCGTCACGGTTGGCGTCGAAGGGCCGCGGGGAGCGCTTCGGCGCGTCGTTGGTGGTGCTGGTGGCGAAGAGCGTGTCGAAGACGGCCACCTGGGTGGGGTCGAACTCCTCGGCGCCGCCGGCCAGCATCGCCACCTGCGCCCCGGAGCGGATCGCCTCGTAGGCGTAGCCGATGCCCTGGCTGCCCGAGGTGCAGGCGCTGGAGGTGGTGATGACGCGGCCGGTCAGCCCGAAGAAGACGCCGATGTTCACCGGCGCCGTGTGCGACATCATCTTGATGTACGTGGTGGCGGTGATGCCGTCGGTCGTCTTGTCGATGAGCATGCGCCCGAAGTCGGCGATGGAGCGCGGCGAGCCCGAGGAGCTGCCGTAGGCCACGCCCACCTTGCCGCTCTTGAGGAACGGGTCACCCAGGAGCCCGGCCTGCCGGAGCGCCGCCTCGGAGGCGATGGTGGCCATGAGCGCCACGCGCCCCATGCTGCGCGTCGTCTTGCGGTTGAACTTCGTCTCGTCGGGGCGAAACGGGGCCGCCAGCGCGCCCAGCCGCGTCTGCATGCCCTCGAACTCGTTGAGCACCTCGACGACCTGCACCGCGTTCTCGCGAGCCTTGAGCCGCTCGAACACCGTGGGCCAGTCGTGGCCCAGTGGGCTCAGCGCGCCGACTCCTGTCACCACCACACGTCGCATCAGCCCAGGCCTCCGTTGACTGAGATCACCTGCCGGGTCACATACGACGCTTCGGGGCTCAGGAGGAAGGCCACAGCCGCGGCGACCTCCTCGGGGCGACCCAGGCGCCGGGCGGGGATGAGTTCCAGGGCGTGCTCGACGACCTCCTTCGAGAGCATCTCGGTCTCGATGAGGCCCGGGGCCACGCAGTTGACGGTGATGTCGCGGCGGGCGAGCTCGAGCGCGAGGGCCTTGGTGGCGCCGATGATGCCGGCCTTCGCGGCGCTGTAGTTGACCTGCCCGCGGTTCCCCAGCACGCCGGAGACCGAGGAGATGGTGACGATGCGGCCGGGCTTGCGGCGCTGCACCATGGGCATCACCAGCGGCTTGAGCACGTTGTAGACGCCGTCGAGGTTGGTGTGGATGACCTGGTCCCAGTCGTCGTCGCTCATGGCCGGGAAGGCGGCGTCGCGGGCGATGCCGGCGTTGCACACCACGCCGTAGTACGCGCCGTGGGCCTCGACGTCGGCCTCCAGCGCCGCCAGCGCCGCCTCGCGGTCGGCCACGTCGAAGGTGAGCACCCGCGCGGCGCGGCCCAGGGCAGCGATCTCCGCGGCCACCGCCCGCGCCTCGTCGACCCGGCTGCGGCAGTGCACCACCACGTCGAAGCCGTCGCGCGCGGCGCGCAGGGCGATGGCCCGACCGATACCGCGGCTCGAGCCAGTGACCAGCACCGTGGACGTCATGGGGAGGTCTCCTCGAGGTAGCGCCGCACGTCAGGCGGCTGGAAGACGTTGAGCTGAGCAGTAGCGACCTCGCGGCCCTCGCGCCAGATGCTGCACAGGAAGACGGCCAGGCCGTTGCCGGCCACCATTTCCTGCTGCGCGGCGATCTCCAGGCGGCTGCCCACGGGGAAGCTGGCCTCGTGACAGTCGTAGCGGCGCGTACCCACGAGGAAGCCCAGCTCCACCGGCAGCCCGTCGCGCAGGCGCTGCAGCCCCGCCCACGACGCCACGGCCTGCGCCATGAGCTCGATGCCCGCCCAGGCCGGGAAGCCCTCGTCGGTGACGAAGGGCATGTCACGGCGCACCGTCGTCTCCACGCGCACCCGCTCGGGCCCCTCCTCCAGCACGCGGTCCACCAGCAGCATCGTCGCGCGGTGCGGTACGAGCTCGGTGATGGCGCCATCGAAGGCCACGCGTCACTCCCTCACGAAGACCAGCGACGCGTTGCTGCCGCCGAAGGCGAAGGAGTTGCTCAGCACCACGCGCGGGGCCGCCGTGGCGCGCTCCCCGGGGGCGACGAGGCGCACGGCCGGCAGGGCCTCGTCGCGCTCGCCGTCCCACCAGTGCGGCGGCAGCTCGCCGGTGCCCGTGAGCGTCAGCCAGCTCAGCGCCGCCTCGAGCGCGCCCGCGGCGCCCAGGGTGTGCCCCGTCAGCGGCTTGGTGGAGCTGATGGGCACCTCGAGGCCGAGCACCTCCGCCACGGCCAGGCTCTCCATGGCGTCGTTCTGCGGCGTCGCCGTGCCGTGGAGGTTGACGTAGCCCACCTCCGCCGGCGGCACCTGCGCGCGGGCGAGAGCCTCTCGCATGGCGGCCGCGGCGCCCCGGCCCGACGGCTCCGGCGCCGACATGTGGTGCGCGTCGGAGGTCTCGCCCCACCCGGCCAGGCGCACGGGACCGCCCTCGCGGGTGACGAGGAAGAGCGCCGCGGCCTCGCCGATGTTGATGCCGTTGCGGTTGCGGCTCATGGGGTTGCAGCGCGCGGCGCTCACCGACTCGAGGGCCGAGAAGCCCGCGATGGTGAAGCGGCACAGCGAGTCGGCGCCGCCAGCCAGCACCGCGTCCACCAGCCCGGCGTTCAGCCACCGGGCCGCCGTGGCCAGGGCCTTCGCGCTCGAGCTGCACGCGGTGGACACCGAGGTGGTGGGCCCGGTGAGGCCCAGGCGCGCGGCGAGGAAGCGGGCCGTGCCGCCGAGCTCCTGCTGCGCGTAGTGGTAGCCCGGCGGCAGCGCGCCCGTGCGCTCCCGGTGCGCCAGCGCGAGCTCGCCCTCGCCGATGCCCGAGGTGCTGGTGCCGAGGACGACGCCGAGGCGCGCGGGGCCGAAGCGGGCGAGGGCCGCCGAGAGCTCCGGCTCGAGCTGCGCCGCCGCGTGGGCGAGGAGCGCGTTGTTGCGGCTGTGGAACTCGACGGGCAGGTCGTCGACCCGGGGGAGCGCCGCGTCGACGCGCCCGAGGGCCAGCACGCGGTCGGCGGCGAAGAAGTCGCTGCTGGCGACGCCCCCGGGCGCGGCCGCGAAGAGGCCCGCGCGCACGGCGTCGGCGCCGGCACCCAGCGCGCAGAGGACGGCGGGGCGAGAGAGGAAGGCCGTCACGGCGCCTGCTCCACGGAGTCGATCTCCAGCGTGTAGCCGCGCTCGAGGTGCTCGAGCGTGACGCGCCGCCAGACCGGGGCGCTCCCCTCGTAGGTGACGCGGGCGATGGTCGAGCCGTCGCGGCGGAGCGTGCGGCGGCCGTCGGCCACCTCGAGCGCGTAGCCGGGCGGCAGGCCGGCCTGCACGGCCTCGGCGGGCCACCACACGAGCTGCACGTCGGTGAGGATGCGCGCCGCGGTGATGACCTCGGGCACGTGCGCCGACACCTGCGCGTCGAAGGTCGCCCCGTCCCACGAGAGCGTGGCCACCCGCTGGCCCAGGGCTACGGCGGCGACGCGCACGGCGCTGGCGTCGGCCTCGAAGAGCGCGTCGAAGCTGCGCCGCTCGGAACCGCGCACGACGGTGAGGCGCTGGGCGAGCGAGCGCTCCGCGCCGAGGGCCGAAGGGGCCAGCCGCAGAGCGAGCTCGGCCGGCGGCGCGGGGGGCGGCGTGGTGACGCAGCCGAGCGTGAGCAGCGTGGCGGTCACGCCTGCGCCAGGGCGCCACGCGCCGCTGGGGCGCGCGCGGGTGCTGAGGAGCTCGGTTCGTCGGGCGCGCATGCGTGGCTTGGGGAAGACAGGGGAGAGGCTCTTACACAAGCGGGGCGGCGGCACCAAGACGGCGCTACGCTGCCGGGCGCCATGCTCAGCCTTTGTGCAGCCCTGGTGCTCTCGAGCAGCCCCGCCGCACCCCACCAATTGGCCTGGGACCCGCGGGTCGACCTTCCGGTGACCGCCGCCCTCGCCGCGGGCTGGCTGGTGTCGGAGGTCGCGCTCAAGAAGACGCTCGCCCCGGCCGCCTGCCGCTGGTGCGGGACGAACGGCTTCGACACGGCCGTGCGCAGCGCCTTCAACCCCACCCTCGCCCCCAGCGCCTCGGGCCTCTCGGGGCCCGCCCGGGTGAGCGACCTCCTCGCCTTCGGGGTGGTGCCGGCGGCGATGCTGGGCCTCGACGCCCTGCTCTCCTGGCGCGACGGGGTCTTCATGGAGGCCTTCTGGGTCGACGCCCTCCTCATCCTCGAGGCGACGCTGACGGCGCAGGTGCTCAACCAGGTGGTGAAGTTCTCAGTGGGCCGCGGGCGGCCGTACACGGTGGGGGCCTCGCCGGAGCTGCTGGCCGAGGCGCACGACCCGGCGGACCACCACCTCTCCTTCTTCAGCGGCCACGCGACGTGGACCTTCGCCCTGGCCACCTCGGCGGCCACGGTGGCGGGCCTGCGCGGCTACCGCTACGCGTGGGTGCTGTGGGCGGTGGGGCTCCCGCTGGCGGCGACGACGGCCGTGCTGCGCGTGGCCGGCGACAAGCACTGGACCACCGACGTGCTGTTGGGCGCGGCCATCGGCGCGGCGGCGGGGGTGCTGCTGCCCAGCCTGCTCCACCGGCGGCTGGGGCCCTTCGAGGTGCAGGTGAGCGCCCTGCCCAACGGGGTGGCCGTGGCCGGGCGCTTCGACTGACCCGCGCTGGTAGATTCTGGGCGCCTCCCGTGGCAAGTGACGCCCGAATGTCTCCGCGCCGGTTCGCCATCTTCTTCGTCGTCTTCATCGGCCAGGTCGTCATCGATCAGTGGACGAAGCAGCTCGCGACCGCGCACCTGAAGGGCACGCCGGGCCACACGTGGTTGGGCGACACCTTCCGGCTCCAGTACGCGACCAACGAGGGCGCCTTCCTCTCGCTCGGCGCCAACCTGCCGGCCAACGCGCGCTACTGGGTGCTCACCATCGGCGTGGGCCTGCTGCTGCTCGGGCTCGCGGTGTACGCGCTCTTCAGCAAGGCGCTCGATCTCACCCAGGTCGGGGCCTACTCGTGCATCGCCAGCGGCGGCTTCTCGAACTGGATCGACCGCGCCCGCTTCAACGGCAGCGTGGTGGACTTCATGAACATGGGCGTGGGCCCCGTGCGCACCGGCGTGTTCAACATCGCCGACATCGCCATCCTCATCGGCATCGGGGTGCTGTTCCTGCACGGGTGGCGTGAAGAGAAGCGCCTCAAGGCCGAGGCGGCGGCCAAGGCCGCGAGCACTTCGCCGCCCGTCACGACCCCGTGAGCCAGCGCCCCTTCGCCGAGTACCACCTCGTGCAAGGCCGGGCCGACCTCGAGGTCGACTTCCACGACGGGAGCACCTTCGCGGTGCTCCGGGGAAAGGCTGTCGACGTCGGCCGCACGCCGGACAGCGACATCACCGTGCGCTTCTCGCCGACGCCCGACTTCAGGGGCTGGGGCGGTCGGAGGAACCACCGCCTCTCGTGGACCGCCGAGGCCGGCTGGCAGCTCGCCCACCTCGGGCACCAGGGCAACATCCTCGTCGATGGCGTCGAGCTGGTCGGGCACGCCCGGGTGGTGCCGCTGCGCCACGGGAGCCGGGTGATGCCCACGGAGGAGCTCGTCTTCGAGTTCCGCCTGAGACCCGACCTCGAGGCCTTGTGGAGCGAGCTGGTGGGCGCCGCGTTCCCCGCGAGCGGGAAGCTCGAGGTGCTGCACGACGCGCTGCTCGAGCGCCGTGAGCTCGACGAGGCCGGGGTCGCCGTCGCGCTCCGGCACTTCCGCGGGCGGGTGACGCCAGCCTGAGGGGCGTCATCAGGGCAGCCGGTGTTCGAGGCCAACGCCTTCAGCGAAGCGCGGGCGGCGCCGAGAACGAGCCGTCGGGCGCGCAGGCCAGGGCGTGCACCGCCGTCACCGCCGCGACCGGGAGCTCGCCGTAGAGGTGCGGGAACTCGTCACCGTCGGCGGCCTCGAAGCGAACGGCGCTTCCCAGGCGCTCGGGCGCCAGCTCGAGCAGCACGAGCCCCGACTGGCCGCGGAAGAACCGGTTCGCCGTCGCGAGCCACTGGAGGTCCGTCGACAGGTGAATGAAGCCCTCGGTGTCGAGGGAGGGCGCCCGGTAGGTGCCGACCCGCAGGGCCTCGGCCCAGGCCTCGCGCGAGGTGATGTGGAAGAGCGTCATCGGCTCGCCGCATAGCGCACTACGCGTCGACCAGCAGGTCGATCCCCCGGGCGCCCAGCAGGGTCCTCACTGCGGCGAGGTGCGAGGATGCGGGCGGCACCACCTCGGCGCAGCGTGCCGCGAGCCCGAGGCGCTCATACTTCGGGAGGTACGTTCGCTGGTACGGGAGCACATGCAGGGCGCCCACGCCGCGGGCGCGCAGGAACGCGCCGACGCGCTCGAGGTGCTCCGGCGCGTCGTTGTACCCGGGCACCAGCGGGAGCCGCACCTCCACCGCCCTGCCCTGCCCGAGCAGCCACTCGAGGTTCGCGAGGAGCCGCTCGTTCCGCCGCCCGGTGAGCGCCTCATGGCGCGCCGGGTCGAGGTGCTTCACGTCGAACTGGAAGAGGTCGACCACCTCGAGGACCCCGGCCAGCGCCTCGCGTGACACCTCGCCCGCCGTCTGCAGGCAGGTGTGGAGCCCTTCGGCCATCGCGCGGCCCAGCAGCTCGCGCACGAAGGCCGGCTGGAGCAGCGGCTCGCCGCCGGACACCGTCAGGCCACCGCCGCTCGTCTCGAAGTACTCGCGGTCCCGCAGCACCTGGGCGAGCACCTCGCCGGGCTCGCGCCAGAAGCCCGCGTCACCCGAGAAGCTCTCGGGGTTGTGGCACCACGCGCAGCGCAGCGAGCAGCCGCTCAGGAACACCGTCGTGCGGATGCCCGGCCCGTCGTGCACGCAGAAGCGCTGCACGTCGAACACCCGGCCGCGCACCGGCGACGTCACGGGGCCAGCTCCGCGCGGGCGATGATGTCGTCCTGGATCTGCCGGCCCAGCCGCGTGAAGTACGCGGAGTACCCCGACACGCGCACGATGAGGTCCTGGTACTCGCCCGGCCGCTCCTGCGCGGCCTTCAGGGTGCTGGCGTCCACCGCGTTGAACTGCACGTGGAAGCCGCCCTTCTTGAAGTACGTGCGCACGAGGTCGCCCACGCTCGCCACGCCCTTCTCCGACTCGAGGAGCCCGAGGGGCAGCTTCATGTTCACCGAGTTGCCGTAGCCAATCTGCGACTGGTCGATGGCCGCCAGGGAGTTGAAGGCCGCGGTCGGCCCCTTTCGCTCCGCGCCGTTGCTGGGCGACATGCTGTTCGACAGCGGCGCTCCCGCGAGGCGGCCGTCGGGCGTCGCGGGCTCGAGGGCGCCTTCGTACACGTTGAGGCCGTACGAGATGAGGCTCGCCTTGTAGTGCCCGCCCGCGAAGGTCGGCTGGGCGCGGACCATCGCGCAGAAGCGGTCCACCACGAGCTTCGCCAGCGCGTCCACCGCTGGGTCATCGACGCCGAAGCGCGGACCAGCCTGGAGCCTCGCGCGCAGGGCCTCGTGGCCGCGGAAGTTCGCGTCGAGGGCCGCCATCAGCTCGCCCATCGAGACCGAGCGCTCCTCGAAGACGAACTGGCGGACGCAGGCGAGGGAGTCGACGACGGTGCCCAGCCCGCCGCCCCCGACGGCGCCGAAGTTGTAGCGCGCCCCACCCTGCGTCATGTCGCGCGCGCGCTCGATGCAGCCGTCGATGGTGCAGGAGATGAGCGGGTTGTGAAACCGCTCGGCCCAGATGGCGTCGCGCAGCCGCGTGGCCTCGGTCGCCACGCCCACCATGCCCTCGAGCTGCCGGAAGTAGGCCTCGAGGAACGCGTCGAAGGTCGTGAAGGCCCGCGGGTCGCCGGTGTCCGGGCCGTCCTGGTTGCCGAAGAAGGTGGTGTGCCCGCGGTGGAAGACGAGATCGAGCGCCGTGGGGAAGTAGACCTTCGTGCCGCCGGTCGCGCCGTAGGTGTCGCCGTTGCCGCTGGGCTCCACGCAGCCCACGAGGCAGTAGTCGCGCGCGTCCTCGAGCGAGTAGCCGTCGTTCACCAGCGCGGCGATGGCCGTCTCGTCGCCGAGGAACGCCGGCGAGTTGGTCTTGCGGTGCATCGCGGCCACGCGGCGGACGAACGCAGGCGGGCTCTTCGCGGACACGCGGAAGGACGAGGTCGTCGCCAGGTTGGTGTTCTCGATGGCCTCGATGAAGAGCCACGAGAGCGCGTTGGTCGCGTCTTCGCCGTCACGCCCCACGCCGCCCACGGTGAGGTTCTCCACGTCGGAGCCCAGGTGGTTCAGCTCCACGCCGCCGATGTTGGGCCAGATGACGACGTTGTCGTTGAGCTTGATGACGAACTCCTCGAGCAACCGCAGCGCGTGCTCGCGCGTCAGCGCCCCGCGGGCGAGGTCGGCCTCGTAGAGGGGCCACAGGAGCTGATCGACGCGCCCCGGGGTGATGCCGCTCCCGGCGCCGTAGCTGATGATCGCCGCGTTCTGGGTGAACCACAGCGCTTGCACGGCCTCGGCGAAGGTGCCCGCGGGGAGCCAGGGCACCCGCTCGCAGGTCGAGGCGATGGTCAGCAACTCCGCGCGGCGGTCTGCATCGGGCTCGGCCTCGGCGAGGCTCCGCGCGAGCGTGGCGAAGCGGCCCGCGAAGGCGCGCATGGCGTCGCAGGTCAGCACCACGCTCTCGAGGAAGGCTCGCTGGGCCTCATCGACGGGGCCGGCGAGCCGCTGCACCGCCTGCGCCCGAAGGCCCGAGAAGCCCCGGGCGAGCACGTTCTTGTGGCCCGGCACGATGTGCGCCTGAGTGTCGGTGCAGCGCCCGCGCCCCTTCAGGTTGTCCCGCGCCCCCGCGCGCACCGCCCGGAGGAGCCGGGGGAACTTGCCGACCGAGAGCTTGCCTCGCGGGGCGACGATGCGGCCCAGCGTGCCGGGGCCGAAGGCGCGCCACTTCCGCAGCAGCTCCCGCGGCGAGAGGTTGAGGCGGCTGGAGAGCCCATGAGCCTCGAGCGCGTCGAGCTTCGCGTCGCGCACGGTCTTCCCCTCCCACGCGGGGATGAGCTCGTCGAAGAGGTAGGCGCGGTCCTCCGGCGTGATGCGGTAGCCGAAGGCCTCGAGGTCCGGGAGGAGGTGGCGGAAGACGAAGGTGAAGTCGCCGCGCTCCGGGGCGATGGGCGGCGCGATGGGGCGCGAGGCGCGGTTGCCCACCAGCAGCTCGTCACGCTCGATGCGGATGCTCATGCGCTCGAGCGTGCGCGCGAGGCTCCGGGCCGCGCGGAGCGACCGGTGCACCCCTTCGGTCTCCCGGTGCACATCGGTGAAGTACCGCGCGCGCTCGAAGCACAGCGCGTGCTCGGCCGAGAGCAGCCGGGCCTTCATGGCCGCGTTCTTCGGGTGCAGGCCGGCCTTCGGCTCCGGCGCGGCCGGCGGGGGAGACGTGACGGCGGAGGACTGCGACGACGGCTGGAGCGACATGGCTCAGGTCCTTTCTTCGACCTCGGCGAGCAGCAGGGCGACGACCTTGCGGACGTGGCGCTTTCGCGCGGCGAGGGCTGCCGGCGAGAAGGGGTCCTTCCCCGTGAGGCGCCGCAGCACCTCGCCGTAGGTGAACCAGGTGACGACCATGCCGTAGACGGTGGTGAGCAGGTTCACCGCGTCGAAGTCCTTCGGGGGGCGCTGGAGCGAGGTGCCGAACCAGTCCACCCCGAGCTGAAAGATGGGCAGCGTGCGCTCGACGATGCGCTCCACGTGCCGGCCGCTGGCCACCTCGCGCTGCACGATGCGCGTGAAGGAGTGGTGCGCGCTCAGGAAGTCGGCGTAGGCGTCGAGGAGATCCTCCACCTGGTTCGCCAGCCCCTGCCGCCGGGTCAGCGCAGCGGCGAGCGAGGCCCCGAGCTTCGCGTAGTACCCCTCGAGCAGCGCCTCGAGGAGTTCGTCCTTCGAGCCGAAGTGGTAGTGGATGAGGGCCTTGTTGACGCCCGAGCGCTGCGCGATGTCGCGCGTCGTCGTGACGTCGAAGCCCAGCTCTCCGAAGAGCGAGTCGGCCGCGTCGAGGATCTGCTTCCGCGTCAGGTCGGGGTCCACGGGACCTCCTCTTGGGCAGCCGGTTTAGGCGCGTGCCCAAACTCGCGCAAGGGGGGCCCGGCGGATTTCCGCGAGGGATGCGATCAGGGCCCGCCGACGAACCACATGGCGACGACGCGGCGGGGGCGGTCGGAGCGGTTGGGCCCGCTCCCGTGGACGAGGTTGGGGTGGAAGAGCACGGCGTCGCCGGGCTGCATGGGGATGAGCACGCGGTGCGACTCGTCGAACAGGCCCTCGTTCAGGTCCGACGGATCGTAGGGGAAGTCGACCAGCGGCCCGCGGTGCGTGCGGCCGAGGACCTCGAAGGCGCCGTTCTCGGCGTCGGCCGGGTCAAGCGCGAGCACGACGTTCACCCCGCCCTGGCGCTCGATGCGCGCCTGGGTCTTCCCGATGAGGAACTTCGCGTCCTGGTGAAAGGGGTAGCCGGCGCCCACGCGCGCCGCCTTCAGGTTCAGGTGGTCGACGAGGCACACCGGCGAGGGCAGGCCGACCGCCCCGAGGGCCGCGAGCAGGCGCGCGTCGGTGCGAAGCTCGGTGAACGCCCGCTGGGCCTTGGAGGGCCAGGTGATCTTCCGCAGCACGCCCGGCGCGACGGCCACCTCACCCCTCCGCCCGCTGGCGGACTGCACCTCGTAGCCGATGCCGCGCACCACGGTGTCGTGGGTGAGCTCGCGCGCGGTCTGCTCGAGCGCCGTGGCCGCGCGCAGGAGCGCCTTGATGGTCGGCGGGTCCAGCACGCCAGGCACGTGGAGCCAGCCTTCGTCTTCGTAGCGCGCGCGGGGCGAGTCCATCCGAGCCTCACCGCCGCACGACGAAGGACACCGAGTCGATGACCGCGCCGTCTCGATCTCTCACCTCGAGCACGTGGCGCCCCTGCGTCGCCGGCAGGTGCCCCGCGAAGGGCGGCTCGAGTTCGAGTGCCCGCGCGCCGTCCACGTACACCGCGAGCGGCCCGCGCGACGGCGAGGCGCGCACCCGCACGGGGATCGCCTGGTCGGCCAGCGGCAGGTCGGACAGCAGCAGGAACTCCCCGTCGCGCCGCGGCTGGAGCACCCGCGCCTGCTCCTCGGGCCGGTCGCCCAGGCACATCGCGGCGAGCCACGGCTCACGCTGCACGCCCTCGTTCTTCGCCCAGTCGTAGAAGTCGAGGCCCAGGTCCACCAGGCGCCCCTCGGCGGCCGCGAGCTGCAGGCACCGCGCCCGGAGCTCCGGAGGCAGCGCCTCGGCCAGCGTCCCGTGCATGGCGCAGTCGTGCGTGGGCGCCGTGCCGGGCACGAAGAGCTCCTCCATCGCCGCCGGGCAGTTCGGCCCCGCGCGCCCACCCGAGAGCGGACAGATGGCCGCCGAGTCGAGGCCGTCGCGGTCCACCAGCGGCTGCGCGGTGAGCGAGCGCATGGCGCGCGTCATCACCCGCTTGAAGACGGGCCCCGCGCCGGTGATGCCCGACACCTGCACCATCGGCGTGCCGTCGAAGTTCCCCGCCCACACCGCGACGGTGCGCTCCTTCGTGAAGCCCACGGTCCAGTTGTCGGAGTACCCCTTCGAGGTGCCCGTCTTCGCCGCCGTCGGGAAGGGCAGCCGCAGCGCGTTGTCGAGGCCGAAGGCCCGCGCGCGCGACACGTTGTCCGAGAGGATGTGCGTCACCAGCGCCACGGCCCGGCGATCGGCGAAGCGGCGCGCCCGGAGCTCCCGCCGCGGGGTGAGGCGCTCCCCGGTCGCCGTCCACGCCTCGAGCACCGGCACGAGCGGCCGCACCACGCCGCCGCGCGAGAGGCCCGAGTACGCCCGCGCCGCCTCCCACAGCGACACCTCGCCGTTGCCCAGGGCCAGGCCCAGCCCGTAGTGCTCGGCGCCCTGCCCCAGCGACTCGAAGCCCGCGCGGCGCAGCACCTCGAGCGCCTTCGCCACGCCGACGTCGTCCGTCACGCGCACCGCGGGCACGTTGTACGAGTTCGCCAGCGCCTCGCGCGCCCGCACCGGGCCGTGCACCCGGCGATCGTAGTTGCGCGGCGTGTAGCCGCCCTTGGGCGCCGAGAAGGACGTGTCGAGATCGGGGATGACCGTCGCCGGCGTGTAGCCCTGCCGGAAGGCCTCCGCGTAGACGAAGGGCTTGAGCGCCGAGCCGGGCTGCCGGCGCATCTGCACGCCGTCGTTCTGCCCCTGGTTCGCCTCGCTGAAGAAGTCGGCCGAGCCAGCGTAGGCGAGCACCTCGCCCGTCTCGTTGTCCACCACGAGCGCCGCGGCCGAGGACACCCGCCGCTCCGAGAGCCGGCCGATCTCCTCGACGATCTGCGCCTCCACCTGTGGCTGCAGCCGAGAATCGAGCGAGGTGCGCACCACCGCCGCCTCGCCGAGCCCCCAGGCCTCCAGGTGCGACGAGACGAACTCCACGAAGTGCGGCGCGCGGAAGGCCGCGGTGAAGGCCGAGAGGTAGAGCGGCTCGGCGCGGGCCGCCGCCACTGCCTCGGCCGACGCCAGGCCCGTCGCCTCGAGGCGGTCGAGCACCCAGGCGCGGCGCGCGGCCAGGCGCTCCGGGCGCCGGTAGGGATCGTACGCCGTGGGCCCGCGGGGGATCGCCGCCAGCATCGCCGCCTGCCCCAGCGAGAGGTGCCGCGCGCGCTTGCCGAAGTAGAGCTGCGCGGCGGCCTCCACGCCGAAGGTGTTGTTCCCGAAGGGCACGCGGTTCAGGTACTGCGTGAGCAGCGCTTCTTTCGAGAGGTGCGCCTCGAGCCGCAGCGCCCACGCCGCCTCCTGCAGCTTGCCCGCGAAGGTGCGCGGCCGGGGCACCAGCGAGCGCGCGAGCTGCTGGGTGATGGTGGAGCCCCCCGCCTTGACCTGGCCCGCCGCGAGGTTCTGCTTCGCCGCGCGCACCACGGCCGTCGGCGACACGCCGAGGTGGCCGAAGAAGCGGTGATCCTCCGCCGCGAGGAAGGCCGCGCGCACCGGCCCGGTGAGCTCCTCCGGCGGCAGCGGCGTCGAGCGCCCGTCAGCCCCGCTGCGCAGCTCGCGCAGGAGCCCGCCCTCGCGGTCGAGCAGCTTCACCGACACCACCGGCCGGTAGTCCGTGAGGCCGGGGGCGAGCGGCGACGCGATGAACGCCACCACCGGCGTCACCGCGACGAGCAGCCCGAGGAGGAGCCAGCGCCGCATCGGCTACTTCGAGCTGACCTGCGTCGGGAGCGCGACCTCGAAGGCGCCGCCCTCGCTCCGGCCCCACACCTCGGGCTCGTACATGAGCTCGCCGCGGGCCGGCTTCATGATGAACGTGCCCGGCGTCGTCGCGCGCGCCACGAAGCTCGTGACGTGCACGCCCGGCGGCAGGTGGTCGGCGAAGATCACCACGCGGCTGTCGCGCATCTCGGTGTGGTTGAAGGGGCTCCAGAAGCGGAAGGCCCAGGGGTTCAGATCGTTGCCCTGCGCGTCGCCCTCCATGCCGTCTTCACCGCCCTCGGCCTCGTACTCCATCTCGCGCGACTCCTCGGTGGGCGCGCTCGTCAGCTTCGCGGTGGTGCTCAACGAGGTGTCCACCGGCTCGAGCCCGGCCGGAAGCGGCACCTCGAAGGCCGCCCAGTGGCGCTCCTGGTTGCTCGCCACCCGCAGGCGGATGCGCACCAGGTCGCCGGCGAAGAACTTCGTCGACTGCCCGCCGCCCGCGTACGGCTCGAACCACCGCTGCACGAAGAGGCCGCTGTCGAGCGACTTGGTGGGCAGCTGCTTCGGCGCGTACTTGAGCAGCGCCGAGTAATAGAGCACGCCCTGCCCTTCCTTCTTGAAGGTGAGCTTCTGCTCGGCGCCCTGCGCCTGCGTCAGGAGCTCCTTCATGGGGATGACCTTCGTCTGCGTCGCCATCGAGCGGCCCTTGAAGGCCTGGCTCATCAGCTCGCCGGCGCCCATGGCCAGCGTGGCCTTGAAGTCCGGCGTGTCCTTCTCCTTCGTGCGCAGCACCTGGGTCAGGCCCATGAGCGACCAGGCCGCCTCCTGCGTCGAGCGCCAGTTGCCGTCGCCCTGCCGCACGCCCGTGAGGTACTTCGCCATCTTGCCCACGTAGGGGTGGTTCGGCTGGATGTCGGTGAGCGCCTGCAGCACCACGCCGGTGGTGCGGGTGTCGGAGTGGAAGAGCGTCGCGTAGGTCGCGCTCTGCACCTCGGCCAGGTGCACGCCCTTGGGTGACTCCTTGGCGAAGTTGAGGAGCTCCTGCAGCAGCCCGTTGGCCTGCTTGCGGTCGCCGCCGCCGACGTACATGGCGTTGGCGAGCAGCGCGCGGCCGAAGAGCGAGAGCTTGTCGCGGCGCGCGTAGAACTCGCCGTAGCTCGAGGGCTTGGGCTTCTTCATGCGGGCCAGCACGTAGCTGGCGAAGACCCGCGTCTCGTCGCCGCACTGCCAGGCCGACATGCAGCCGCCGCAGTTGCCGCCCACCACCCTGGCCAGGTAGCCCTCAGCGCGCGCGAGGCGATCGGCGGGCACGTCGAAGCCGACCTCCTTCGCCCGGTACAGGGCCATCGTCGCGTAGGCCGACGACCACGGGTCGGAGCACCAGGAGCTCGGCCAGTAGCGGAAGCTGCCGTCGCCGTCCTGCAGCGAGAGGATGCTCTTCACCGTCGCCGCGATGACCTGGTCGGGGTCCTTCGTGCCCGACACGTCGAGCGTGCCGAAGAGGTACGTGTTGAGCAGCGCGTTGACCTCGTCGTTGACCGCCGCCTTCTTCTTGTCGGCGCCCGGCCAGGGCACACCGAACTGCCCGGCGATCTCCCGGAGCGCGATGAAGGGCACCAGCCGCGAGCTCTGCTGCTCGAGGCAGCCGTAGGGGTACTCGATGAGCTGCTGGAAGCCGCGGTCGAAGCCCGCCAGCGAGGTGGACGCCATGGACACCGTCAGCCCGCCGCGATCCTCGTAGACGTCCTTCGGCGGCGAGAGCCCCTCGACGCGCTGGTCCACGGTGTCGCCGTAGGTCGCCACCGCGTCCATCTCCACCGGCAGCTCGATGGGCAGCTTCTGCTCCACCCCGTCGCTGTCCTGGCCCGCCGTCACCTTGAAGCGGAACGCCACCGTGCCGGGCCGCGTGGCCTTGAAGCCGAAGCGGACCTCCTTCGGCGCGCCCTCCGCGAGGGGGAGCTTCTGCTCCTTCGCGCCGGTCAGCTCCGCGCCGCCCTCGACGAAGGCCGTCACCGTGGCCTCGCCGGCCGCCGCGCCGTGGCTGTGCACCACCACGCCCGCCTCGAAGACGTCACCGACGCGCGCGAAGCGCGGCATCGCCGGCAGCGCCATCACCGGCTTGTTCACCTGGAGCGCCGTCTGCCCGCTGCCGAAGCGATCGCCCTGGGTGATGACTACCGCCATCACGCGGAAGGTCGTCAGGTTGTCGGGGAGCGCGAACTGGAACTGCGCCGCGCCGTCCTTGAGCTCCAGCGTGGGGTTGAAGAGCACCGTGGTCTTGAAGTCGCTGCGGATGCCGCCGCCCGAGCCGTCGCCGCCGCCGCCGCCCTGCTCCTCGCCCTTCTCGCCGTAGCTGCGCTTGCGCACGAGGTGGAGCAGCGGCTCGCCCAGCCGCACCGAGAGCGGGCGGTCAGGGTAGATGGCCGCGATGGGGTCCGGCACCTCGTAGCTGGTGATGCGGAGCACCGCCTCGTCCACCACGTAGAGCGTCACCTCGCCGGAGGCCGGCTTGCCCGCGGTGTCCTTCACCGCGAGGTCCACCGTGACCTTCTCGCGCGGCCGGTAGTCCTTCTTGTTGGTGGACACCTTCACCTCGAGGCGCTTGCTCTTGCGCTCGACGTTGAGCTTCACGAGGCCGATGCGCGCGTTCGGCCGGCCCGGGTCGTCGCCCGTCTCGATGCCGCCGGTGGCGACGCGGGGCCGCATGATGAGCACGCCCGCGAAGACGTTGGGCACCATGTCCTCGGTGATGGGCACCTCCACCGTCACCACCGAGCCCTTCAGGTTGACCAGCCGCCGCGAGAGCACGCCCTCGCGCTCCACCGTCACCATGGCCTTCGCCTCGGGGTACGGCGACTTGATGAGCACCTTCGCCACGTCGCCCACGTCGTAGGACGTCTTGTCGGTGATGAGCTCGACGCGGTCCGTGTCGTTGCGCTGCCATGCGACCCAGTCGCTGCCCGAGGCGTAGAGCCCCATGGAGGCCGTGTGCTGCCGGCCCTGCTCGTCCTTCACGCTGCCGCGCACGATGAAGAAGCCCGCGCTCGCCGGCTTGAACTTGCACGGCACCACGCCCCCCGCGCTCTCGAGCTCGCACTTCGCGACCTGCGTCTCCACCGGCTCGGAGATGGTGGTGTAGCCGCCCGAGGCGTCCTTCTGCTTCACCGACTTCCAGGTGCGGCTGGTGACGGTGACGGCGAGCTTCTGGCCGCTGGTGCGCGTGCCCGCCGTGTCGAGCACGAGCGCCTCGAGCGCGTACTCGGTGCCCACCTCGAGGAAGTACGCCGGCGAGCGCAGGCCCACGTAGTACTTCGCCGGGTGCACGGTGACGGCGGCGCGGCCGGCGACGGCCTGGCGGTTCACGTCGGTCACCTCCGCCTCGAAGGTGTAGGTGTAGGGCTTCTCACCCGGCGCCTCGGTGACGCCGGCCTTCACAACGAGCGCGCCCTTCGCGTCGGCCTTGCCCTCGCCTGAGGCGAAGAAGCCGCTGCCCTGGTGCGGGTCGCCGTCGTCCCACCACCAGGTCTCCTGCGCGAAGGTGAAGCCGGCGCCCGCCTCGGGCGAGAAGGACGTCACCGAGCGCTGCGCGGCCCACTTCACCTGCACGTCGTTCATCGCGCCGCCGAAGAGGTAGCGCGAGAAGACGCTCGCCTCGAGCGCCTCGCCGGCGATGAGCGAGGCCTGCTTGGCCTCGACGTCCACCCGGAACTGCGGCGCCCGGTACTCCTCGACGCGGAAGGTGCCCGACGTCGACACCGTGCCCCCGGCCAGCGTGCCCTCGGCGCGCACGGAGTAGTAGCCGGTCGGCGCCTCCTTGCCGATGGTGCTGGTGAGCGAGAAGGTGCCGTACTTCGTCACCTTCACCGTCTCGCGCTTGACCACCTCGTCGCGCGAGTCAGTCAGCGTCACCGTCAGGGTGCTGCCCTCGGCCGGCGCGCGGAGCTCGCCCAGCACGCGGTAGCGCACCACGCCCTTCACGTAGACCTCGTCGCCGGGGCGGTAGATGCCGCGGTCGGTGAAGACGAAGCTGGCCGAGTCGGGGCGCTCGCCCTCCCAGCCCTGGCTGAGCCCGAACTCGTAGGGCTCGACGCCGCTGGCCCAGGTGTTGGCGGTGGCCGCGACGTCGCCGTCCTTCTGCGCGACGACGAGGGCGAAGGGGTACTCCCACTCGTAGCGCGGGTTCCTGAGCTTGAGCGCGGCGGCGCCCGGCGCGTCGGCGAAGCCCTCGGCGTTCGTCTTGCCCGACCAGACCTGCGTGCCGCTCTCGTCGAAGATGGCCACGTCGGCGTCGGCCACCGGCTGCCCGTCGGACAGGCGCGTCACCCATGCCAGCGAGGACTTGGGGGCTACCTTGATGTGCGCCGCGAGGTCGGTGACCTGCACGAGCTGCCGGAAGCCGCGATCGGGGCGGTACTCGAGCTCGGGCGAGCTGACGCTGACGAGCGCGAGGCCGGTCTTCGCGTCGGCGCCGAGCACCTTCGAGAGCTGCAGCGGGTGCACGCGGGCGAGGTTCTTCGGGTAGGTGAGCTTCTCGTCCTCCTTGAAGTCCGGCGCCCGGGCGAAGGTGCGCAGGCCCTCGTCGCTCTTGCCCAACACCCGCGCCAGCTCGGGCACCGTGAGGCGCCACATGCTGACGTTGAGGGTCTTGAGGTTCGACACCTCGACGGGCAGCACGGGCGCGTCGGCAGACCGCTCCACCACGCCGAAGGAGCCGCCGGTGATGAGCGCCGGGTTGAGGTCGTCGGTCTTGAGCCGGGTGGACAGGCCCTGCGCCGCGGTCTGCTTGAAGACGTCGGCCACGCCGCTGGCGATCTCGAGCTTGTACTGCGTGCCGGGGCGCCACTTGCCGGGCAGGCGGGCCGTGGGGCGGTTGCTGCGGAGCTCCCACTCGCTGCTGGGCGCCGAGGTGCTGGCGGCCTCCCAGTCGATCTCCACCGGCGGGGTGATGGTGAGGCGCGACTTGAGGGTCTCGAGGTCGAGCTCGTTGGTGGTGCTGAGCACCAGCGGGCCGTACGGGCAGCGGTAGTCGCCGGAGCAGAAGCGCGCGCCCTCGAGGCGGAGCGCGCCGTAGGTGCGGTAGCTCACGTCGTCAGCGGGAGTCATCGGCAGCGGGCCCTGCTTGCCGTGGAGCGTCGGGGCGAACTTCACGGTGATGGCCTGGTCGAGCGGCCACGGCGTCTTCGGCTTGAGGGTGTAGCGGGTCTGCTGGTTGCGGAAGCCGCGCTCCTCGTCCTGGAGCGGGTCGACGGTGCGGCCTGCGCGGCGGGCGGCCTCGAGGCGCTCGCGGCGCTCGTCCTGCACCGAGATCTCCTTCTCGACCGTCAGCGCCACCGGCGTCGTGCCGGCCGTGACGGTGAGCGCCTGCTCGAGCTCGGCGCGGTCCACCGGCTGGTTGAAGAGCATGGTGATGGGGCTGTCGGGCGTGAGCCAGAGGTTGCCGCGCGCGGGCGAGAGGTCCTGCAGCTCGAGCCGCGGCGTGGCGAAGGTGTAGACGTAGTCCTCGGCCAGCGTCGCGCCGTCGAGCGCCGCGAGGCCCTTGTGCACCGTGACCTTGAACTCGGTCGAGTACGCCACGAGGCCCTTCGGCACGAACTCCACCGAGGCAGAGCCCAGCCAGCGCCACTCGCCCTCGAGGGCCGGGGTGATGGTGGCGATGGGCCTGGCCGCGTCGCCGGCGCGCTGGGCCTCGACCATCTCCAGGCTCTTCACCGGCCGCGAGAAGGTCACCGTGGGGCGGACCTCGCCGTACTGCTGCCCCTGCGGGCGGGCGGCCACCACGGCGAGCGCGTCACCGGCGCCGGGCAGCGCCTCCTGCGAGACGTCGAGCGACGGGGCCTGCGGCAACGGGTCGAGCGTGCGCCCGAGCTCGTCCTCCAGGGCCTTCACCATGTCGGTGCCGGTCTTCTTCTCACCGCAGGTACAGCCGGCGGCCACGACGACCAGACACAGCGCGAGCACACGACGAGCAGTCACGGCGACCCCCACGAGACAGCGAGATGAGCGGCCTTCTAGCCGAGGCGAAGGACGGTGGCGCGCCCGGTGTTTTCGGCCGTTCCTCCCTCGCGCCTCGGCGCTCCCGCCAGCCCGCCGAATCCGTTACGGTGCGCGGCGATGACTCCGAAGCTGAAGGTGGGTGTGCTCGGCGCGACCGGCATGGTCGGCCAGCGGTTCGTTTCGCTCCTCTCGACCCACCCGTGGTTCGAGCTGGCGGCCGTGGCGGCGAGCCCGGCGTCGGCCGGGAAGCCCTACGCCGAGGCGGTGGCTGGCCGGTGGTCCCTGCCTGGCGGCGTGCCCGCGGCGGCCGGGGCGCTCACGGTGCTCGACGCGTCCGACGTGGCCGCGGTGGCGCGGCAGGTCGACTTCGTCTTCTGCGCGGTGGACATGCCGAAGGACGCCACCGCGAAGCTCGAGGAGGACTACGCCAGGGCCGAGACGCCGGTGGTGTCGAACAACTCCGCGCACCGGTGGACGCCGGACGTGCCGATGTTCATCCCCGAGATCAACGACGGGCACGCCGCGGTGATCGAGGCCCAGCGGCGCCGCCTCGGCACCACGCGCGGGTTCATCACGGTGAAGCCGAACTGCTCCATTCAGAGCTACGTGCCGGCCATTCACCCGCTCCTGGCCTTCGGGCCGACGCGCCTGGCCGTGTGCACGTACCAGGCGATCTCCGGCGCGGGGAAGACCTTCGAGTCGTGGCCCGAGATGGTCGACAACGTCATCCCCTTCATCAAGGGCGAGGAAGAGAAGAGCGAGCAGGAGCCGCTGAAGATCTGGGGCTCGGTCGTCGACGGCCGCATCGTCACCGCGACGGCCCCGGCCATCACCGCCCAGTGCCTGCGCGTGCCGGTGAGCGACGGGCACCTGGCGGCGGTCTTCGTGGCCTTCGAGAGGAAGCCCTCGCGAGAGGAGATCCTCTCTGCGTGGAAGGCGGCCTCGGGCAAGCCCCAGGCGCTGAAGCTGCCGAGCGCGCCGACGCCCTTCCTCACCTACTTCGAAGAAGAGAACCGGCCGCAGACGAAGCTCGACCGGGACCTCGGTCACGGCCAGGGCATCAGCCTCGGGCGGCTGCGGCCTGACGCGGTCTTCGACTGGCGCTTCGTGGCGCTCTCGCACAACACGGTGCGCGGCGCGGCCGGCGGCGCGGTGCTGACGGCGGAGCTGCTCAAGGCCGAGGGCTTCCTCGCGGCGAGGTGAGCTCGGCGGGGGCCTTGAGCGAAGCGGCGAAGGCCTCGAGGTGCACGACGACCTCCAGCCCGGCGAGGCGCGCTGAGAGGTCGGCCGCCTTCGGCCCCCGGAAGGCGAAGCCCGACAAGATGAAGCGTGGGCTCGCGGCCGGCCCCAGCGAGGCGCGCAGCCGCGTGATGACGTCGACCGCCCGCTCGACGTCGCCTTGCCGCGCGCACGAGAAGCCGACACAGCGGGGGGCCAGCTCCCGCACGAGCTGCTCCATCTCCGCCTCGGGCAGCTCAGGCACGAGGGCCTCGACCGCCACGCCCTGCGCGGCCAGGCGCCGCGCCGCGATGCGCGCCCCCAGTGGGTGCAGGTTGCCCGGCGCCTGGAAGATGAGCAGGTCGAGCGGAGGCCGCGAGCCTGCGGGCGCGGGCACGAGCCCCAGCGCCACCTCGCACCAGCTCGTCAGGCGATGCTCCGCCGCGACCGGGAGCCCCTCGGTCTCCCACGCGCGGCCGGCCTCGTAGAGGGCTGGCTGGAGCAGCGCCATGAGGATCGACTCCGCCCCCAGGCCCAGCGCCCCGGCTTCGGCGACGATGGCCGCGCACGCGGCCTGGTTGCCCTCCATCGCCTCGTCGAGCAGCCGGCGGAAGAGCGCGCGAACGCCGGACAGCCGCTCGATGAGGCGATCGCCGCGGTCGAGCCCGTCGGCGCACGCCGCGCAGAGCCCATGGCTCAGGCTCGGGTCATCGAACGGGGCGGCCTCTCCGAGGATGGTCACGCAGTAGGAGCAGACGCGAATCACCGGAGTGCATCCTCTCGCTTCGGGCGCCCGCCGCAGAGAAACCACCCGGCGAAGAACCTCGAAGTGAGCGTGAGCGCAGCGCGACGGCCTGTCAACGTCGCTGGGCAGGGGGGCGCTGGCACGGCATGGTGCCCCCGTGGAGCCCCCCAGCCCGAAGCGCGAAGTCCTCAGCACTGACGGCGTCGCCTGGCTCGAGGCGCAGCGCTTCGGGCCGGAGGTGGCGATCGTCACGTCGATGCCCGACAGCTCGGAGGTCCCGGCCCTGGGCTTCGAGGGGTGGCGCCGCTGGTTCTCCGACACCGCGGCGCTCATCTGCCGGCAGCTCGACCCGATGGGGGTGGCCGTCTTCTACCAGACCGACGTGAAGCTCGACGGCCGCTGGGTCGACAAGGGCTTCCTCGTGGCGAGAGGGGCTGACGCCGCCGGCTCGTCGTGCCTCTGGCACAAGGTCGTCTGCCGGGCGCCGGCGGGCATCACCACCTTCGGCCGGCCGGCGTATGCGCACCTGCAGTGCTTCAGCCGAGCGCTGCGGCTCGAGAAGGGGCAGTCGTCGCCCGACGTGCTGCCCCGGCTGGGCGAGATGACGTGGGCGCGGGCGATGGGGGTCGAGGCGTGCGAGGCGGTGGCGAAGTTCCTGGTCACCCACACGAAGACGCGCGTGGTGGTGGACCCCTTCTGCGGAGTGGGGACGATGCTGGCCGTGGCGAACCGGCACGGGCTCGACGCGGTGGGCGTGGAGCTCTCGGCCAAGCGCGCCGAGAAGGCCCGGCGGCTCGTCATCGCCCCACCCCGGGCATGAGTGTTCACTCCAACACGGCCGCCGTGTTCCAACGAACACTCATCGCGAAAGCCACCCTGGACGAAGCCCAGCAACCTGGCGCCCGGTGAGTCCGGGGTCGAGGGGCTGTCTGGGCGGGCGGTGCGGGGGCGAGCTGCCCTCCCGCGCCCTTCCCTGCCGTCAGCGCTCACTGCCGAGCACGCTGAGCAGCTCGCAGACGAGCTCTGCCGGTCGCGCATGGAGGGCTTGCCAGGTCCAGTGCAGCACCCGGCACCCGCGAGCCACGAGTGAGTTGTTCCTGACGCGGACTGCCTCGAAGGCCTCCGGCGAGGCGTGCACGGCGTAGCCATCGGCCTCGAGGACGACCCGGTGCTCGGGCCAGAAGAAGTCGAGTCGGCGGAGGCGGCCGGCGGCCTTGACGGTGCGCTGCCGGGTCGGGCGAGGCACTGCGGCGGCCTCGATCACCCGGAACACGCGGGCCTCCAGCTCGCTCTCCGAGGGGCCATCGCCGCCCTGGTACAGGTGAACGAGGTCGCGCAGCCGGGTGATGCCGCGAGCGTGCCGGGAGCGGAGGACAGCGACCGCGAGGCGGTTGACGGTGGTCCACTTGCGCTGGAGCGCGTGGTCGACGGTGTCACGGAGGTCGGCGGGCTCGAGTTCGCCGGCGAGGTCGACGAGGGTCCGCGCGACCGAGGTGACGGGGAGCGACTTCGCGGTGGTGGCTTCGCGAGGGTCAAGCTGCTGCACGCGATGGACCTCGACGCCTGGCAGCCGCACCTGGCGGGTGCACAGCAGCTCGGGGCCAGTGAGCTCGAAGTTCCGCAGGCCGTGAAGGGCCGCGGCGCACCGGTGGGAGAAGAGGAAGCCGTGGCCGAGATAGAGCCGCACGCCCAGGAGCCGCTGCTCGCAGCACTCGGGCGCTCCCTCGACCCGGTAGATGCCCGGGTACAGCTGCGACCAGGCGCCGATGGCCAGTCGCCGGACGATCTGCCCGCGACCGAGCGCGGTCAGCGCCTGTCGCCTCGTGAGGATCCCCCATTGCTGCGCTGCCTGCCGAAGACACGCCACGTCCGGCTCGCCCATGCCCGCCTCCCGAGGGCGACGTGTACCAGGGGCCCCTGACAAGCCGCGGAGCGAGCGCTCACTTCGCATGGCGCGCCGACACGCCGCCGAATAGTCCACTGCCCCATGTCAGCTGAGATCCTCGAGGGGGCCGCCTGCCGCCCCAACTTCAGCGCCGCCGGGCGCCGCCGTCGCAAGCAGGTGGCCCTCGGCGCGGCGGTGATCGCCGGAGCGCTCCTCGGGGTGCTCAGCGCCGTTGGCGCCGGCTGGCCGGTGCGCCTGGTGGTCGCGTTGCCGGCGATGGTGGCGGCGGTCTCCGGGCTGCAGGTCAGCCGGAACACCTGCGTGGCGCACGCGGCGACGGGGAGCTTCGAGAACGAGGACTTCAGCCTCACGAAGGTCGACGAGAGCTTCGCCGCCGCGAGCCGTCGGGTGGCCGCCACCATCTACCGCGACGGCGTGCTCACCGGCCTCATCGCCGGGGCGCTCGCCGCGGCCACCAGCTTCGTCCGCTGACAGGCGCCGACGCGCGCGGCGCGCCTGGGCGTTTCGTCGCGTCTCCCGGTCGGTCTAGGCTTTGGTCAATGGTTCGAACGAGGGGGATGGGGCTGCTGGCGCTCGCGGCGCTGGCGTTGGGGTGTTCGGCGAGGCGAGTCGAGGTGGTCCCGGCGTTGACGCCGGTCGACGCGAGCCGGCCGTACTTCGTGTACGCCGCCGTCAAGGGCACCGCGTGCGGTGACGACGCCACGGCCCGCGCGCTGGACGACCTCTTCCGCCTCTCGGGCGCCGACGGCTTCGTCACCGCGGTCATCGAGCGTGACAAGGGCGGCGACCGCTGCGTCACCGTCTCCGCGCGCCCCATCACCTACGGCTGCGCGCCGGAGGTGCTGAGCCCCGACTCGACGGGCAAGCCGATGCACGTGGTGCCCGGCCCGACGGCCTGCGCGGCGCCGGTGGACACCTGCGGGCCCGACTGCGCGGCCTTCTCCGCGCTGCTCCAGGGTGGAGAGTTCGAGACGAGCGCCTTCAAGAACCGCTGCCTGACCCGCTGCCGCGCCGACGACGCCGCGTTCCTCTCCTGCGCGAAGACCGCCGCCTCCGCCGCCGACGTTCGCCGCTGTGACGGCCTCGCGCCGTAGCCCACCGACCCCCGCTGGCCCCGAGGAGCCCGACCATGCCCGTCGTTCCCTACGTGTCTGCCCTGAAGGCGATGCAGCAGCAGCCCGACGCCCAGCAGGCGGCCGCGCTGTTCCAGATGCTGCGCGCCGAGCCCGACCTCGATCGCCAGGCGCGCCCGCTGCTCGCGCAAGACGCGGTCTTCGCCCCCGCCCTGCGCGTGCTCCAGCCCGGCGCGAACTTCGAGTACCACAACGTGGCCATGCCCATGCCGCGGGCCATCAAGAACCCGGGCAACCTGAGCGCGCTCCTCGACGTGGTGCAGCAGGCGGCGGGCGCCCAGCGCACGCTCAAGGCCATGGGTGACGGGTGGGGCTTCTCGAACGCCGTCTTCACGCCCGACTGGCTCGTGCACTGCCTCGGCCTCGACGACGTGCTGCCGCTCGAGGCCGATCTCTTCGCCGCCAGCGCGCCGCCGGCGAGCGAGCTGGTGCGTGTCCAGGCGGGCATCACCTTCGAGAAGCTCAACGCCGAGCTGGCGAAGACGGGGCGCACCGTCGTCAACCAGCCGGGCTTCGAGAAGATCACCTACCTGGGCTGCGCGTCGGTGGGCGGCCACGGCTCGGGGCTCTCGCTGGGCGGCATCTCGACGCAGATCGAGGCGGTCGAGCTGGTGACGCTCAACGACTTCAACCAGCCGCGCCTGGTGCGCGTCGAGCCGACGCAGGGCCTCTCGGACCCGGCGAAGTGGCGGGCGCGCTACCCGGGCCCCACCTTCGACCTCGCGCAGGACGACGGCCTGTTCCACGCGGTGCGCTGCGGCGTCGGCTTCGTGGGGGTGGTGTACGCGGTCGTGACGCGCACCCAGCCCCAGTACAACCTCGAGGAGACGCGCACCTTCACCACCTGGAGCGTGGTGGCGCCGCAGCTGCGCACGCTGCTCGTCGACCCCGCGGTGCACAGCGTGCACCTGTGGCTCAACCCCTACCTGGCCAACGGCAAGACGGACCAGACCTGCGCCCTGACGGTTCTGCGCCGCACCACCCTGCCCCCGCAGGGGCACCGGGGCCTGGGCATTGCCCTGGGCGGCATGAACCCCTTCACCGACCTGGTGCGGCTGCTGGTGTCGGTCGCGCCGAAGGCCATCCCCTTCCTGATGGACGAGGCGCTCAAGAGCGTCGTGGCCAGCAACGTGGTGATGCCGTCGACCCAGGCCCTCGACTTCGGCGCGCCCAACAGCATGCCGGTGCACGCGGCGAGCCTGGGCTTCGACGCGGCGCAGGTCGAGCAGGTGATGCCCGCGGTCATGGCGGAGCTGAACGCCTGGGCGCAGCAGGGCAACTGGGTGTCGTCGCCCATCGGCCTGCGCTGGGTGAAGGGCACGCCCGACTGGCTCTCGCCGCAGTACGCGCGAGACACCTGCATGCTGGAGGTGCCCATCATGAAGGGCACGCCCAACGCCACGGCCACGCTCGATCGCTACGCCCACTACATGATGGACACCTGGGGCGGGCGGCCGCACTGGGGCCAGCAGAACCCGATCACCCGCGCGCAGTTCCTCCGGGTGTACGGCCAGGGCGCGGTGTCGAGCTTCGTGTCGGCGTTCCGCACGCTCAACCCGAAGGGCTTCTTCGACGGCCCGCTGACGCAGCAGCTCGGCCTGCGCGACCTGGCGAACGGGCGATGAGCGAAGTGGGCGATCGGCGCGCCCCACATCGGGCTTGACCTGAACGTCCGTTCCGGCCAAGTCGAGCGCCCGCGCCGCCCCGGCGCTATGTGGAAGGCCCCATGGCAGAGCCCGAATTCCTCACCGTCCGCGGCGCGAAAGAGCACAACCTCAAGGGCGTCACGCTGGAGATCCCCAAGAAGAAGCTGGTGGTGTTCACCGGCGTCTCGGGCAGCGGCAAGAGCTCGCTGGCCTTCGACACGCTCTACGCGGAGGGGCAGCGGCGCTACGTCGAGTCGCTCTCGGCCTACGCCCGGCAGTTCCTCGGGCAGATGGAGAAGCCGAAGTACGACACCATCCGCGGGCTGTCGCCGACCATCTCCATCGAGCAGAAGGCGGCGTCGAACAACCCGCGCTCGACGGTGGGCACGGTCACCGAGGTGCACGACTACCTGCGCGTGCTCTACGCGAACATCGGCGTGCAGCACTGCCACCAGTGCGGGCGCAAGGTGGGCAAGCAGTCGGCGCAGCAGATCGTCGACGAGATCATGAAGCTGCCCGCCGGCAGCAAGCTGCAGCTGCTCGCGCCGCTGGTGGTCAACCGCAAGGGCGAGCACAAGGACGTGCTGAGCGACGCGCTCAAGCGGGGCTTCAGCCGGGCGCGCGTGGACGGCAAGGTGCACTCGCTGGAGGAGAAGCTCGAACTCGACAAGAAGTCGAAGCACGACGTGGAGATCGTCATCGACCGCCTCGTGCTCAAGGCCGACCTGCGGCCGCGGCTGACGGACTCGGTGGAGCAGGCGCTCCGCGAGGGCAAGGGCGTGCTCATCGTCACCGACGAGGCGGCGGCGAAGGCGGCCGATCGCACCATGAGCGAGCACAACGCCTGCCACCACTGCGGCCTCTCGTTCCCCGAGCTGGCGCCCTCGTCGTTCTCGTTCAACAACCCGCTGGGCATGTGCACCGAGTGCAGCGGCCTGGGCACCCGCGCGGAGATGGACCCGGATCTCATCGTGCCGGACAAGACGCGGAGCATCCGCGGGGGCGCGGTGGAGGTGTGGGCCTCGGGCGTCACCCGCGGCGAGGGCTGGACGGCGGACCTGGTGGACACGCTCGCGAAGGCCTTCGGCATCGACCTCGACACGCCCTGGGAGAAGCTCCCGAAGAAGCAGCAGGAGGTCGTGCTCTACGGCGCCCAGGGCAAGGAGCTGTCGATGAAGTGGGGCGACGCCCGCTGGCGCATGGAGTGGGAGGGCCTGGTGAACAAGCTGTGGCGCTCCTTCAACTCCACCGGCTCGGAGTCGATGAAGCAGTACTACATGAAGTTCCTGAGCGATAAGCCCTGCCCTGCCTGCGCCGGCGAGCGCCTGCGGCCGGAGTCGCGCGCGGTGAAGGTGCACGGGCGCACGCTGGTGGAGCTCTCGCGGCTCACCATTCGCCAGGCCCTCGACTTCACCGGCGCGCTGCCGCTGACCAAGAACGAGCAGACCATCGCGGCGGAGCTGCTCAAGGAGATCACCTCGCGGCTGTCGTTCCTCGCCGACGTGGGGCTCACCTACCTCTCGCTCGACCGCGCGGCCTCCACGCTGTCGGGCGGCGAGAGCCAGCGCATTCGCCTCGCGTCGCAGATGGGCAGCGAGCTGACGGGGGTCATCTACATCCTCGACGAGCCGAGCATCGGCCTGCACCAGCGCGACAACGGGCGGCTGATCGGCACGCTCAAGAAGCTGCGCGACCTCGGCAACTCGGTGCTGGTGGTGGAGCACGACGAGGAGACGATGGAGGAGGCCGACTGGCTGGTGGACTTCGGGCCCGGCGCCGGTGAGCTCGGCGGCGAGGTGGTGGCCGAGGGCACGCCGAAGCAGGTGATGGCGAACCCGAAGAGCCTCACCGGCGGCTACCTGTCGGGCCGCCTGGAGATCGACGTGCCCCCGACGCGCCGCAAGCCCGGCAAGTCGAAGCTCGTCATCAAGGGCGCGAAGGAGAACAACCTGAAGAACATCGACGCGGAGATCCCCCTGGGGCTCTTCGTCACGGTGACGGGCGTCTCGGGCGCGGGCAAGTCGACGCTGGTGAACGAGATCCTCTACCCGGCGTTGGCGAAGCACCTGTACCAGGCGCGCGAGGTGCCCGGCCGGCACCAGGCCATCACGGGCCTGGAGCTGCTCGACAAGGTGATCGACATCGATCAGAAGCCCATCGGCCGCACGCCGCGCAGCAACCCGGCGACGTACACCAAGGTCTTCGACGCCATCCGCGAGGTGCTGGCGCAGACGCCCGAGGCGCGCGCGTACGGGTACACGCCGGGCCGCTTCTCGTTCAACGTGAAGGGTGGCCGCTGCGAGGCGTGCGAGGGCGACGGCGTGAAGAAGGTCGAGATGCACTTCCTCGCCGACGTCTACGTGCCCTGCGAGGTGTGCGGCGGCAAGCGCTTCAACGAGGCGACGCTGCGCGTCCGCTACAAGGGCAAGAACGTCGCGGAGATCCTCGAGATGTCGGTGCGCGAGGCGATGGCGCACTTCGAGGTGCACCGGGACATCAGCCGCATCCTCCGCACGCTGGAGGACGTGGGGCTCAGCTACCTCAGGCTCGGGCAGCCCTCGACCACGCTCTCGGGCGGCGAGGCGCAGCGCATCAAGCTCTCCCGCGAGCTGGCGAAGGTGGCCACGGGGAGGACGCTGTACATCCTCGACGAGCCGACGACGGGCCTGCACTTCGAGGACATCCGCAAGCTGCTGGTGGTGCTCAACCGGCTGGTGCAGGCGGGGAACACGGTGCTGGTCATCGAGCACAACCTCGACGTGATCAAGTCGAGCGACTGGGTG
>CAYUZK010000032.1:0-39136 GCA_964449625.1 uncultured Archangium sp.
TCGCCGCGGAGCCGCGCCCCCCGCCGCAGCCGGCCGCGCCGCCCCCGCCGCCGGTGCCGCCGAGGTCGCCCACGAGCCGGCCGATGGTGCACGTGGCCGGGTTGGCGTTGTTGACGCAGCCGCCAGCGCCGCCGCCGCCGCCTCCGCGCCCGGGAGAGCCGTCGCTGCCGAAGGTGCCCGCGGTGCTGACCCACTCGCCATTGACGATCGCGCCGCGGGGCGCCGAGCAGCCGAGGCCCCCGGCGAGCGCCGCTCCGTCTCCGCCGTTCTGCGCGGCGCCGCCCGAGAGGCCGTCGCCGGGCACCGTGCAGTCGTACTTGCAGAAGGGCGCCTGCGAGGGGTCGGAGTGCCGGTAGACGGCGTTGAAGCCGCCGCGCCCGTTGAGGCCGCCCGCGGTGTAGGCCTGCGGGTTCACCGAGAGATCGGAGCCCGCGCCCACGTTGCCCTGGGTGCCGACGCTGCAGGAGGGGTTCTGCCCCGGGGTGCCGCCAGCCTGCGTCTCGCCGGTGCAGCTGGGCGAGTTGCACTCGCGGGTGGGCAGCCCCGCGAGGCCCGCGCCGCCGTTGCCGCCCGCACCGCCGGGGAGCGCTGGCGTGCCGTCACCGCCGCGGCCGCCGACGACGTGGGTGTTCTGCAGCACCAGGCCCGCCGAGTCGCGCACGTAGACGGCGTAGCTGTTCTTCGCCGGCAGGCCGGGCAGCGGCCGGGAGTTCACGTCGTACCCGCGGATGGTGAAGCCCGCGAGCACCGTGCGCGCCGTGAGCCCCTCGGCGTTCACCGTGCCGCGCCGCTGCGCGGAGAGCGGCTCCGCCGCCTCGATGAAGGTGGGGAAGAGGATGACGTCGCGGCGCGTGAAGTCCGCCGAGTAGCCGCCGTAGAGCGCGACGCCGTTGGTGAGCACCACCTGCTCCACGTAGGTGCCCTGGGCGACGAGGATGGCGGTGTGCACGCCGGGCCTGAAGGCGGCCAGCGCCTGGCCGAGGGTGCGGAAGGGCGCCGCGCGGGTGCCCAGCGAGCTCGGCGACTGGGCCCAGACGAAGAGCGAGGTGCTCGCCACGCCGTCCACCTGGTCGCAGTTGCGATCGACGTAGGGCAGCCCCGCCGTCGGCCAGGCGGCGAAGAGCTCCGGCTCATCAGCCACCACGGGGTTCGAGGGGCACTCGCAGCCGTTGGTCTCGTCCTGGTCGGCGTTGACGAACTGGTAGGTGATGCCGCAGGTGCCGCCGCTGCAGGTGGCGCCCTGACCGAAGGCGTTGACGCAGTCGCTGCTCGAGGCGCAGGTGCGGGTGCAGGTGCCGTCCTGGCAGGTGCTGCCCACGCCGCACTCCGGCAAGGTGGCGCAGCGCTTGACGCACTGCCGGTAGAGCGGGTCGCAGGTGAGGCCGGGCGCACACTCGGCGTCGAGGCGGCAGGGGCCGCCGCCGCTCACGCGCTCGGTGGTGCAGGCGCGAATGAAGCACGTCGGGGGCTGGCCGATGGTGACGCCGCAGCCGCCGAGGGCGTGCTGGATGGTGGGGCTCCAGCGGGCGCGGCAGTTGGTGTTGCACTGCCCGCAGTGCTCGTCGGTGTCGTAGGTGGTGGTGCCCTGCGTGCCGATGAAGCCGTCGTCGATGACGCCATCGCAGTCGTTGTCGCGCCCGTCGCAGAACTCCACCGAGGTCATGGAGGTGTCGCAGGCGCCGTAGGTGCCCTGGGCGGTGCAGGTCTGCGTGCCGATGCAGGTGGCGGCGCCGGCCATCTGGGTGCAGGCGCGCGTGACGCCCACGCGGTCGGGCGTGCACTGGCAGGTGTCGCCGGCGGGCTGGCAGCGCTTGGTGCCGCTCACGTCGCGGCACACGCTCCCCGAGGGGCAGCAGCCCTGCTCGCCCAGCCGGCCCGTGCAGCCGGCGTAGGCCGCCGCCTCGTCGCAGCGCTGCAGGCACACGCGGCCCGGGTCGCTGCCGAGGGCCAGGCACGCGTCGCCCGGCACCTGGCAGTCGCTGTCGGCGCTGCACGGCCGGCACTGGGGCGAGACGGCCGGCTCGCACAGCTGCGGGGCGCTCGTCGGCCAGGGGTAGAAGCCGGGCGCGCACAGGCGCGGCGCGCAGACGCGCTGGGTGCCGCGGAGCTCGCAGGTGGCGGCGCCGTTCACCACCACGCCGCCGTCGGTGAGGAGGTGGCCCAGCACCTCGTAGCAGTCGGTGGCGCAGCTGCCGCACGCGCGCGGGCTGACGTACTCGCCGGCGGCGTTGACGAGGCCGTCGTCGACCACGCCGTTGCAGTCGTCGTCGGCGCCGTTGCAGACCTCCGGTTTGGGGTCGGGGGCCGAGCACTGGAAGGCGGCGCCGCCGTCGGCTGCGCCCACGCAGGCCCACAGGCCGGTGCAGGTGGCGCCCTTGCGGCACGAGGGGAAGCCGGGGAGCCCGCTGGTGGCGAGGTCGGGGTCGGCCTGATCGGTGAGGCCGTCGCAGTCGTTGTCCACCCCGTCGCAGAGCTCCTGGCTCGCCTCGCGCGCGTCGCAGCCCGACCACGCCCCCTGGGGCTCGCAGGTCTCGAAGCCGAAGCAGGTGGCGCGGGCGTTGGTGCGCTTGCAGGCGCGGGCCAGGCCGGCCGACACCGCGCTGCACGCGCAGGTGTTGCTGTCGGGCACGCACTGGCGCGCGACGCCGGCGTCGAGGAGCACGGCGCGGCAGGTGCTCCCGCCCGGGCACTGGCCGGTGACGGCGCAGTCAGTGGTGCACGACTTGACGCCGCCCAGCTCGAGGCAGCGATCGCCGGCCGCGTTGCAGTCGAGGTCGTCGTCGCAGGCGAGGCACTGGGCCTGCAGCGGCGGCACGCACAGGAAGGTGCGGCCCGCGCCCTGCTTGCAGTCCCACCCCCTGGCGCAGCCGGCGCCGCCGTCGACGTTGCAGGCGGCGCTGCAGACGCGGCCGTTGCCCGGGCCCCGGGGCAGGCACGGGCCGAAGAGGCACTCGGCGTCTTCGGCGCAGGGCCAGCCCAGCTCACCGGGCAACCCCGCGTCGGGCAGCTCGAAGCACCGGCCGTCGACGCACTCGCTGCCCGGAGGGCAGTCGGCCTTCACCTTGCACTCGCAGGTGCCGTCGAGCAGGCAGTCGGGCTCGCGCGTGGGCGTGAAGCAGGCGGCGAGCAACAGGAGGGGGGCGAGCCCCAACCACTTGACGGATGCCATGGGCGACGAAGTCCTTTCGCGGCGTCGGCCAACGCCGCGCAGGCGGGCACCATACACACGCACCCGGGGCGCTCCAACGACCGTCGAGGTGCTACGAACCGGGCCCATGGCGACGACGAACGCGAGGCTCTCGAGCGTGGTGGTGCCCATCGACTTCTCGGGCGGCGCGGTGCAGGCCCTGGAGCGGGCGCTGCGGCTCCCCGTGGGGCCGAAGACGAAGGTGACGCTGCTGCACGTGCTGCCCGACGACATCCCCGGCACGCTGCGCAAGCAGGCCGTCGCCGAGGCAGAGCGGGGCCTCGAGCAGGCCCTCGCGCGGGCGCACCAGCTCGCGCTGGCCGACGGGCTCGCGCCCCGGCAGTTCGTCGCGGACGTTGTGGAGGGCGACGCGGCGAAGCAGATCATCAAGCGGGCCCACACCGTGGAGGCCGACCTCGTGTGCCTGGGGCGCCACGGCCGGCGCCCGGTGGCGGATCTCTTCATCGGCTCCACGGCCCAGAAGGTCGTGCGCCGCGGCGACGTGCCCGTGCTGGTGGTCAAGCACGCGGCTGAGGCGGCCTACGCCCGCGCGCTGGTGGCCCTCGACCCCGAGGGGAAGGACGCGCGGGTGCTCCGCGGCGCGGCCGACGTGCTCGCCCCCTCGGCGAAGGTGATCGCGCTGGCCGTCGCCGCCGTGCCCTTCGAGGGCTACGTGGAGCTCTCAGGCGCGCAGGTGACGACGTACCGGGAGCAGGCCCGGAGGGCCGCCGTGACCTCCCTGCGCGGCATGCTCTCCAAGTCGCCCCTCAAGGTGTCGCCGCGGGTGGTGCTGGGCGACGCGCGCGTCCTCGTGCTGGAGGAGGCGAAGGCGGCGAAGGCCGACCTGGTGGTGGTGGGCTCCAGCCGCCGCAAGGGCCTCGAGCGCGTGCTGGTGGGGAGCGTGGCGCAGTGGGTGCTGACGCACGCCGACTGTGACGTCCTGGTGGTCGCGGGGTGACGACGCGGCCGGCGAGCGCGCGCGCGCCCTGGGCCCGCGGCGGCCTGTACGGGCTCGTGGCCGCGCTCTCGCCGCTGGTGTGGGTCTTCGAGGTGAGCACCTGCGGGGGCTCGGCGCCGAGGCAGGGTGAGTACACCGGGGCCTGGCTGTTCGCGCGCATCGACGCGGAGGGCTGGGCGGTGCTGGTGCCGGTGCTCGCCATCGCGGTGGCGGCGCCCTTCGTCGCGGCGCGGCTGCGCGCCGGGTGGGCGACGCTGGTGCACCTGCTGGCGCTCGCGGCGGTGGGCTTCGCCACGTGGCTGATGGGCTTCCTCCTCACCTTCTCGCTCTTCGCCGAGCGCTCCCTGCGGGGCGCCGGGTGGCTGGTGGCGCTGGCCACGGTGGGCACGGTGGTGGACGCGCTCGCGCGCCTCGCGCTGGCCGCCGGGGAGTGGCTCAGCGAGCGGCGAGCCCAGGCGGCAGAGCGCGACCGCGGCGCCGCCGGATGACGACGGACGCCGCGCGGACCTCGCAGCCAGCACGCACAGCGGCGAAGCGTTACAGCTCGACCCCATGAAGCTGCTCGACGCCGCCCTCGACGCCACCGTCGTCCTCTCCTTCGACCGGCACGGCTTCCGTCGTCACGCGCGGCGCTTCGACCCCACCGACCTCGCCGTGGACCTCGCGGGCCACACCGTGCTCGTCACCGGCGCGAACTCGGGCCTCGGGCTGGCCGCCACCCGCCAGCTCGCGCGCCTGGGGGCCACCGTAGTGATGCTCTGCCGCGACCTCGCCCGCGGGGAGGCCGCGCGAGCAGGCCTGCTCGAAGAGCACCCGGGCGCGCGCCTCGAGCTCGCGCAGCTCGACGTCTCGAGCCTGGCCGACGTCCGCCGCTTCGCCGCGAGCTGGGCGCGGCCCATCGACGTCCTCGTCAACAACGCCGGCGTGCTGCCCGACGCGCTCACGCGGACGAGCGAGGGCCTGGAGCTCACCTTCGCCACCAACGTCGTGGGGCCCTTCGCGCTCACGCGCGCGCTGCGCCCGCACCTTCGGGGCCGGGTCATCACCGTCTCGTCGGGGGGCCTGTACCCGGTGAGGCTCGACCTCACCGCGTTGCAGGGCGAGGGGCGGCGCTTCGACGGCGTCGCGGCCTACGCGCAGACCAAGCGGGCGCAGGTCGTGCTGAACGAGCTGTGGGCCGCGCGGGAGCCCGCCCTCACCTTCTCGGCCATGCACCCGGGCTGGGCCGACACGCCGGCGGTGAGGTCCTCCATTCCCCGGTTTCACGCGGTGACGAGGGCCCTGCTCCGCACGCCCGACGAGGGGGCCGACACCATCACCTGGCTGGCGGCGGCGCCGCGCTTGACGGGGCGGAGCGGTCGCTTCTGGTTCGACCGAAGCGAAGCGCGGGTCCACGTCTTCCCGTGGACCCGCGAGTCGGCTCAGCAGCGCGCCGACCTGTGGGCGCTGTGCGAGCGCCTCGTCACTTGAGGAAGGCCGTCACCGCGTCGGCCTTCGTCTCGCCCCCGTCGGGGTCGATGACGACGCTCTTGTCCTTGCCCACGAGGATGACGAGCCGGTCGCTCAGGGCCAGCGCCGCCTTGAGCTCGGGCCGGGCCTTGAGCAGCGCGAAGTACGCGTCAGAGAGGTACTTCACCTTGAGCTGCTTGGCGGTGCCGGCCAGGGCGTCGGAGTCGACCCAGCCGCCGGCGCGGTAGATGAAGGTGCGGCCGGAGGCCTGGCGCACGGGGTCCGTCACCCGGGTGCCGAGCTCCTCGTCCTTCATCTTGCGCAGGGCCTTCGAGGTGGCGATGCCTTCTTTGCCGTCGGACTTCTTCATCGCCTCGGCGCGGCCCAGGTCGCGCGAGTAGTCGTCGCTGGGCGCGGCCTCGGCCGCCGGGGCCGAAGGTGAGGGCCGCGGCGCGCCGCCGCCGATGCCGCTGCTGGCCTGCCCGAAGTTGCCCGCGGCGCCCTTGGGCGGCGAGAGGGCCTTCGACTCGGCGCCGGGATCGCGCATGGTCCACGGCGGGGGCGGCGGCTGCCGCTGGTTGCGCGCGACGGGCATCGGCGTGTCCTCCACCACGAGGTACGAGGTGTAGGGCGTGACGATGCCGTACTTCTTCCCGAGGGTGACGATCTCGTCCTTGAGCTCCTGCCGCTCGCCGCGCAGGCGGATCTCCTCGAGCAGGTAGCCCACCTTGCGGATGGCCCAGAGCCGGGGCACGAAGTCGTACTGCTTGCTCTCCTTCGCCGCGTCGCCGCGGTACTCGAAGACCTGCTTCTTGCCGTTGAACGAGCCGGTGAGCACCACCGTGCCGTCCTTCGGCGTGCGGTAGCGGCCCATCACCACCAGCTGCGTGCCCTTGAAGAGGTCGCCCAGGCGCTTGGGGTACACGTCGTAGGCGCCGAAGGCCGAGAGGTCGAGGGCGAGGTCGGCGAGCACGGGGTTGGCCACCTTGTCGTAGAAGGCGCCGATCTTGAGCTCGAAGTCGCGGCCGTCCTTGGCGAAGTCCGAGGTGCCGGCGCCCTCCTCCGCGAGGCGGTCGAGGAGCCGCGCGTTGAGATCGTCGCCCACGCCGAAGGTGAAGACGCGGCTCGACTGGTTCGCGCCCTTCGCGCTCTGGGCGATGGCGGCCTCGTCGGTCTCACCCACCGTGGGGTGGCCGTCGGTGATGAACATCACCATGTGCGGCCTCTCGCCGCGGTTGGCGCCGTCCTTGAGGGCGCGCGTCATGGCCTCGTCGATGGCGGTGCCGCCGATGGCCTCGAGCCCCGAGACGAACTCCACGGCCTTCTTCACGTTGGCCTCGGTGGCCTGGGCGGGCTTCTCGAAGAGCGCCTCGACGTCGGTGGAGAAGCGCACCACGTTGAACTCGTCGCGGGGGTTGAGCTTCTGCACGCCGTACTTGAGGCTGTCGCGGGCCAGCTTCATGCGGTCGCCCATCATCGAGCCCGAGGTGTCGATGACGAAGGTGATGCGCTTGGCGATGACCTCGTCGGCCTTCAGCTCGGTCCGAGGCGAGATGAGCGCCATGAAGAAGCCGGGCTGCTCCGGGTCGGGCCGGTGCGACATGAAGGTGAGGCCGATGGCCTTGTCGGACACCGCGTAGAAGAGGTCCAGGTCCTTCGAGATGTCGGCGCCGGGCCCCAGCTCGAGGCCGGCGACGGCTTCACCCTCGCCCTTGCGCGCGACGCCGAGCTTGTGGGTCGGCGAGTAGATGGCCTTGAGCGGGGTCTTCGACTTGATCTTCGCGGAGAACGTGAAGTCTTGCCGCACGGTGAGGCGCGGGGCCCCGCGGCTGCTGGCGCCCAGGGGGTAGTGGTACTGGTAGACGCCGCCCGAGAAGCCCAGCACCTGGCTGAAGGTCAGCTCGATCTTCTGCTCGCCGTTGGCCGGCACCGGGAAGACGCGCGCGCGGAAGGCGTCACTGTCCACGTACTCGAGGAGCCCGGGGTCTTGCAGGCGCCGCACGATGCCCTCGTAGATGTCGGTGGCCTTCTGCTTCTCGAGCACCTCGCCCTTCGTGCGCTTGCCGTTGATCCACAGGTAGAAGTCCTGCAGCGCGGCGCCCCTGGGGAGCGGGAAGACGTAGTGCGCCTCGAGCTGCCGGGAGCTGGTGTTCACGAACACCTGCTCGACCTTCGTCACCGCGGCGCCGTCGATGATCTCCGCCGACACGCGCTGGTACTTGATGCCCAGGGGCCCCATCGACGCATCGGTGGGGATCAACATGCCCTGGGCCAGCGACAGCGGCGCCAGGAGGACGGCGGCCAGCAAGACGAGTCGGTTCATGGGGGCCTCACAACGGGCGACGGGGGACGCCAGATCTACGGTGCCGTGCAACCGCGCGGAGTCTTTGCGATCTGGCCCCCAGAGCCAACCGTTTCGGCACAGGCCCCCCGTCTGGTAGACGCCTTGCCCCCATGCCCTTTCGCCTCCAGTGGACCGCCTCCCTCCAGGGGGAGCAGGTCGTGCCCTTCACCTGCAAGGCGTGTGGGCTGGAGTCGGCCGCCGTCGTCGACGTGAAGGCCGAGGCCAGCGCCGACGCCTGGCTGGGGGTGTTCTCGAAGGCCGCGAAGGCGCGCGCCACCGCCCGCGCGCAGGACGAGGCGCACCGCACCGCCGTGAGGCTGGGGGCGCTGGGCACCTGCCCCGCGTGTCAGAAGCACGACGAGCCGGGCCGCGCCGCGCTGCGGGCCGCCGTGGGGCAGCGCTTCTGGGGCACGGGCCTGGTCGTCGGGGCGCTGATCGCGCTCCTCGTGAGCTGGCGACAGCTCACGCCGATCCTCATCCCCGCGGTGGCGGCGGTCGCCGGCTTCCTCGCGTGGAGAGACGCGCTGTGGATGATCGACGAGCTCGAGCGGCGCGTGAAGGTGCTCCCCGCGGCGGAGGGCCTCAAGCGGCTCAAGAAGGCGCCGCCGCCCCCGGGCCGCGCGCGCGCCGATGACGAGGGGCCTGCGACGGCCGCCGACTGGCTGGTGCCCGCGGGCGTGTTGGCCACCATCGGCCTGCTGGCGTGGAAGTTCATCGGCCAGCGCCCCTTCGGCGCCGACAACGACACCTCGGTGCAGTGGGTGCAGTTCGGCATCGCCGCCGCCGGCCTGGGCGTCATCGGCTGGGGGCTGTGGCTCGAGCGCCAGGGCCAGCCGCGCGAGCAGCAGCGCCTGCGCGACCGCACCCTCGTGGCGCTCGGCCTCGGCGCCTTCCTCGCGTACTTCAACTTCGGCCACCTGCACTTCGGCAACTTCGTGCACGTGTGGGACACGTACCACTATGTGATGGGGGCCAAGTACTTCCCCGAGCTGGGCTACGAGAAGCTCTACGACTGCGCGGCCATCGCCAACGTCGAGAACGGCCGGCGCGACGAGGTGGTGCGGCAGACCATCACCGACCTGCGCACCAACGTCATCGTCAAGACCGACGAGCTCCTCGCGCACCCCGAGCGCTGCAAGGACACCTTCACCGCCGCGCGCTGGGAGGCCTTCCGGCAGGACATCAAGACCTTCCGCTCCTTCGTCGGCGAGCAGCGGTGGCGCGAGATCCACCACGACCACGGCTACAACGCGACGCCGGTGTGGACGCTGGCCGGCTACGCGCTCACCAACCTCGGGCCCGTGTCGATGAAGCAGCTCACGAGGCTGAACCTGCTCGACCCGCTCTTCCTCGCGCTCACCCTGGTGTTGATCTGGTGGGCCTTCGGGCCCCGGGCCTTCGCCGTCGCGGCCATCGTGCTGGGCTGCCACTTCCCCAACCGCTTCTATTGGACGGGCGGCGCCTTCCTCCGCCACGACTGGCTCTTCTACTTCGTGGCCGCCATCGCCCTGCTCAAGAAGGACCGGCCGGGGCTGGCCGGCGCGGCCTTCGCGTACACCACCCTGCTCCGCCTGTTCCCCGGGCTGGCGGCCGCGGGCCCGGCGCTCGCGGCGCTCGCCTGGTACCAGCAGCACAAGACGCTCGACCGGCGCTTCGTGCGCTACGTGGCCGTGGGCACCTTGACGGCGGTGGCCCTGGTGGGCGCGTCGCTCGTCGCCTTCCGCATGCCGACGCCGCGGCCGCTGGGCCTGTCGGTGTCCTCGGCCGACCCGGCGCTCGTGGTGCAGCGCGCCGGCGCGGAGGTGACGCTGTCGGGCACGAGCGCCGAGGTGGTGACGGTGGACGTCGAGGGGCACCGGTACACGCTGCAGCCCTCGGCCGGCGCGACACCCGGCGCCCTCGTGGAGCAGGTGCGGCGGCAGCTGCCCCCGGGGTACGAGTTCGAGGCCCGCGAGCAGGGCGGCGCCGTCACGCTCACCGCCTGGCGCGATCGCGCGAGCATCTACCAGCGCTTCTTCGCCAACACCGTCAAGCACGCCAGCACCCCGCTCACCAACCACATGGGCCTGCGCACGGTGCTCTCGTGGCGCCCGTGGACCATCGGCCAGAAGACGGTGATGCAGGGGCAGATCGACAACTGGGCGCGGTGGAAGTCGACCCGCCTCGAGAAGTGGCACGAGGCGAAGCCGCTGCTCTTCCTCGTCTTCGGCGCGGCGATGGTGCTGGTGTACCTGGCGCTGCGACACTCCGGCGCCGACCCGTGGCTCGGCGCGTCGCTCGGCGTCGGCTTCATCGTGCTCGGGGCGGAGCTGACGAACTACTACTACTGCTTCCTCCTGGGCATCGCGGTGCTGCACGAGAAGCGGCGGGAGGTCGGCGCGCTGTTGTGCATCCTCGCGGGCGTGTCGCTGTACTTGAACTGGGGGCCGCTGCCGTGGATGTCGCGGTGGCTCGACGAGCAGTACGTGACCATGAGCCTCGCGGCGCTCTTCGCTGTCGGCGGCATCTGGTGGCTCTTCACCCGCTTCGCCGACGGCGCCGTGGCCCCCGCCGAGCCGCCGGCGCTGCTGCTCTCCGGGGGCCCCGCGAAGGTCGCCGCGACGAAGCGCTGACGGCCCGCATGACGAAGGCCCCGCCCCGACGCGATGGTCGGAGCGGGGCCTGGGGGCCGCCAAACGTTTAGCCCTTCTTGGCCGGAGCAGCCGCCGCCGGCTTGGTCATCAGCTCCGCCTCGATGGTGATCTTCACGTCGTCACCCACGAGCACGCCGCCCGCCTCGATGGACTTGTTCCACACGAGGCCGAAGTCCTTGCGGTTGACCTGGGTGGTGGCCGAGAAGCCGCGCACCTTGAAGGGGCCGAAGGGGCTCGCCACCGCGTTGGTCAGCTCGCCGTCGAGCGTCACCGACTTCGTCACGCCGCGAATGGTGAGGTCACCCGTCACCTTGAGCTTGCTGCCCTCGCCCTTCGCGACCGACTTCGACTTGAAGGTGATGGTGGGGAACTTCTCGACGTCGAAGAAGTCCGGCGAGCGCAGGTGATCGTCGCGCTTCTGGTTCCGGGTGCTCAGGCCCTTCACGTCGATGGTGGCCTCGACGGTCGACTTGGTGAGGTCCTTCTCGTCGAGGTCGACCTTGCCGGTCACCTCACCGAGGTGCCCGTTCACCGACGTCACCATCATGTGCTTGACGGAGAAGTTAGCCGAGGCGTGGGCGGGGTCGATCTCCCACGGGGCGGCGAGGGCGAGGGAGGACAGCGAGAGCGCGGCAGTCAGAAAGAGCATCTTCATGGTGGGTCTCCTTTGGGTTCAGGGGCCAGAGGGCCCTGAGGGTCTCTGCAGGCAGCCGTAGAGCAAGCTGCCGGCCAACAACTAAAGCCCTCGATATTCCGTCGCTCGCACTTCTGCCTCTTCGCGCACACACTCAAACTGATTGCTATGCCTCTCTTTTTGAGTGCATCAAAGAGAGCGTGAGCCCCGGGCGCCGCGCGAGGCATCATGCGGCCATGGTTGACGCGCGACTGCTGGGATCGTGGGTAACGGCGGCGACAGGCGACGGGGGCGTCGCGGGGCCGCACTTCGGGCTGCCCGAGCACGAGGTGGTGACGAAGGCGCAGGGCGCCGTGGACAGGGCCGGCGACGACCTGCGGAGCCTGTTGCCGGCCGACTGGTTGCAGCCGGCGGCCCTGGGGCTGCAGCTGTGGCAGTGGCTGGCGGTGCCCGTGCTGGTGGTGCTGGTGGCGCTGCTGACGGTGCTGCTGGGGAAGCTGAGCAGCGTGCTGCTCATGCGCCTGGCCCGGGGCAGGAAGACCGAGGGCGATGACAAGATCGTCCTCCGGCTCGACGGCCCCTTGAAGGTCTGGTGGGCCGCGCTCCTGGGCAAGATCCTGCTCCCGGTGCTGGGCCTGTCCGACGGGGTGGAGGGCGGGTTCCAGCGGGCCCTCAAGGTGGCCCTGGGCCTCGCCTTCTTCTGGGGCGTGCTGTCGGCCGTCACCGCGTGGACGGAGCACTTCGCCGTCAGCAGCTTCGCCCAGTCGCGCCCCGGCAGCCGCGCGCTGGTCAACCTCTTCGGGCGCATCGCCCGCGTGGCCCTGGTGGTCCTGGCCATCCTCGCCACCCTCTCGGAGCTCGGCTACTCGGTCACCAGCCTCCTCGCCGGCCTCGGCCTCGGCGGCCTGGCCCTGGCGCTGGGCGCGCAGAAGACGCTCGAGAACGTCTTCGGGGCCTTCGCGCTCGCCGTCGACCAGCCCTTCCGCGAGGGCGACTTCGTGAAGATCGAAGACTTCGTGGGCACCGTCGAGAACATCGGCCTGCGCAGCACCCGCATCCGCACCCTCGACCGCACGCTCGTCAGCATCCCCAACGGGAAGCTGGCCGACCAGCGCCTCGAGACCTTCGCGGTGCGAGACCGCATTCGCTTCACCACCACCGTCAACCTCGTCTACGGCACCACCGCCGAGCAGCTGCGCGAGGTGATGAAGGGCTTCGAGGCCGCCATGCGCGCCCAGCCCAGCCTCTGGCCCGACGCGGTGGTGGTGCGCTTCGTCAGCTTCGGCAGCTCGTCGCTCGACGTCGAGGTCATGTGCTGGTTCATCACCACCGACTTCAACGAGTTCCGCCGCATCCGCGAGGAGGTGCTGCTGGGCTTCATGGAGGTCGTCGAGAAGGCCGGCAGCTCCTTCGCCTTCCCCACGCGCACGGTGCACCTCGTGGCGCCGGAGCCGATGACGCTGCCGGACACGACGAAGCCGCCGGCGCCGTGACCTGGCGACCGGCGGCTCGTGCCCTGCCTGGGGCTGCCCGACCTTCGAGGGTCAGGCGGGCTTGGGCTTCATGGCGCCGGCGCTGCCGGTGCCCTCGGCGTGCTTCTGCCGCTCGTCGAGCCAGAGGACCATCGGGCTGGCGATGAAGATCGACGAGTAGGTACCGACGAGGATGCCCCACAGCATGGCCGCGGCGAAGTCGAAGATCTCGCCGACGCCGAAGATCAAGAGGCCCACCAGCGACATCGACGTCACGCCGCCGGTGAGGATGGTGCGCGCCAGGGTGTCGTTGATGGCGATGTTGACGATCTCCGGCAGCGGCTTGCCCTTGTACTTCACCATCTCCTCGCGGATGCGGTCGTAGATCACGATGGTGTCGTTGATGGAGTAGCCGATGACCGTGAGCAGCACGGCGATGGAGGTCAGGTTGAACTCGCGCCGCGTCACCAGGAAGTAGGCCGACACCATGATCACGTCGTGGAGCAGCGCCATGAGCGCGCCCGGGCCGAACTTGAGGTCGAAGCGGAAGGCCACGTAGATGAGGACCGCCAGCATCGACCACACCAGCGCCATGATGCCCTTGTTGCGCAGCTGCTTGCCGACCTGCGGGCCGACGTAGTCCACGCGGCGCACCTCGAAGCCCGCCCCCGGCAACCCGGCCTTGATCGACTGCGAGACCTTGTCGGCCATGCCCGCCGACACCACCTGGTAGTCGAAGCCACCCGACGCCTCACCCAGCTCGCGCACCTCCTTGACCCCCGTGCCCGAGCCCTCGACCGCCGCCTTGATGGCCGAGCTTTCCGTCTTCGCGCGGAAACGCACGTTGACCAGGCCGTTGTCGAGGTCCTTGGTGAGCGACATCGCCTCGCCCAGGCCCCGCAGCGCCGCCTCGACCGCCGCGCTGCTCTCTTCGGTGAGCTGCGTGACGCCGCCCATGCGGAGGATGAAGCTGTTCTCGTCAGCCGAGCCGATGCCCTGCACCTGCGGCTCCTTGAGCCCGCCCTTCACCGCGCCCTCGCGCACCTGCTCGGCGGTGGTGCTGCCCTCGAACTTCACCTCCACCAGCGTGCCGCCGGCGAAGTCGACGCCCAGGTTGAACCCGAAGATCGCGATGCCGATGATGATGCTGATGTTCAGCAGCGAGCTGATGAAGATGGCCGGCTTGCGCCTGCCGATGAAGTCGATGTTGGTCTTGCCCTTGATGATCTGCATGGCGTTCCCTCAGATCGAGACGGTCTGCGCGTTGCGACCGTGCACGAGGTACGTGGTGATGAGCCGCGTCACCACGATCGACGTGAAGAGCGACGCGATGATGCCGATGATGAGCGTGGTGGCGAAGCCGCGCACCGGCCCGGTGCCCGTGCCCATGAGGATGAAGCCCGCGATGAGCGTCGTCACGTGCGCGTCGAAGATGGTCCAGAAGGCGCGGTCGTAGCCCTGGTCGACGGCGGCCTTCGCCGACTTCCCGTTCGCCAGCTCCTCGCGGATGCGCTCGTTGATGAGCACGTTGGCGTCCACCGCGATGCCCAGCGTGAGCACGAAGCCCGCGATGCCCGGCAGCGTCAGCGTGGCCCCGAAGGCCGACAGCCCCCCGAGAATGAGCAGGCCGTTGAGCACCAGGGCCACGTCGGCCACCAGGCCCGCCAGCTTGTAGTAGATGGCCATGAAGACCACGACCAGCGCCAGCCCGAGGATGGCGGCCAGCGTGCCCTTCTTGATCAGCTCGTCGCCCAGCGAGGCCCCCACCTGGCGGATCTCGCCCGTGGTGACCGGCGCCGGGAGCGCGCCCGACTTGAGCGCCAGGGCCAGCATCTGCGCCTCCTTGAGCCGCTCGGCCACCGCGCCGCGCCGCCCCAGGGTGATGCGGCCCGAGCCGCCGGCGATCTTCTCCTGGATGTTGGGGGCCATCACCACGTTGTCGTCGAGCACGATGGCCATGCGCTTGTTGACGTTGTTGCCGGTGAGGGTCTCGAGGTCGCGCGCGCCCTGCGCGTCGAACTGGAAGCTGACCTGCACCGAGTTGTCCTGCGGGTTCTGCTGCGCCTCGGCGCCGGTGAGCGAGTCGCCGGTCAGCGGCACGTCCTTGCCGACGAGGAAGGTGGTGTAGCGCACGCAGCTCTTGCCGGTCTCGTTCTCGACGCAGTGCAGGAGGATCTGCTTGCCCTCCGGCGCCTTGCCCGCGACGTAGGCCGTCAGCGCCTCGCGGTCGGTGCCCTCGAGGTACGGCAGCGGCGGCGCCGAGCCGTCGTCGTTCGCCGAGGCGCTGCTCACCAGCGTGATGCCCGCGGTGGGCTCCGGCGCCGTGCCCTCGTACAGCGTGCGGAAGATCTCGGGGTTCTCGTCGACCAGGCGGAACTCGAGCTGCGCGGTCGTGCCGATGAGCTCCTTGGCCTGCTCCGGGTCAGACTGGCCCGGCAGCGAGATCTGGATCGAGTCGGTGCCCAGCTTGCGCACGTCGACCTCGGCCACGCCCCACTTGTCGATGCGCTTGCGGATCACGAGCATCGCCTGCTCGACGGCCTCGGTCATGAAGTACTCGGCCTGCGTGTCTTGCAGCTTGAGCACCAGCTTGTCGGCGTCGCGCGACTGCTTGCTGAAGTCGTCGAAGGTGGCGGTGATCTCCTTCTCGATGGCGTCCATGGTGGCCGCGTCCTTCGCGGTCAGCGTGACGAGGAGGTTCTCGGGGTCCGTCGAGGCCGTGACCTCGCCCAGCTTCTTCGACTCGACCCAGCTGACCATCTGCACGCCGCGGCGCTCGGCGCGCTTCATCAGCGCGGTGCGCGTGTCGACCCGCATCACCATGTGGATGCCGCCCTGCAGGTCGAGGCCCAGCGACAGCCGGTACCGCGCCGGCGGCGCCCACCCCGGGAGGATGGCCTCGAGCTTCTTGATGTTGTTCCGGTCAGCCCGCTCGAGCCTGAAGAACGAGTAGTAGGAGGGCACGAGCAGCCACAGCGTGCCGACCGCGACCCCCAGGATGACGACCAGGCGCGTGTACCAGGTGCGGTCCATCGCTCACTTCTCCTCTTTCTTGGCGTTGTCGGCGGGCGCGTCGGTCTTCGCCGGCTCGACGGTGACCTTGCCCTGCACCGCCGTCTTGAGCATGCGCAGCTTCACGCCCGAGGACACCTCGAGCGTGATGACCTTCTCGTCCACCGAGTAGATTTTCCCGAGGATGCCCGACTGCGTGTAGATGTCGTCGCCCTTCTTGAGCGACGTGAGCAACGCCTGCTGGTCCTTCTGCTGCTTCGCCTGGGGCCGGAACACCAGGAAGTACATGATGGCGATCATCCCCAGGCCGGGGACGAGCAGGTCGCCGAAGCCCGGGCCGGCCGGCGCCTGGGCGAGGATCAGCGGGAACGATGCGGGGAACATGGTGATCAAGAGGCGCGCCGTATAGCCGGGGGGGCAGGAGGCAGCAAGCGCACATCCTCGGAGTTGTGCTATGGGCGGCGGCCCATGATGCGACTCCCGGCGATCCTCGGTGCGGTGGCAGTGCTCTTTTGCTCGGCGTGCCAGCCGACGACGGTGGGCATCCCCTGCGAATCCCGGTCTGACTGCGCGCCCGGCCAGGCGTGCGAGAAGGCCCCAGGCGGCTTCTGCACCCGCGGCTGCACCGAGCCCGGCGAGACCCGCGACTGCCCCGTCGGCACCGTGTGCACCTTCTTCGGGGGCAGCCTGCAGGTCTGCTCGCCGACGTGCCTCGTCGACAGCGACTGCCGCCCCAACTTCAAGTGCGCGGCGACCGGCAGCAACACCTCGACCGTCAACGCCTGCATTCCCGAGTGAGCCTCACGCCGGCGGCGTCTGCGGCCGGGCGTGGAACTCGCGCAGGAAGTCGCCGTAGCGGTCGGCCTCGATGGCCGCGCGCGCCTCGGCCATGAGGCCCAGGAAGAAGTGCAGGTTGTGCAGCGTGTTGAGCCGCATGGCCACCAGCTCCTGCGCGACGAAGAGGTGCCGCAGGTAGGCCCGGGTGAAGGTGCGGCAGGTGTAGCAGCCGCACCGCGGGTCGAGCGGCCGCTGGTCTCTCGCGTAGCGCGCGTTCTTGATGACCAGCTTGCCCTCGCTGGTGAAGAGCAGCGAGTTGCGCGCGCTGCGCGTGGGCAGCACGCAGTCGAACAGGTCGATGCCTGAGCCGACGCAGGTCACGAGGTCGAGCGGCGTGCCCACGCCCATCAGGTAGCGCGGCTTGTCCTTCGGCAGCAGCGGCGCCGAGAAGGCCACCCCGGCGTGCATCTGCTCGGGCTTCTCGCCCACCGCGAAGCCGCCCAGCGCGTAGCCCGGCAGGTCGAGGGCGCAGATCTCCTCGGCGTGGCGGCGCCGGAGGTCCTCGAAGAGGCCGCCCTGCACGATGCCGAAGAGCGAGCTGCGCTGCCGGTGCCAGGCCGCTACGCAGCGCGAGAGCCACCGCGTGGTGCGCGCCATGGAGGCCTCCATGTAGGGGCGCTCCGAGAGCGCCGGCGGGCACTCGTCGAAGGCCATGATCACGTCGGCCCCCAGCACCTCCTGGATCTCGATGGAGCGCTCGGGCGTCAGCACGTGCTTGCTGCCGTCGAGGTGGCTCTGGAAGGTGGCGCCCTCCTCGGTGATCTTCCGCTTCTCCGAGAGGCTGTAGACCTGGAAGCCGCCGGAGTCCGTCAGCAGCGCCCGCTCCCACGAGATGAAGCGGTGCAGGCCGCCGAGCTCGCCGATGAGCTGCTCTCCGGGGCGCAGCATGAGGTGGTAGGTGTTGCCGAGGATGATGTTCGCGCCCAGGGCGTGGAGATCGTCGGGCGCGATGGCCTTCACCGAGCCCGCCGTGCCCACCGGCATGAAGACCGGCGTCTCGATGGCGCCGTGCGGCGTGTGCAGCCGGCCCCGCCGCGCGCCAGTCTGGGCGCAGGTGTGGAGCAGCTCGAAGCGCACGAGCGACGGGGCGACGCGGAGATCACCGCGCAGATCTGGAGCCGGGAGCGTCATCGGTCGTCAGGGCCTCTCGAGGAACATGGCGTCGCCGTAGGAGAAGAAGCGGTACCGCTCGCGCACCGCCTCGGCGTAGGCCGCAAGCGTCGCCTCGCGCCCGAGGAAGGCGCTCACCAGCATGACCAGCGTCGACTTGGGCAGGTGGAAGTTGGTCACGAGCGCGTCCACCACGCGGAAGGTGAAGCCCGGCGTGATGAAGATCGCCGTGTCGGCCAGGCCCGCGCGGAGCACCTGGGCCTCGTCGGCGAAGGCCTCGAGCGTGCGCACCACCGTGGTGCCCACCGCGATCACCCGGCGCCCCGCCCGCTTCGCCTCCCGCACCGCCGCCGCCGTCGCCTCGCTCACCCGCGCCCGCTCCGCGTGCATGCGGTGCTCGGCGACGGGGCCCTCGCGCACCGGGAGGAAGGTGCCCGGCCCCACCTCGAGCGTGACGAAGGCCCGCGCCACCTCGCGCGCGTCGAGGGCGTCGAAGAGCTCCGGGGTGAAGTGGAGCCCGGCGGTGGGCGCCGCCACCGAGCCCGCGGCCCGCGCGTAGATCGTCTGGTAGCGCTCGTCGTCGGCCGCGTCGGGGGCCCGCTCGATGTACGGCGGCAGCGGCAGCCGCCCCGCCCGCGCGATGGCCGCCTCCAGCGTCGCCAGCGGCGAGGTGAAGCGCACCCGGTACTCACCCCCGCCCACGACCTCCAGCACCTCCGCCTCGAGCCCGGCGTCGAACTCGAGCCGCACGCCCGGGCGGAAGCCCTTGCTCGACTGGCCCAGGCACGTCCACACCGTGCCCTCTGCCCGCGCCTGGAGCGCCGACTCCGTCTCGACGTCGGCCGCGGGGCGCACGAGGAGCAGCTCGGCCCTCCCGCCCGTGTCGGCCTTGCGGCCCAGCAGCCGCGCGGGGATCACCCGGGAGTCGTTGAAGACCAGCAGGTCGCCGGCGCGCAGGAGCGAGGGCAGCTCGCGGAAGGCGCGGTGGTGGTGCGCCCCGGCCTGCACGTGGAAGAGCCGGCTCGCGTCGCGCTGGGGGAGCGGCGCCTGCGCGATGAGCTCCGGCGGCAGCGGGAAGTCGAAGTCGTCGGTGTGCACGGCGCCCCGCCCGATACGCGAAGTGGCGCCCCGCCGCTACTCCCCCTGCGCCAGGCGACGCAGGGCCGGCAGGTCGAGCAGCTCGAGCTCCCCGTAGGAGAGCTTGAGGAGCCCCCTCGCCTCGAGCTCCTTGAGCACCTGGTTCGTCGTCTGCCGCGAGCTCGAGAGCATGGCCGCGAGGAGCTCCTGCCGCAGCTTGAGCACCCGCCGGGTGCGGTCGGTGAACTCGCCGTGGCCGTCGGCCATCATCACCAGCCGCCGCGCGAGGCGGGGCGCCTGGGGCTGGAGCGCCGCGTCTTCGAGGGTGACGAAGGCCAGGCGCAGCTTGCTGGTGACCAGGAGCCCCAGCTCGCGCCACCGGGCGGGCTCGTCCGCCAGGAGCGCGTCGAACGGCGCGGCGGCCACGTTCTACGTGCGGTTGGATAGGCGTCTCGGGCTGGTGATGGGCGGGCTGTTGGCGCTCTCGGCGTTCGGCGCGACGCGCCTCGCGGCGGAGTCGACCGGCGTGTGGCTCGGGGTCGCGGGGGGCTTGTTCGCTGCCGGGTGGGTCGTGCAGTTCGTCGGGCACTTCTTCGAGGGGAAGAAGCCCGCATTCGTCGATGACCTGGTCGGGCTGCTGATTGGACCCCTGTTCGTGACGGCCGAGGTCGGCTTCTTGCTCGGGCTCAGGGGTGAGGTGCGGGAGGCGGTGGAGAAGGTCGTCGGCCCGCCGCGCGTGCGCTCGGCTCTGGCGCAGAGGTAGGTCGCGCGGCTCGGGCGTTTGCAAGGAATGAGGGCGGTCTGGCGAGTCGCCGGGCCGCCTCGGTCTTCGCGGGGCAGCCCCTCGACCTCGCGCCCCGGGGGTTCCTCACGGGGCTTGGTCATCGCCAGGCGCGTTCTGGCAATCGTGTGTGCTGGACCACAGGCCCATGTGGTTCAACACACTTGGTTGCTGGAAGGCCTGCCCGAGCTTGTCAGCCCCCCGTGATGAGGTGGCGAGCGGAGGCGTGAGGATGAGCGACGCAGATGAGGCGGTGAGGGCGAGAGCGGCACGGCAGTTCGGCTTGATCTCTCGCGAAGAGGCGTACGCGCTGGGCCTGAGTCGGCGGGCCGTCGAATGGCGCATCGCGAAGGGCGACTGGGTGCGCGTGCAGCAGGGCGTGTACCGACTGTCAGGTACGCCCGTCACCTGGCCCCAACAGGCGCGCATGGCCACGATGCTGGCCGGCCCGGGCAGTGCGCTCTCGCACCAGACCGCCGGCTTCCTCTTCAGGCTCGACGGCCTCTCGGACCGCCCGCCGGCGACGATCGACCTCACCGTCCCTCAGTCGCGAACGCTCGGCACGACGCCCTTCCGCGTCCATCGAACGGGGCGCCGGCCACGACTCATCTGGCTCCGCGGCCACCCCGTCATCTCCATCGCCGAGACCCTCTGTGACCTGGCCGGATCGCTCACCCCGCTCGACCTCGAGTTCGCCCTCGACTCGGCCCACCGCCAGTACGCGGCCTCGGTCACCTGGCTCGGCCGCCACCTCGACGACCACGAGAAGCGCGGCCTCAAGGGCCTGGCCGAGCTCCGCGCCCTCCTCGCCTACCGCCTCGACGGCGCCACCGACTCGAACCTCGAGGCCCGCGTCCGCCGGGCCCTCCGCGCGGCCGACCTGCCACCCTGGCGCCGGCAGCTCGAGGTCCACCACGAGGGCCACTACGTCATGCGCATCGACTTCGCCTGGCCCGCTCACCGCGTCGCCCTGCACGTCGACGGCTACCGCTGGCACCACCAGCGCGAGCGCTTCGAGCGCGACGCCCGCCAGCGCAGCCGCCTCGCCGCCCTCGGCTGGCAGTCGCTCGTCGTCACCCGCCGAGGCCTCGACGACACCGCGTGGCTCGCCGACCTGCGCACGCTCCTGTCGGCCCGCGCGCCGCAGCTCGGCCTCGCCCTCGGGGCCACCTTCCCCGCTGCCGGGCTCGCGTAAACCGGCTAAGCGCCGCCGCATGTCGCAAGCGCTGCTCGACGCCATCCGCGAAGAGGCCAAGCCGGCCCTCTGGGCCAACGGAGTGAAGCTCGCCCGGGCCAACGCCGCGGCGCTCGAGAAGCGGCAGGGCGACGAGTACGTCTTCCGCGTCAAGCCAGCGAACCGCCCGGTGCCACTGACCGTCTACCTGACGCCCGACGACTCCTGGGAGTGCTCCTGCGACGGCGCCTTCGACCCCTGCGAGCACGTCGTCGCCGCCGCCATCACCCTCGCCCAGGGCGGCGAGCAGGTCGCCACCACCGCCGCCACCTGGACCCGCCTCGTCTACCGCATTACCCGCGAAGGCCTCGGCGTCACCCTCACCCGCGAGCTCCTCCACGCCGACGGCCGCCGCGAGCCCCTGCCCGGCGCCCTCCAGTCGATGGTCGCCAACGGCCTCGCCCGCGACCTCCAGCTCGAGAACGGCGACCTCCTCGCCGACCGCGTCCTCGAGCGGCCCTGGCGCGGTCCGCTCCCACCCGAGCGCCTCGAGGGGCTCCTCACGCTCCTCGAGCCCTCGAAGCAGATCCTCTTCGAGGGCCAGCCGGTGGCGTTCTCGAGCGAGGTCATGCTCCCCCGCGTGAAGGTCGAAGACGCGGGCGGCGAGCTCGTCGTCACCATCCACGCCGACCCGCGCGTGAGCGAGGTCATCTCCGCGGGCGTCGCGCGCTGCGGCGACGTCATCTGCCGCCTCGGCGAGACGGCCCTCACGGGCCCCTTCCTCCACCTGCTCCCCTCGGTGCGCCGCTACGACGCCTCGCGCCTGGGCGAGCTGGTGGGGCAGGTGCTCCCGGAGCTCGCGCGGCGCTTCCCCGTCGACAACCACAGCCGGCGACTGCCGCGCATCGATCGCGCGCTGACCCCGCGCATCGAGCTGCAGCTCGCGCAGCTCGACACGGGCCTCGACGTGCTGCCGACGCTCGTCTACGGCGCCCCGCCCCGCGCGCGCGTCGACGCCGGGCGCCTCGTGCACCTCGGCGGCGCCCTGCCGCTGCGCGACGAGAGCGCCGAGGCGCGCGTCACCGCGAGCCTCCGCGAGACCCTGGGGCTCGTGCCGGGCCGGCGCACCACCTTCTCGGGCCAGGAGCTCGCCCGCTTCATCGACAAGCTCAAGCGCTGGCGCGGCGGCCTCACCGGCGACGCCCGCCGCGTCGTCGGCGTGGGCCTCCACCTCAAGCCCCGCCTCGACTCCAGCACCACCCTCGACGCCTTCGGGGTACCCCGCGCGACCTTCGCCCTCGCCTTCGAGGTCGAAGGCGGCGCCTCTGGCGTCGAGGTCAGCGGCGAGGCCGTGCTGCGCGCCTGGCGCGAGGGCCTGGGCCTGGTGCCCATCGAGGGCGGCGGCTGGGCCCCGCTCCCCACCGCGTGGCTCGACACGCACGGCGCCCGCGTGCAGCGGCTCCTCGAGGCGCGCGCCGAAAACGGCACCGTGGCCAACCACGCGCTGCCGGCGCTCGCGGAGCTCTGCCAGACCATGGAGGCCCCGCCACCGCCTGGCCTCGAGCGCCTCAAGCCCCTCGCCGAGGGCTTCGAGACGCTCCCGCGGGCGCAGCTCCCCGAGGGGCTCCAGGCCACGCTGCGCCCCTACCAGCAGCACGGCGTCGACTGGCTCGAGTTCCTCAAGCGGGCGGGCCTCGGCGGCGTGCTGGCCGACGACATGGGCCTGGGCAAGACGCTGCAGGCCATCTGCGCGCTCGAGCAGGGCTCCCTCGTGGTCTGCCCGACCTCCGTGCTGCCGAACTGGAGAGCGGAGCTCCAGCGCTTCCGCCCGGCGCTCTCGGTCAACGCCTTCCACGGCCCGGGGCGCTCGCTGACGGAGGCCGACGTCACCCTGACGACCTACGCCATCCTCCGGCTCGACGCCGACGCCCTGGCCGCGAAGGGCTGGCGCGTGGTGGTGCTCGACGAGGCGCAGGCCATCAAGAACCCCGACAGCCAGGTGACGCGCGCGGCCTACCGGCTCCAGGGCGGCCTCAAGCTGGCGGTCTCGGGCACGCCGCTGGAGAACCGCCTCGAGGAGCTGTGGAGCTTGATGCACTTCACCAACCCGGGGCTCCTCGGGGGGCGCGGCGACTTCAACGCCCGCTTCGCCGAGCCCATCGAGCGCGGCGACGCGGCGCAGACCCAGGCGCTGCGCAAGCGCGTGGCGCCCTTCGTGCTGCGGCGCCTGAAGAAGGACGTGGCGCCGGAGCTCCCGGCGCGCACGGAGGCCATCCGCTTCGTCACGCTCGAGGAGAAGGAGCGGGCCGTCTACGACGCGGTGCACGCGGCGACGCGGGCCGACGTGGTGCGGCTGCTCCAGGGCGGCGGCAGCGTGCTCAAGGCCCTCGAGGCGCTCCTGCGGCTGCGGCAGGCGGCCTGCCACGTGGCCCTGGTGCCCGGCCAGCAGGCGAAGACGTCGTCGAAGGTCGAGGCGCTGGTGGACGCGCTCACCACCGCCGCCGCCGAGGGCCACCGGGCGCTCGTCTTCAGCCAGTGGACCTCGATGCTGGACCTCATCGAGCCGGCGCTGACGGCAGCGGGCCTCACCTTCTCGCGCCTCGACGGCTCCACCGCGAACCGGGGGGAGATCACCACCGAGTTCCAGTCACCCACCGGCCCCACGGTGCTGCTCATGTCGCTCAAGGCCGGCGGCACCGGGCTCACGCTCACGGCGGCCGACCACGTCTTCCTGGTGGACCCGTGGTGGAACCCGTCGGTGGAGGCGCAGGCGGCCGACCGCGCGCACCGCATCGGCCAGGACAAGCCCGTCTTCATCTACCGCCTCGTCGCCCAGGGCACGGTGGAGGAGCGCATCCTCCAGCTCCAGGACAAGAAGCGCGCCCTCTTCGAGGCGGCGCTCGACGGCGGGGCAGGCGCGGCGGCGCTCACCCGCGACGATCTGCTCGGCCTCTTCGAGGGCTGAGGCCCCGGGCTACTCGTAGAGCGCCTGGAGCTCGGTGCCCGGGTAGTAGTGCCGGAGGATCTTCCGGTAGTCCCAGCCCTTGTCGGCGAACACCCGGGCGCCCCACTGGCACAGGCCCGCGCCGTGGCCGAAGCCGTGCCCCGACAGCCGCCAGCCCTCGCGGTGCTTCTCGACGTCGAAGTGCAGGCTCTTGAGCTTCATGTACCCGACGCGCTCGCGGAAGGTGACGGCGTCGACGGTGCGGGTGCCGAGGTCGACGCGGCGGGCGCGGCCGGTGGGGGAGCGGCCCTGCACCTTGAGCCCGGTGGCCTTCTGGGCGCCGAGCGGCTTGAGGTCGGCGGGCGTGAGGTCCAGCGTCCAGTGGCTGGTGGGCAGCTTCGCGCAGCCGCAGTCGACGGGGCGCAGGTACGGGAGGTCTCGCCCGAGGGCGTCGAGGCCCGACTCGGTGCGGCCGCCGCAGCTCGCGTGGAAGTAGGCCTCGATGGGCTGGAGCTGCCAGGTGAGCACCAGGCCCCGCGTCGCCTCCACCGCCTCGCGCGTGCGCGCGTCTTCCACCTCGAGGCCCTTGTACACCTGGCTGATGACGGAGCTGCCGAGGTGGAAGGGCTGCCCGTACTGCTCGAGCTTCTTGTTGAGCGCGTAGGTGCGGGCGGCCACGGCCTGGGCCTTCAGCGCCTCGGGAGGGAAGGAGCGCGGCATCTCGCCGCCGAGCACGCCGACGAGGTAGTCCTCGAGGGCGAGCACGTTGACGGCCGCGAGCTGGCTCTTGCCGCGGAGCACCACCACGTCGCCCCGCACCTTCGTGCCGTTGACCGAGAGCGGCGAGTCGCCCTCAGCCCCCGAGCGGAAGCGGAGCGCCGGCGTGGGGCTGGCGTGGCCGTTCACGGTGAGGGCGCCGCCCTCGTAGGCCACGGTGACCCGCGTCGCGCTGAAGGGCTCGTAGCGGCCCTCGTCGGCGTCGGGGCCCACGCGGAGGTCGGCGCCCTCGAGCACCACCCGCGCGCCCTCCGGCCCCACGGCGATGCGCATCGTCTCGGCGCTCCACGCGCTCGTCGCGACGAGCGCCATCATCATCGCTGCGCGCATTTGGCCACTGTACGGACAGGCGACAGCGGCTCAAGAATTTGGCAGGACGGCGGCCATGTCGCAGGCCACCGCCCTCTTCCGGCTGCTCACCGCCGCGCCGCCGCGCTCGGCGGAGGTGGTCAAGCGCGTGGCCCTCGAGGGCCTGGGGCCTCTCGAGGTTGGCGCGCTCTTCGGGGTGGACCTGGCGCGCGCCGAGGTGCTCGTCTTCCGCGCCTTCCTCGACGTGCACTCCGGCGGCGCCGCGCGCCTGTCCGATGAGGCGGAGGCGACGGCGGTGCCGGCCTTCTTCGGCCGCGGGGAAGGAGGCGATACGGTCCGGGCGCTGCGGGAGCTCGAGGCGGGCCTGCGCGCGCACCGCGAGGCGCTCGAGGCACAGCTCGAGGCGGCCGCCCGCGCGTGGGAGTCGTCGCCGGCGCGCGCGCGCGAGGAGTGGCTGCGGCGCGCGGCCATCGTGCTGGTGCTGGCGCTGAGCGCCTTCTTCTACTGGCGGGAGCAGCACAAGCCCCGGCCGCCCCCGGAGCGGCGCCCCACCGTCATTCCCAGCGGGAAAGGTTGAAGCGGGCCGCGTCGCCGCTAAAAGGACGCCATGACCCGCCTGCTCCTGCCCCTCGCGCTGTCGTCGCTCCTCCTGGCCTGCCCCAAGGCGGCGCCGGTCTCGACGCTCCAGGGGTCGGACGACGAGAAGATGGACACCATCGCCGCGCAGCTCGAGGAGCTCGCCACCAAGACCGACCTCGCGTGCGGCGAGACCTGCTCGATCAAGACGAAGGTGTGCGGCCTGTCGGCGACGGCCTGCGACGTGGCCGGCCGGCATGCGGACCGCAACGACTACCAGCAGCGCTGCATCACCGCCCAGGAAGAGTGCGCCCGGTTCAACGAGGCGTGCAGCGCCTGCAAGAAGTGACGTAGCGTCTGGCGACGGAGGTCGTCCATGTCGCTCCCCTTCCTCATCCTCGTGCTCGCGCTGGGCGCCGACCCGATTCCCCCAGAGAAGGCCGCACAGATCGAGTTCGACGAGCGCAAGGCGCAGGCGGAGGTGACCGCCCGCTACGGCAACAAGCAGCTCTCGGAGCTCTCGCAGGAGGAGCGCCGGCAGCTCACGAAGGACCGCGCCGCGGCCGAGGCGAAGGTGCTCGACAAGCACGGGGTGGACGCCAAGCAGTGGGCGCGGGAGTCGATCAAGCGCGACCGGGGCGAGTACGCCGAGGGGCAGGCGCGGGTGAAGGAGCTCATCGCGAAGGAGAAGGCCGAAGCGGAGGCCGCCGAGAAGGCGAAGCAGGCGCCCACCGAGGTGCAGGTGCAGAAGGGCTTCAGCGACGAGAACCCCGTGACCCTCGAGGAGCGGCCCGGCGAGGGGCCGTCGGTCGAGAAGGGCCTGCCGGGCGAGGTGACCGCTGACCAGGCGGCCGCCGCTGAGCAGGATCGCCTCGAGTCGTCTGCCCCGAGCCCGGGCACCGCCCCCGCGACGAAGTCGAAGGGCGGCGGCCGCCGCCGCTGAAGCGCGCGCCGCCTCGAGCTCCGGCTGGCGGCTATGCTGCGCCACCCATGGCCGGCATCGTCCGCACGCCCCGACGTCCAGCAGGCTGGGTGGCCCCTGGCCCGAGGCCTCGTGGCGCCGAGGGGCGGCCGGAGCTCGAGCCGGCCGATGACGAGGACCTCTGCCTGCTCACCGGCGAGTGGCGGGTGTTCCAGAAGCAGCAGGGCCACCGCTGGAGCCTCGACGACCTGGTGACGGCCGCCGTCGCCGCGCCGCACGCCGAGGCGCTCGGGGCGAAGGCGCTGCTCGACCTCGGCTGCGGCCTGGGGAGCGTGCTGTTGATGCTGGCGTGGCGGCTGCCCGGCGCGAGCGTCACCGGCATCGAGGCGCAAGGCGAGCGCGCGGCCCTGGGCCGGCGCTCCATCGCGTGGAACGGCGCCGAGGGGCGCTGCCGCATCATCGACGGCGACCTCCGCGAGCCCTCGGTGCTGCCGCCCGACGCGCGCTTCGACCTCATCACCGGCACCCCGCCCTACTTCCCCCGCGGCACCGGGCCCGAGAGCGAGAAGGCCCACGCCGCGCCGTGCCGCTTCGAGCTGCGCGGGGGCGTCGAGGTCTACGCCGAGGCCGCCGCGCGGTGGCTCGCCCCTGGCGGGCGCTTCGTGGTGTGCACGGCGGCGCTCGAGGCAGCCCGGGTGACGGCCGCCGCGGCCGCGAGCGGGCTCTTCGTCACCGAGCACGTCGACGTCGTGCCCCGCGCCGGCAAGGACCCGCTGGTGATGATCGACGTGCTCGCCCGGGAGCCGGGCCCTCGCGTCGATCGCACCCTCATCGTTCGCGACGCGGCGAGCCAATGGACGGCCGAGTTCCGCGCCGTGCGCGAGGCCATGGGCATGCCCAGCCGACCGCCGCGGGCGCCGCCGACGTAAGCGGCGCTCAGCGCAGCCGCTTGCAGTCCGCCGAGCACCCGTCGCCGTCGCGGGTGTTGCCGTCGTCGCAGACCTCGCCGGCGTCGAAGCGCCCGTCGCCGCAGCGAGGCACGGTGCAGTCGGCGCGGCAGAGCGTGGCCTGGTCGAGGGCCTCGATGACGATGGGCTGCGACATGTCGAGGGCGATGCGGGTGCCGTCGTGGCGGACCCAGCCCCAGGTGGTGATGCCCTGCTGGAAGCGCGGCGTGACGGTGATGCGCCACCGCCCGGGGAACGGGAGGAAGCCCAGGGCGCCGCCGTCGCTGTTCCGGTCGAAGGTCCAGCGGCCGAAGGCGGTGCCGCTCCCCGGCGGGCCCATGAAGAACTCCTGGGGCGTGTCATCGGCCACCCGCACCACGACGCCCGGCGGGAGGCCGGCCACGTCCATCTGCACGGTGCTGGGGGGCTGGGCGGTGCCGGGGCCGGTGAAGTCGATGCCGTGGGTCAGCACGAGCGAGAGCCGGCCGGTCGCGGAGTCCACGTGGAGGTAGATGCGGCTTTCGCCGACGCGCTCGAGGCCCGTGTGCGAGCTCGCCGAGCGGTAGTCGTAGAACTGCTGCACCGTGCTCGCGCGCACGAGGGCGTCGGTGCCGATGCGGGTGCCGCTCGCCTGGGTGATGCGGAAGGCGGGCGTGTCGCCGTTCTCCGCGCCGAGATCGCAGGCCTCGGCGCCGGCCCGCTTGCCATCACCGCACACGGGGAGCCGGCAGCCGTTGTCGCAGCCGTCGAGGTCGTTGGTGTTGGCGTCGTCGCACTGCTCGACCCCCGCGCGCACGAAGCCATCGCCGCAGCGGGCGGGCACGCAGGCGCCCACGCAGCCGTCGGTGTTCGAGGTGTTGCCGTCGTCGCAGGCCTCGACGCCCCGGTGGAGGAAGCCGTCGCCACAGCGCGCGAGGGCACAGCTGGTGAGGCAGTCGTCGCCGTCGTCATGGTTGGCGTCGTCGCAGGCCTCGACACCGCGGTGCAGCACGCCGTCGCCGCAGCGGGCCGCGACGCAGTCGGGGAGGCAGGCGTCGTGCGCGTCGGCGTTCCCGTCGTCGCAGGCCTCGACCCCCCGCTGGACGAGGCCATCGCCGCACCGAGCGAGTTGGCAGCTGACGCAGGCGTCGTCGTCGCGCTGGTTGCCGTCGTCGCAGGCCTCGACGCCGCGGTGCACGAAGCCGTCACCGCAGAGCGCGGGCAGGCAGGTGGAGAGGCAGGCGTCGGTGTCGTCCTGGTTCCCGTCGTCACAGCGCTCGGGGGCCTCGACCTGGCCGTCTCCACACGTCACGACGGTGCAGCGCGGCGTGCACGCGCCTCCATCGACCGCGATGCCCGGGTCACAGAGTTCCCGGTCGCGCCAGACGACGCCGTCGCCGCAGCGGGCCCCCACGCAGCTCGAGAGACACGCGTCGCCGTCGTCGAGGTCGCCGTCGTCGCAGGCCTCGGGGGCCTGGACGATGCCGTCGCCGCAGAAGTCCTCGACGCCCGGGATGACCGGCTCGGTCCGCCCACACGAGAGGAGCAGCAGGCAGGGTACGGCGTGGAGGAGCCAGCGACGCACGCGCTCATCATGGCACTTTCGGGCGACTCCGCGCGCCTGCGGGCCCAGGGAGTCAGTGGGGCGACTGGCACGCGCCCCCTGCTCGCCTCGCGGAGCCCCTCGACCCCGAAGCGCGAGGGGCGCGGAGGCCCTCCGACTGCCGCGCTCCCTTTTCAGCCGAACGTCACACGGTCCGACTGAACAGCGGCCGGTCAGGCGCCTGGCGCGCGAGCCGAGCGTCGAAGGCCATGCACACGTTCCGCACGAAGGGCCGGCCCTGCTCCGTCACCCGCACGGTCCCACCATCGAGCGCCACCAGCCCGTCGTCGGCCAGCTCGGCCAGCCGCCCCGACACATCACGGAGCACCGGCGCGGCGCAGGTGGTCTCGAAGCGCGTCATCACGTCGGTGATGTGCCGCCGGAGCACCAGGTCTTCGTCGTCGAGCACGTGCCCCTTCGAGATGGGGAGCTCGCCCGCCAGCACCCGCTTCGTCCAGTCGGGCACGGTCTTCTCGTTCTGCGCATAGGCAGTCCACGTGTCGCCGATGGAGGACACGCCGAGGGCGAAGATGGGCATGGTGCTGCGCTCGGTGTAGCCCATGAAGTTCCGGTGCATGCGCCCCTCGGCGTAGGCCCGCCACAGCCCGTCGTCCTCGAGGGCGAAGTGATCGAGGCCGATCTCGCGGTACCCCGTCTCGAGCAGCAGCGCGCGGCCCAGCTCGTACAGCTCCCGCTTCGCGCCGCCCGCGGGCACGTCGCTGTCCTCGAACTTCCGCTGGAAGGACTTCATCCACGGCACGTGGGCGTAGCCGTAGAAGGCGATGCGGTCGGGCCGCAGCGTGCGCACGGCGTCGATGGTGTCCTCGACGCTCTTCGGCGTCTGCTTGGGCAGCCCGTAGATGAGATCGTAGTTCACGCCGGTGAAGCCCGACCTGCGCGCCGCCTCGGTCACCATGCGCACCTCGTCGACGGTCTGGTGGCGATTCACCGCGTGCTGCACGGTGGCGTCGAAGTCCTGGATGCCGAGCGAGAGCCGGGTGAAGCCCAGGCGCCCGAGCACCTCGAGCTGCTCGGGCGTCGTCACCCGCGGGTCCGCCTCGATGGAGAGCTCCGCGTCCTTCGAGACGTCGAGCTTCGAGAGCACGCCGTGCAGCATCCGGTGCAGGAGCTCCGGCGACAGGTAGGTCGGCGTGCCGCCGCCGACGTGCAGCTCATCGAGGCGCACCCGGCCCACGCGCTCGGTGTAGAGGCTCCACTCCCTCAGCACGTGGTCCACGTAGGGCCCGGCCACCGACGGGTCGCGGCTGATGAAGGTGTTGCAGCCGCAGTAGTGGCACAGCGACCGGCAGAACGGCACGTGGATGTAGACCGACGCGCCCTGCCCCGCGGCCCTGCTGCGCTCGACCGCGCGCTGCAGGTGCTCGAACCACTCCTCCTGCGTCGGTGCCTTCTGCCAGTACGGCACCGTGGGGTAGCTCGTGTAGCGGGGCCCGGGCACGTCGTACTTCGCGACCATCGCGCTGGGCGTCATGGGGTCTCTCCTCGGGTCCACTGCTCGCGGACCAGTTCGGCCAGCGCGGTGATGAAGGCCGGGGCATCGTTCACCGCCGGCACCAGGGTCAGCGCCTCGCCGCCGGCCTCGCGGAACGTCTCGGCCGCGCGCAGGCCGATCTCCTCGAGCGTCTCGAGGCAGTCGGCGACGAACGACGGGCACGCCACGGCCAGCCGCTTGACGCCCTCGCGCGCTAGCCGGGCCACCACCTCGTCGGTGAAGGGGCCCAGCCAGGTCGCGCCCTTGAGCCGCGACTGGAAGCTCGTCTCGTGGCGCCCCACGCCCGCCGCGGCGACGAGGGCCCGGGTGGTGGCGAAGCACTGCGCGCGGTAGCAGCTCGCGTTGGCCGGCCCCAGCACCGGGCAGGGGCCGCGGCCGCCGCGGAGCCCCTCGCACCCGCCCTCGCACACGGGCTTGAGCTGCCGCGCCGGCAGGCCGTGGTAGCTGAAGAGCACGACCTCGGCGCCGCTGGCGGCCACCGCGTCGCGCACCCTGGCCGCCGCGGCCTCCACGAAGCCCGGCCGCGCGAAGAAGGCGGGCGTCACCAGGCCCTTCGGGGCGAGCGCCGCGAAGGCCTCCACGGTGCTGGCCGTCGTGGCCGAGGCGTACTGCGGGTACATCGGCACGGCCGTCACGCGCGTCACGCCCTTCGCGTGGAGCCGCGCGAGCGCGTCGGCGAGCGACGGGTTCCCGTAGCGCATGGCGACCTCGACCTCGACGCCGGGCAGCGCCCGCCGGAGCGCCTCGACCTGCGCCTGCGCGAAGCCCAGCAGCGGCGAGCCCTGCTCCGTCCAGATGGCCTGGTAGGCGTGGGCGCTCTTCTTCGGGCGAAACGGGAGGATGACGAGGTTGAGCAGCAGCCACCGCGCCGGCGCGGGCAGGTCGATGACCTTCGGGTCGCCCAAGAACTCGCGCAGGTAGCGGCGCACGGCCGCGGGCGTCGGCGCGTCGGGCGTGCCGATGTTGACGAGCAGGACGCCGTCGACCTCGCTGGTCACGACCTGGGGAGCGGAGGCGCTCATGGGCGGAAGAGGTACCCCCGCCCGCGGACGGTGACGAAGTGCACCGGCGCCTCGGGGTTGGGCTCGAAGAGGCGGCGCAGGCGCATGATGAAGTTGTCGATGGTGCGATCGGTGGGGAAGGCGTCCATGCCCCACACCTCCTCGAGGATGTCGGCGCGCGTGAGGAGCCGGTCGACGTTGCGCGAGAAGAGCTCGACCAGCTTGAGCTCCTTGTCGGAGAGCGTCACCTCGCCCTCGTTGGTGGTGGCGCGGCCAGTGTCGAAGCGCACCGCGTAGCTCCCGATGGCGACCGCCCGCGCGGGCTCCACCGCGGTGCCACCCCGCCGCCGCAGGAGCGCCCGCACCCGGGCCAGCAGCTCGTCCACGTCGAAGGGCTTGGTGAGGTAGTCGTCGGCGCCGCAGTCGAGGCCGCGCACCTTCGACTGCGTCTCGGCGCGGGCCGTCAGCATCATGATCGGGCACTTCACGCCGGCGTCGCGGGCCGCGCGCACGAGCTGGAAGCCCTCGCCGCCCGGCAGCATCACGTCCACCAGCGCGAGGTCCACCCCCGGCTCGGCGATCGCCCGGGCCCCGGCCGCGAAGGTGGCCTCCGACACCACCTCGTAGCCGGCGTGCTTCAGGTTCAGCACCACGAGATCTCTCACGAGCTGCTCGTCTTCGATGACGAGGATGCGCTCAGCCACGGACCACCTCCTGCTGCCGGGCGACGGGGAGCTCGAGCACGAAGACGCTGCCCCGCCCCGGGCCGTCGCTGTGCGCGCTCAGCTCGCCGCGCATCTGCCGCGCGAGCCGCCGCGAGATGTAGAGCCCCAGGCCGCTGCCGTGGGCCACGCCGGTGCCCCCGCCGCGCTCGAAGGGCTCGAAGAGGCGCTCGGCGTCGCGGGCCTCGAAGCCCTGGCCCTGGTCGCGCACCTCGAGGCGCCAGCGGGCCCCCTGGGTCGCGTCCACCAGCTCCACCCGCCCGCCGCCGTACTTGCGCGCGTTGTCGAGGAGGTTCTCGAGCACCACCCGCACCGCGTCGGGGTCGCACTCCACCGGCACCTGCGCCGAAGGCTGCCAGGCCACGCTATCGTCGGGGAAGGTCGCCCGCCGGTGCTGGAGGATGCTGGCGACGAGCGTCTCGGACGGCACCACCTCGGCCCGCGCGGCCACCTGGGCCACGGCCCGCTGGTAGGCGAGCGTCGTCTCCACGAGGTGCTCGAGGCGATCGCACTCCGCGAGGCCCTGGAGCAGGAACTTCGGGCGCAGCTCCGCGGGGATGGCGCCCGACTGGAGGCTCTGCAGCAGCGCCCGGAGCCCGGCCAGCGGCGTCTTGAGCTGGTGGGTGGTGAGCTGGAGCATGGTCTGCAGCCGCCGGTTCTCGTCGCGCCGCTGCCGGGCCACGAGGAAGAGCACCACGGCCAGCACGCACAGCAGCACGCCGGCGAGCGCCGACTCGCCGAAGATCATGAAGAGCTGCCGGTTGGTCAGCTCGTCGAGGTCGGCCAGGCGCTGGGCGCGCTCGGCGCCCTCGAGCCCGTACTCGATCTGCGCGCGCAGGTAGCTGTCGGTGACGAGGATGTTGCGGCGCACGAGCACCGCCCACCACGCCATGAGCGGGCCGACGCTCGCCAGCGCCCCGCCGAAGGCGATGACGTCGAGGTTGCGGCCCAGCCACTGTCGCGCGCGTCCCATGGGTGTGCGCCTAGCAGACCCGCCTCACAGCGCGGCCACCAACTGCTGCACCTGGGTCACGTCGTGGGCCGCGCTCAGGAAGCCCACCTCGTAGGCCGACGGCGGGAGGTAGAGGCCCGCGTCGAGCCAGCCGGCGTAGCGGCCGCGGAAGCCCGCCACCGCCTCGGGGGTGATGTCCTCGGCGCGCGTCGGCGGCGCCCCGGCGCGCGAGTAGTAGGGCCAGAAGAGGCTCCCCACGCGCACCAGCTCGAAGGCGCGACCGGCGCGCGCGGCGACGGCGGCGTCGAGGGCGCGGCCCAGCAGCTCGAGCTGCTCGTAGGGCCGGCCCGTCTGCAGCTCGCGCAGGGTGGCGATGCCTGCGGCCAGGGCCACCGGGTTCCCCGCCATGGTGCCCGCCTGGTACGTCTTGCCCAGCGGCGCGAGGCGATCGAGCACCTCGGCGCGGCCCACCACCGCGCCCACCGGGAGGCCCCCGCCGACGATCTTCCCCAGGGTGACGAGGTCGGGCTGCACGTCGACCGCGCGGCCGTAGCCGTGGAAGCCGAAGCGGAAGCCGCTGATCACCTCGTCGAAGATCAGCAGCGCGCCGTGCTGCTGCGTGAGCGCGCGCAGCCGGGCGAGGAAGTCGCGGTGCTGCACGAGGAGCCCGTTGTTCGCGGGCAGCGGCTCGATGATGGCGCCGGCGAGCTGGTCGCCGTGGGCGCGGAAGACGGCCTCGAGGGCCTCCACGTCGCCCAGCGGCGCCACCACCGTGTCACGGGCCACCTGCGGCGCCACGCCTTCGCTGTCGGCCAGGCCCAGCGTCACCACGCCGCTGCCGGCCTTCACCAGCATCGCGTCGGCGTGCCCGTGGTAGCAGCCCGAGAACTTGAGCAAGAGCGGGCGCCCGGTGTGCGCGCGCGCGAGCCGCGTGGCCGTCATCACCGCCTCGGTGCCCGACACCACGAAGCGCACGCGGTCGGCCGGCGCGAAGGCCTCGAGCACCAGCTCGGCCAGCGTCACCTCGTTGCGGTGGCAGGTGCCGAAGGCCAGGCCCTGGGTGGCCGCCGAGCGCACCGCCTCGACCACCGCGGGGTGCGCATGCCCGAGGATGAGGGGACCCCAGGCGAGGCAGAAGTCGACGTAGCGCCGGCCGTCCTCGTCGATGAGCACCGCGCCCTCGCCGCGGCTCATGTACCGCGGCGTACCGCCGACGCTCCGGAAGGCCCGCACCGGGCTCGAGACGCCACCGGGCATGAGGCCCTGGGCACGGGAAAACAGGCGCTCAGATGCGCCGGGCGAACCACTCATCGGACTCCTCCGGGGAAAGCGGGGCGCCAGCGAGCGCCTCGAGGGTTGTACGCAGCCAGTCAGCGGTGGGCGCGGCGGGCGCAGGCAGCTCGAGGCCGACCCAGCCCTTCGCGGCGGAAAGGCCCAGCCAGGCGCGCTCGCCGTCGGTGAAGCAGCCGAAGGGCGTCGTGCAGCCGCCTTCGAGCTCGCGCAGGAGCTCGCGCTCGAGCGTCACCGCCGCGCGCGTGGGCGCGTGGTCGAGGGCCGCGAGCACCGCCAACACCTCAGCGTCGTCGGCGCGGCACTGCACCGCCACGGCGCCCTGCCCCGGCGCGCCCGGCCAGCGGCGCGGCGAGAGGCGGAAGGCGGCGAGATCGGCCAGCGGCAGCTCGAGGCGCGCCACGCCGGCCTCGGCCAGCACGATGGCGTCGTAGGCGCCCGCGCGGAGCTTCTCGACCCGCGTGGGCACGTTGCCGCGCAGCGGCCCCGGCGCGGTGTGGGGCCCGAAGTGCTTGAGCAGCGCCTCGCGCCGCAGCGACGAGGAGCCCACCTTGCCACCGGCCTTCACCGGCACGCGGCGCGACTCGTCGAGGGCGTCGAGGCGCACCACCAGCAGATCGCTGGGGGAGGCCCGGGGCAGGATGGCGGCCAGCGCGAGGCCGTCGGGCTGCCGGGTGGGCAGGTCCTTCAAGCTGTGCACCGCCCAGTCGATCTCCTTCGCGCGCAGCGCGTGCTCGAGCTCCTCGGTGAAGAAGCCCTTCTCGAGGCGCCCCTGGAGCCTCTCCGACTGGTTGACGTCGCCGCGGGTGGTGATGACGCGCTCGGCGACCGTGACGCCGCGCGCGGCGAGCTGCGCCGAGACGTGCCGCGTCTGCCACAGGGCCAGCGCGCTCCCGCGCGTCCCGACGGTGAAGGTCCTCACGATCTCGCCTCCCTGGCGTGCCGCAGCAACTGGTGGGTGAAGGCGCCGACCGCCTGGCGCACGCGCCGCGCCTGCGCCGCGGGCAGGCCCTCGAGGAGCGCCGGCAGCGCCTCGTTCAAGAAGCTGTTTCGCTCGGCGTCGATGGCCGCCAGGGCCGTGGCGGGCACCGGAGCGTAGAGCTCTCGCGCCAGCGACAGGGCCGCCTCGTCCACCAGCGTCTCGAGGCGCGCGCGCTCGTCTTCGCCCAGGTGCAGCTCGGGCCGCGCCAGGAGCGCGTCGAGGCCCACCAGCGTCCACCCCGGGGCCTGGCGCACCTGCGGCGGCGAGCCCGCGTCGATGCACAGACCCGGGGTGCGCCGCGCCGGGAGGTTGAGCCAGGCGTGCGCCGCGCCGGTGGCCACCACCAGCGCGTCCATGGTGCCCATGCGCGCGAGGAGCTCGTCGAGCGACTGGCGGCTCCAGGTGCTGACGTCCCAGCGGCGGGCGCCGACGAGGGCCCGCTCCATGGCCTGGCCGAACTCACCGCGGCCCAACACCGCCACCGAGCGCACCGGCTGCTCGAGCAGCGTCTCGCGCACCAGCGACTGCACGCCGCGGGAGTGGCCCGCCGGCACCGTGTCGCGGCGCAGGTGCAGCATGCGCTCGAGGTGCCGGGCCACGCGGTTCAGGTTGCGATCGGTGGTGCCGGCGACGCGCGCGCGCTCGAAGGCCTTGAGCACCTGGCGGCCGACGGCGCTCTCGCCCTCGGCCACGGAGTCGAGGCCCGCGGTGACGCGCAACAGGTAGTGCGCCGCGCCATGGCCCACGCGCACCTGGAGCTGCTCCGGCGACAGGCCCTCCACCCGGCTCACCAGCGCGCCGCGCAGGAGCGTCGCCGCCCACTCCGGCTGCGCGGAGGTGATGAGCCACTCCGTGCGCGAGCAGGTGGTGACGCAGGCCCCCCCCGAGAGGTAGCCCGACTTGCGGAGCGAGGCGACGGGCTCGGCCTCGAGGGCCAGAGCGCCCAGCTTGCCGCGTAGCTCCGTGTTGGCGCTCCGCCACGACGCGCCGACCACGGCCAGGCCGGGCGTCTCCTTGTGCGCGGCGCCGGGGCTCACGCGACGGCCCTCACCGGCTGCGACACGACCTGCCCGAGGAGCCGCGCCGCGGCGCGCTGCCCGGCGGCGGCGGCGTCGCGCATGGCAGCCGCGCCGAGGTAGCTGCCAGCCAGCGCAAGGGGATGCGCGCCGACGGCGGCCTCCAGCGCGGCGAGCTGCGCCCGGTGGCCCACCGGGGCCTGGAACACGGCGCCCGGCCAGCGCACGACGCCGGCCACCTCGCCCACCCGGCCGCCCGTCAAGCGGCGCAGGTCCTCACCCAGCCCGGCGGCCAGGGCCGCGTCGTCGAGGGCCGCGCGCTCCGGGGTGAGGGCCCCGCCGACGAAGGTGGTGAAGGTGCGGGGGCTGGCGCCGAGCAGATCGCCCACGAAGAGCGTGCCGAGCGCGAAGGTGCGCTCCACCGGCGCCGCGAGGTAGCCGAAGCCGTCGGGGAGCCTCGAGTCACCGGCCTGCTTCTCTGCCCACTGCACCATGGTGACGGGAGAGTAGACGAAGCGGCCCAGCACCGCCGCCGCGGCAGGGAGCGCCGGGCCCAGCAGCTTCGCCGCCACGTCGGCCTCGGTCGCCAGCACCACCTGCCGCGCGTCGAGCTCCACGCTCCGCCCGCCCTGGCGCGCGCGCACGGTGACGCCGCCGCCCGAGAGCTCGAGCGCCGACACCGCGCTCTCGAGCCTCACGGGCAGCACCTTCGCCGCGGCCTCGCCGATGCGCCCCAGGCCGCCGCGCAGCGTGAAGAAGCCCCGGCGCGCGAGCGGCGACGGCGGCCCGCTCTTGCGGAAGAGGCCGCGCAGGGGGCTGCCGGTGGCGCGCTCCGACTCCACGAGGCTGGTGAGGCACGTCTGGGCCGAGAGCGTCGACAGGTCGCCGGCGTAGATGCCGTTGAAGAGCGCGCCGAAGACGTGCTCCACGAGGCTCGGCCCGAAGCAGCGCGTGAGGAAGGCCGCCATCGACTCGTCGCCCTCGGGCGCGCGCGTGCGGTCGCGGGCGAAGAGGGCCTTCACCAGCGCCCAGCGCTCGCCCCAGGTGAAGGCGCCGGTGGTGAAGAGGCTCACCGGGTTGGGGCGAATGGCCTGCAGCCGCCCGCCGCGCACGAGGAAGCGCGTGCGCGTGCGCGGGTCGAGCGGCACCGCCTCGTCGCGCAGGCCGAGCTGCTCGAGGAGCCGCCAGAGCTCCACCGCCTTGCCGCTGAAGCTGCTGGGGCCCGTGGGGAAGAGGCCCTGCGGCGTCTGCCGGCTGCGGGCCTTGCCGCCGAGCTCAGGCCCCGCCTCGAGCACCACCACCTCGCGGCCCGCCTGCCGCAGCTCGAGGGCCGCCGCGAGGCCAGCCAGCCCGCCGCCGATGACGACGACGTCGGCGGCTTCAGCCATGACTGGCGACCTCGTCGCAGAGCGCGGCCACCGTGTCCGGCGGCGTGTCTTTGTGGATGCCGTGGCCCAGGTTCAAGATGCAGCGGCGGCCGTCGCTGGTCTCGCGCATGGTGGCGATGAGGCGCTTCACGCCGGCGCGCACGGGCTGCTCCCCGGCGAGCAGGAGCCCGGGGTCCAGGTTCCCCTGCAGCACGTGGTTGGGGTACCAGGCGCGCGCCTCGCGCCAGTCGGTGCGCCAGTCGAGCGAGAAGCCGTCGACGTTGGCCTCCCCGAGGATGGGCAGCAGGTGCTGCCCGCCGCGCACGAAGAGGAACACCTTGCGGCCCTTCGCGCGGAGCGGCTCGGTGATGCGGCGGATGGCCGGCAGACAGAACTGCGCGTAGTCGTGGCGATCGAGCAGGCCGCCCCAGGTGTCGAAGAGCTGCACCACGTCGGCTCCGGCCTGGCACTGGGCCTCGAGGTACTCCGCCGTGACCTCGGCCAGCGTCGTGAGCGCCTGCTCCGCGAGCCGCGGCTGCTGGTGCAGCATCACGCGCGCCTTGAGGAAGTCGTCGGAGCCGCCGCCCTCGGTGATGTACGAGAAGAGCGTGAAGGGCGCGCCGGCGAAGCCGAAGAGGCCGTAGCGGCCGCCCAGGGCCGTGGCGAGGTGCTTGACCGCCTCCGAGACGAAGCCCAGCCGCCCCACCACGCCCTCGCGCTTCCAGGCCGCGAGGTCGGCCGGCGTCGAGAGCGTCTTGCCGATGCGCGGGCCCTCGCCGGGGCCGAAGGTGACGTCGAGGCCGAGCGCCTCGGGCACCGTGAGGATGTCGGAGAAGACGATGGCCGCGTCGAGCTTGAAGCGGTCGAGGGGCTCGAGGGCCACCTTCGTCGTCAGCTCCGGCGCGTGGCACAGCTCCCAGAAGGAGGCCTTCGCGCGCACCGCGCGGTAGTCGGGGAGGTAGCGGCCGGCCTGGCGCATGAGCCACACGGGCGGGCGATCGACGGGGGCACCAGACAGCGCGGCGAGGAAGCGGGCTCGAGGCGTCATGGGCGAGGATGAATGCCCCGATGCCACAGGCCCTGTGTCACAGGTGGGTCATGGTCACAGCTCCGTCATCCCGCCGCGCGCGCGAGCCCGAAGCCTGCCAGACCGTCGCCGTGAGCACCGTCTGGCTCGTCACCCGCGAAGCCCGTGACGCGGCGGAGGCCTGCGCCGCCCTCGAGGCGCGTGGCCGCCGCGCGGTGTCGGTGCCCTGCCTCGAGACGGCGCCAGAGCCGTGGCCGTGGGCCGATGGCGGGCCCGGCGTGCTGACGCTCTTCACCAGCCGCCGCGCGGTCGAGGCCTGGGCGCGCGCGGGTCTGCCCGACACCGGCGCCCTCGCGGCGCTGCGGCCGGCGACCGACGCCGCCCTCTCCGCCCTGGGGCGCTCTCCGGCCGTGGCGGCCACCGGCGGGTACCGCCCACGTCGCTGGGGAGCCCTCGAGGGGGAGCTCGCGACCCTCGTCGCCAAGGGGCTGGCGACGAGCCCCGACGAGCGCTTCTCGAGCTGTGAGGCGTTCGCCGCCGC